>JAJNBM010000042.1 GCA_021156165.1 Gammaproteobacteria bacterium | reverse complement strand
CGCTATTTACAGCCTTTATTTAATGACAATAATCCGCCCGATACTTTGGTTTTAGGGTGCACGCATTTTCCTTTGCTAAAGCCGCGTATAGAAAATTATCTAGGAAGAAACGTTTCTGTGATCGATTCCGCCAGCAACGTCGCTAAAGAAATCCTGCACTTATTACAACAACGCGAGTTGTTGTCTACAGAAAACAGTAAACCCACCCAGTTTTTAGTCACCGATTCCCCTCAACGTTTCATCACCACCGCAGGTATTTTTTTGGGTAAAAGCTTAGATGAGAGGAAGGTACAGCATATTAGTGTGTGATGGGTCAAACAATATACCGCTACCTGTAACCTGTTGATTTTTAATTATTTAATTTAATTTACATGTTTTTTGAGAATTAAAATCAAATTCATTCTGCTTTTAACTTGTGTTCTTGTGATTTTTATGCAAAAATTAGGCCTAAAATAGCATTTAGGCGGTTTTTATGCTTATTGAATTTAGGGTGGCTAATTTTCGATCAATTCGAGACCCGCAAGTACTCAGCCTGGTTGCTAGTTCTGGGGATGAGCTTCCCCACAACATCTGTGCCTGCGATTCGGATCCAGATATGCAACTGGTACGCTCTGCCGTTATTTATGGGGCCAACGCAGGTGGTAAAAGCAATCTAATTCGCGCTTTGTGGTTTATGCGGCAATTTATTTTGCATTCAGCAAAAGAATCACAACGAGGTGAAGAAATCCCTGTAGACAATTTTCGTTTTGAAAAAAAATTTAATCGTCAACCTAGCCAATTTGAAATCACTTTTAGCAAGAATAATATTAGATATCAATATGGCTTCATGGCAGATAAAACCCGCATTTATGAAGAGTGGCTTAATGCTTATCCCTCTAATCACATGCAAAAATGGTTTTCACGCAAATACGATACAACCATAAATAAAGATGTGTGGAAGTTCAGTAAATTTTTTACCGGTAAAAAACAATCATGGACAGAACAAAGTCGCAGCAATGCTCTTTTCCTATCTACAGCGATACAACTTAACAACGAACAACTTACTCCAATTTTCGATTGGTTTCAAAAAGACTTGATAGTTATTCCTCTGCAGAATGGTATTAGCATCAATAAAACCATTTCGGAACTAAAAAAGTCAGAAGGTAAAATGAAAATAATGAAATATATGAATATTGTCGACCCCAGCATTTCAGATATTTCCGTAAATTATAGAAAGTTTTCTGTAGGGCCACACTATAAAGATCATCTTAAAGACATTTTTAAAGAAGAATTTTTAAATAAAAATAAAGATGTAGAAACTCCCGAATTAATTTTCACTCATGTAAATGAAACTATTATGAGTGAGAAAGAGCAATCTCATGGCACACAAATGTTTTTTAATATATCTGGCTATTGGATCGATGCTCTAGAAAATGGAAAAGTGTTAGTAATAGACGAGCTAGATAGTGGCCTACATCCATTATCAGTTAGATTTCTAATTGAGCTAATGTACAACAGTGACATCAATAAAAATAAAGCTCAATTAGTCTTTTCTACCCACGATACATCTCAATTAGACAATGATATCTTCCGTCGCGATCAAGTTTGGTTTGTTGAAAAAGATAAGAATAGTAGCACACATCTTTACCCTTTGCTCGATTTTAGCCCTAGAAAAGACGAGAATATAGGTAGGGGCTATTTACGTGGTCGCTATGGGGCTATTCCGTATATAGGCGAATGGAGATTTTAGTGGGTAGTGAAGATTTATTTTTTAAAAGAAAACAAGACCGGGAGAGCTTAGGTAGAAAATCAAAAAAACGTGAGCCTCATGAAACAGCTCTTATTATATGTGAAGGTGAAACTGAGGTTTATTACCTCGAGGGCTTGCGCAATGAACTAAAGTTAAATAAAGCAAATGTACTTATTAAACTTTGTATGCGGGGGACTAATCGTGCTACTGACCCCATGAACATAGTCAATGAGGCAGAAAAATATATAGAAGGCAAAGAATACGACAAAGTGTATTGCGTTTTTGATAAAGAGCAAAGTACATACCAAGATGCTCTAAAAAAAATAAAAGAAAAACAAAATCACGATCTTTCCCTCTACGCTATTAATTCTGTTCCTTGTTTTGATTATTGGTTATTATTGCATTTTAATGATAGTGCTAAACCCTATAAACAAAAAGGGAAAAAATCCCCGGGAGAGCAAGTAAAATCTGAGCTTAGAAGATATATTAAAGATTATTACCCAGGAGACAGAGATATTTTTCACAAAACAAAAGAATATTTAACTATAGCCATTCGTAGAGCAAAAACAATCGATAAAATACAACAAAAGGCCAAGACTGATAATCCTTCTACAAAAGTCTACGAATTGGTAGAATATCTACGATCGTTAAAAAGATAGAGTTCTTTTGTGGAGAACCTACACCCCCGCCAATTCTGCACGCAAAGCAGCAATGGTTTGTTTATAATCGGTTTTGGCTTTAAAGATACTAGAACCAGCGATAAATTCAGTCGCGCCATGCGCGGCAATCTCTGCAATATTAGACAACTGCACACCGCCATCGACGGCTAAACGCACATCCTTCAGCTGCTGCTGATCTAACCAAGATCGCGCTTCTTTAATTTTTGTCAACGCGCTCTGAATAAAACTTTGCCCGCCAAAGCCTGGATTTACCGACATAATTAAAATGATATCCACTTTATCGGCTACATATTTTAAATAATCCAATGGCGTTGCGGGATTAAATGCTAACCCGGCTAACACCCCTTGCGAACGTATCAGGGTCAAACTGCGATCAATATGCTTGCTTGCTTCGGGATGAAAAATAATGCTGCTGGCACCTGCTTTAGCAAAAGCGAGCGTCAAACTGTCTACATCTTCCACCATTAAATGCACATCAATGGGCGCTTTCACACCATCTTGCCGCAAAGCGTCACACACCACCGGGCCTACCGTTAAATTAGGCACATAATGATTATCCATAACATCGAAATGAATGCAATCGGCCCCTGCCGCTAAAACATCATGCACTTCTTTGCCCAAATGTGCAAAGTTTGCCGATAAAATAGACGGCGCAATCAAATATTTCATAGTTTGTCCTTAATTCTTTTTTCAATGGCATCAAATAATAAGCTACTAATATTCAGTGAAAATGCTTTGTCCAATTCTCGTATGCAGGTAGGACTGGTAACATTAATTTCTGTAACACACTCGCCTATAACATCTAAACCCGCCAATAGAATACCACGTTGTTTTAAAACTTTACCCACCGCTTGCGCTAATTTTCGATTGTGCTCGCTTATCGGCTGCCCTATTCCATGGCCGCCACGCGCTAAATTAGCACGAGTTTCTCCTTCTTGGGCAAAGCGCGCTAAAACATATTCTACAGGTTCGCCATCAATAATGATAATACGCTTATCGCCGTCACGAATGGCGCTTAAATAGCGTTGTGCCATCACTTTACGCTGGCCATATTCAGTCATTGTTTCAATAATCACATTCACGTTGGCATCCTGCGGCGTTAAACGAAATATAGATGCACCACCCATGGCATCCAATGGTTTAATGACTATGTCTTGATGCTGCTGTAAAAACGCTCTTAGCTTCTCTGCATTCGCACTCACCAATGTAGGGGAGGTGTATTGGGGAAACTCGTTAATAAAAAATTTCTCACTGATATCGCGCAAAGCTTGTGGCTTATTCACCACCAAAGCGCCGTGGTTTTCAGCTAATTCGAGAATGTATGTGTTAAAAATATAATTCATATTAAAGGGTGGATCTTGGCGCATTAAGATCACATTCATTTCTGAGAGCTTAATATCTTCTGCCATAGGGCTTAGCTTATGCCACTGTTGTTCATTTTCAAATACTTCTAAATAGTGCGCATGCGCGTAAGCCCTACCCTCTAAGCTGTATAAATTATCGGGGGTGATATAAAACAACTGGTAACCTCGTCTCTGCGCTTCCCATAATAATGCCAACGTACTGTCTTTTTTATAATGAATATGCTCAATAGGATCCATTACTACCGCGAGAGTTTTTCTCATAAAACCTTCCTTAATTCATAAGCGCTTGCCAATAAGGCAAGGCGCGCTAACACACTGTAAGCATATAAACGACGACTGTGCGCATCATGGAGGAGTGGGTTATTGCATGCGCCTGCGAAAGGGATCGGTTCAAAATACATGCCTGGGCTATTGAGGTTCTCATTGTTGGCACGCCCTTCGTGTAGCCGATAAAAACCGCCCACTACACATTGCCCCAACATATAAACTACGGGTTCAGCAATCGCTCCTTTATGGGAGTCGACTTCGTAGCTATACACTCCTTCTTGTATCAATACTGAAGTAATTGGCTGACGCCCTTTCCCTACCGACATGCGCGTGCGCGCTTTGCGGTTCATGGAATAAACTTCCTCTACGCTTTTAATCGTCATAATACCCATGCCATATGTTCCCGAATCCGCTTTAACGATGACAAAAGGAGAATCTTTTATAGTGTATTCATCATATTTTTTTTGTATTGCCGCCAATAAAAATTCTACATGCTTAGCCAAGCAATCCTCCCCCTCATGTTCCATGAAATTAATATCGCTGCATTGTCGAAATAAAGGATTCAATAACCAGGGATCGATTGACAATAATTCCGCAAAAGCATGGCACACCGTTTGATAATGTAAAAAATGTTCCGATTTTAAGCGCGATGCCCAACCCAAGGCTAAGGGCGGATAGATCGCCTGTGTTATGCCGGTTAAAATGTCCGGGATTCCTTCGGATAAATCATTGTTTAGTACTACCGTACAGGGTTTAAAATCGCCTATATGTACCCTATTGCCGTTGCGCTCTAAAGGATATAAAGTAAACTCCTCTCCGTCTTCTACCGCGAGGGTTTTCGCGGCAGTCACACTGGGGTCGATGGAGGCTATCTTAACCTCAAAACCCGCTTTCGTTAAAATAGAAGATAAGACTAATAAGCTCTTAAAATAATACCCATTACGCGAATGATTTTCGGGTATTAATACAATTCTTTCGCACTGAGGCATGTAGTGTTGCCAATACTGTTGCACCGCTAAGTGCGCCAAAGGAATTTGAGCAACGTGAATATTGTTGAATCCCGCCGGGAAAAGATTAGTATCGATCACCGCCATTTTATAACCGGCATTGCGTATATCCACCGATGTGGTAAGTGGCACTTGATAATCCCGCCACTGTTTTCTAAACCAAGTTTCTATTTTGACTGTTTCATCGCTTAACTTCATTTCCAACAAGCTTAAGGGCGAGTCACTCTCTTGTTTTAAAACAGGGGGATTTTGCATCATAGCCTCACTCAATAACGATAAAAATCGGGTTTGTACGGGCCTTCTTTATTTATGTTTAAATAATCAGCTTGTTCCGTGGTTAGCTCAGTTAAATGGACTCCTAGTTTAGCCAAATGCAGCCGCGCCACTTGTTCATCTAATAGTTTCGGCAATACATATACCTTATTTTCATAGTTCTTATGGTGCTGAAATAATTCGATTTGTGCTAACACTTGATTGGTAAATGAAGTCGACATCACAAAACTAGGATGCCCAGTGGCACAGCCTAGATTCACCAAACGGCCCTCAGCCAAAATGATAATACGTTTGCCATCGGGAAATATCACATGATCGACTTGTGGCTTGATAGTGTCCCATTCGTACTGGCGCAGTGAGGCAATGTCGATTTCCGAATCGAAGTGACCTATATTGCATACGATCGCTTCATTCTTCATACGCACCAAATGTTCATGGCGTATAACGTGATAATTACCTGTGCACGTTACAAAAATATCGCCCTTATCTGCTGCCTGCTCCATCGTGACCACTTCCAATCCTGCCATGGCTGCTTGCAGCGCACAGATCGGATCGATTTCGGTAACCCATACGCGTGCCCCATAATTTTTTAAAGCTTGCGCACAGCCTTTACCTACATCACCATAACCTAAAACCACGGCAATTTTACCGCCGATCATGACATCGGTGGCACGCTTGATGCCATCTACTAAGGATTCTCTACATCCATAGAGATTATCAAATTTAGATTTGGTAACTGAATCATTTACATTTAAAGCAGGCACTTTGAGGGTGCCTTTCTTTTCCATTTCATACAATCTATGCACCCCGGTGGTAGTTTCTTCCGATAAACCAAAAATGTCTTTTAACAATTCTGGGTGCTTTTCGTGTAGATAAACGGTTAAATCACCCCCATCGTCCAAGATCATGTTGGGTTTCCAGGAGGGGTCTCCCAACACGGTTTGTTCTATACACCAATTGTATTCTTCTTCCGTTTCTCCTTTCCAAGCAAACACGGGAATACCGCGCGCTGCAATAGCAGCAGCGGCTTGATCTTGGGTTGAAAAAATATTGCAAGAAGACCAACGCACCGTAGCACCTAGCTCAATTAGCGTTTCGATCAAAACAGCCGTTTGAATCGTCATATGCAAACAACCCACTATACGCGCACCTTGTAAAGGCTTTTGACTGCCATATTGCTTACGCAGCGCCATTAATCCCGGCATTTCAGTTTCGGCGATCTGAATTTCCTTGCGGCCCCAATCAGCCAAAGCTATGTTCGCTATTTTATAATCTGTTGGTGTCATATTGTTCTCTTTAATTGTTTTTTAACGCTTCTACTTTATCCAACTTTTCCCAGCTAAACTCTGCTTCGTTGCGACCAAAATGGCCATACGTCGCCGTTTTAGCATAGATGGGTCTCTTTAAATCGAGCATGCGGATAATCCCCGCCGGAGTTAAATCAAAATGTTTTTCAATCAGGCAAATGATGGCCTCATCGTTCATTCTAGCGGTACCAAAAGTATTGACCGAAATTGACGTCGGTTTAGCGACACCGATCGCATAAGAAATTTGAATTTCCATGCGCGACGCTATCCCCGCTGCAACCAAATTTTTAGCCACATAACGGCAAGCGTAAGCAGCGGAACGATCAACCTTGCTGGGGTCTTTACCAGAGAAACAACCGCCACCATGACGGGCAAAACCGCCATAGGTGTCGACAATAATTTTTCTACCGGTTAAACCGCAATCGCCCAATGGACCACCAATCACAAAACGCCCCGTCGGGTTTACTAAGAAACGGGTTTCTTTAGTCAACCATTTGTCGGGAAAAATAGGTTTAATGATTTCTTCTATAACCGCTTCACGCAGAACCGCTTGATGAATGTCTGGATCGTGTTGTGTAGACAAAACAATGGTATCCACACCGATAGGCATATCGTTTTCATAGCGAAATGTAACTTGGCTTTTAGCATCGGGCCTTAACCATGGCAATACTTTTTCTTTGCGCAAGGTTGCTTGGCGTTGCACTAAACGATGCGCATAGGTGATCGGTGCAGGCATTAACACATCCGTTTCATTACAGGCATAACCAAACATCAAACCTTGATCGCCCGCACCTTGTTCTTGCTCGTTGATTGTGTCCACACCCATGGCAATATCGGCAGATTGTTTGCCTATGGCCGTTAACACCGAGCAAGAATGGCCGTCGAAACCTAAATCAGAATGATCATAACCAATTTCAATAATTTTCTTACGCACTAGCTCTTCAATGTCCACCCACGCACTCGTGGTGATTTCACCCGCAACCAATACCATGCCCGTTTTAACCAACGCTTCACACGCAACGCGCGCACCCGGATCTTGTTTTAAAATATGATCTAAAACCATATCCGAAATTTGATCGGCGATTTTATCGGGATGCCCTTCAGACACAGATTCCGATGTAAATAAAAATTGTTTTGTCATAAATATTACCTGATGCGTTAGGAAATGTTATCATACCTACTTTGAGAAGGTTTTACATTAAAAATGCCTAGCATAATGATTGATCATTACGACTCATTCACCTATAACATAGCGCAATATTTTAGCACAATAGGTTATCCGTTAACAGTCTTTACCCCCGATCAAATAGACTTAAAAAGCATACGCGCCCTAAAACCCACGGCCATTATACTCTCCCCTGGCCCTGGGCATCCCAGCGAAGCCACCTTGGCCATGGAAATTGTGCAAAATATACCCTGCCCGATTCTAGGTATTTGCTTAGGCATGCAGGCCATAGGGCTAACACAAGGTGCGGCCATTATACGCGCGCCCGAACCCATACACGGCAAAACTTCCGCCATTCACCATACCCAAAAAAGTATTTTCACCCAAATCCCTACCCCCTTTGTCGCTACCCGCTATCATTCGCTGGCCATTGCTCCTGATTCATTACCCGCTGATCTGGAACTCTTAGCGTGGACTGAAACCACCGCGGGTGAAATAGACGTTATTATGGGCATACAGCATCGCCACAAACCCATCATGGGCGTACAATTTCATCCCGAGTCTATTTTAAGCGAACAGGGCTATAAGCTTTTCGATAATTTTTGTATACTGGCACGATTGTGGGCTTGAGTTTAAAAAAATATCGTAGGGATTGCCCCTACGCGCCGATTTACATCTTTAGGAACCTGAAATGAATATAAAAATTGCCACGCGCGGCAGCAAGTTAGCCCTGGTACAAACGAATCTCATTATTGCTGCATTACAACAACAATGCCCCGAGCTAAAAATAGAAAAACTTGAAGTGCTAACTACAGGCGATCAAATTCAAGATAGATCGTTGGCCGAGTTGGGCGGCAAAGGTTTGTTTATAAAAGGCTTAGAAGAGCGTCTTATAACCGGTGAAGCTGATATCGCGATGCACTCGTTAAAAGATGTGCCCCCTACGTTAGACGATGATTTTTGTATCGCCGCCGTTTTAGAAAGACAATCGCCGCACGATGTCTTGGTCAGCGAAAAATACGCTAACATCGCGGCACTTCCCGCTGGTGCCATTGTAGGTACCAGCAGTGTACGCAGAAAGGCAGCATTATTACAACTGCGTTCTGATTTAGAAATACGCATGATCCGCGGTAACGTAGATACCCGACTTAAAAAACTAAGCGACGGCCAATTTGATGCGGTGATCCTGGCCGAAGCCGGTCTTAAAAGATTGGGCTTAGAACAACACGTCAAAGAGGTTTTAGCGCTAAACAGTTTTACACCTTCTGTAGGTCAAGGCATTATTGCCATTGAATGTTTACAAAAACGTCACGATTTAATCGAGCTACTGCAAAAGATCAATCACCCCCAAACCTATGCCATCATGAGAGCCGAACGGGCTATGAACCGAGCCCTGAATGCATCTTGTAATTCGCCCCTAGGCAGTTTTGCAACTATATCCTCTGATAAGCTGCATCTATTGGGCGTAGTATGGAGCCTAGATGGGTTACAAAGAATTGAAGCACAACAATCAGGCGCTATTAAAGATGCGGAAAAGATAGGTGTATTGGCGGCGGAAGATTTAATACGACAAGGTGCAGTAAAGTTGTTGGGGTTATAAAAACAAATATAGATGCGCACAGACACTATTTTATACCACTGACGATAACATTACTGTAAAAACCGCTAATGGCATCGCTTTTTTCAAAATCTGCGAGCTTATCGCAATATGCGTCCATATCTTGCGCTGACATAATTTTATGGTTTAGAATACTTTCCTTTGCTGCATATATTCCCAAACGATAAACACTTTTCTCTTCGGCTGTTAACAGCATCGCTTGATTTATTTTTGCTTTTATCGTTTTACACTTTAACGCTTTAAAATGATGGGGGATCTCATTGCCCAGAAATATATTATAGCCATGCGTTGCAAATATTTTAGGCCCATAAGTAAACCACTCATCTATGAGCGCTGTGTAGGGATAAGTGAAATAAGATCCTACACGCGGACTCATCCCTTCATAACAAAGGATTCCGCCAGATTTTAAATGTTTATACATGACCTCTAATGCTTTAGCCGGTTGCTGTGAAAATTCAATAACCCATCTACCATAGGTAGCATCGTAACTTACACCCAATTTGTCTAAATCAAAAACATCGCATACATGAAAGTCAATATTATCGACACCAAAATCTTTAGCTGTCTTTTTTGCTAATTCTATTTGCTTTTCGCTATTATCTATAGCAATCACTTTGCCCTTAGGCCCTACCAATCTGGCAATATCACAAGCCATATGACCACTACCACAACCAATTTCCAATACAGTCATACCCGCTTTAAGACCACTGTCCGTTAGAAAATAAAGTGCTAACGGATTATAGAGCTTGCTGAGTATAGATAATCGTTCATAGTCACTCTCACCGGTACTTAAAAGGTATTTTTTGTTCATATTAAGCTCCTGAATTTAATTATAAGCAAGCATCGCACACTTCTTAGGTCGTTATAACAAAAACGGAGCCTTCATGAAGGTGGTCGTCAAACGCTTTTTGCACATCAATGGCTACTAAAGCTGTTTCTTTGTGAAATAGTGCTCCTGCTGCTGCTCCATTTTTTCACATGCATCCTAGGACACACTAAGCGATAATTCTATCATATAAAGAATTATTCACCATAAGGAGGTTCACCTTATGGTGAATAATTCATGGGGGTGCGCCCCAAAAAGCCATTTTACTTATACCGCATTTTCGTATAAAATAAAAACATGGTGATATTCTAGAGATTTTTCATGCCCTACGTTACTGGCTTCACCCTGGGCTTTAGCCTCATTATGGTCATAGGGACACAAAATATCTATATTATTAAACAAGGTATTTTGCGACAAAATAGCTATTATTGCGCTCTGATCTGTGGTTTTTGCGATGCGCTATTAATCGCTTTAGGCGTTGCGGGCACACAGCAACTGACTCGGTTGCCCTTATTTAATACCGGCTTATTGATTCTGGGCATTGCTTTTTTGTTAGTGTATGGCGGCCTGTCTATTAAGCGCGCCTTTGTAGGTAGAACCAGTATGGACAACAACACCAACATTCAAGTCGCCCCCGAAACCCGTTTGAAAACTTTTTTAATTGCCTTAGGTTTTAGCCTACTAAATCCGCATGCGTTTATAGACGCTTTCGTTATTTTGGGTGGTGTTGCCAATCATTTACAATCCGGCGCACGCTGGCAATTTGCCCTAGGCGCAATCACCGCCAGCTTTACATGGTTTTTCGTGCTGGTTACCGTAGCCGTCTATTTTTCACCTATATTGCAAAAAAAGAAAACTTGGCAATGGCTGGAATTTATCAGTGGCGGCATTATGCTGTATATTGCGATTCGTCTTATGATGTCGATTTTGAGATAGTCTTAGATCACACCTTCTGCAACTTTGCAAAACTCAACACCAGCCATTTCGTGCCATGTTCAAAGTTAACAAACTGTACTTGTACCCGCGCGTGATCGCCACTGCCCTCGAAGGCTAAAATAGTTCCCTCTCCAAACAGCGGATGCCGTACACGCTCGCCCAAATTAAAGCCATAACCGCTGGTGGCGCGTAATGGGGTAAACGAACTGCCTAAACGCTCTTTTTTGATATGCGTTTTAGGGATCTCACTCAAAAAGCGCGAATGTTTTTTAAGCTCGCTTTTGCCGTGCATTTGTCGACTTTGCGCGTAACTCATATATAACTTTTTCATTGCGCGCGTCATGCCTACATAACACAAACGTCGCTCTTCAGCTAAACCCTCGCCATCATTCACGGACAAATAATGTGGAAACAATCCTTCTTCCATACCACACATAAAGACTATAGGAAACTCTAAGCCCTTGGCCGAATGCAGCGTCATCATTTGTACGGCATCTACACCCAAGGCCGCTTCCTTCTCACCACTGTCTAATACCGCTTGTGCTAGAAATGCCGCTAAAGGCGGTAGTTCGCTATTGGCCTCAGGACTAAATTCTTTGGCAACGGTGATCAACTCATCTAAGTTTTCTATCTTAGCCAAGCCTTTTTCGGAACGATCCTTTCTGTAATAGGCAGATAATTCACTGCGTTCAAGAATTTGCTCTAGCATATTGTCTATTTGTGTCTGTTGTACTATTGGTTGCAAAGCAAGAATCAAATCTATAAAGCTGTTGATCGCCGTAGCGGCGCGACTGGCCAAAGCACCTGCTGCTACTAACTTACGCGCCGCTTGCCATAAGGACAAGGAATTGCCACGGGCCTCATCGCGTAATTGCTGCATTGTCTTATCGCCTATACCGCGCGGCGGTTGATTGACGATGCGTTCAAAAGCGGTGTCGTCATTCACATTATAAACCAAGCGTAAATAGGCTAGCGCATCTTTAATTTCTGCCCTATCAAAAAAGCGTAAGCCGCCATAAATACGATATTGAATGTTCCCTTCTAATAAGGTTTCTTCCAAAACGCGTGACTGTGCATTGGAGCGATATAAGATCGCCATAGCGCTATAAGCTACTCCTTGCGAATAGGCTTTTTGAATACAACTGCGTATAAAGCGCGCTTCATCGTGTTCGTTAAAAGCTTCATAAAAACTGATGGCTTCCCCTTCTTCCCCATCGGTCCACAGCTCCTTACCTAAGCGGTCATTGTTTTTTGCAATCACCGCATTGGCCGCATTTAAAATAGTTTGAGTAGAACGATAATTTTGCTCTAAGCAAATAGTCGTCGCATTAGAATAATCTTTGAGAAACTGTGCTAAGTTTTCGGCCAGAGCACCGCGCCAACCGTAAATAGCTTGATCGTCATCACCCACCACCATTACACAAGTATTTGCGCCGGCCAATTGTCGGATCCAGGCATATTGCATTGCATTGGTATCTTGAAATTCATCCACCAAGATGTGGCTAAAACGCGCTTGATAATGCGCGAGAATATCGGGGGAATTGCGCCATAATTCATGCACTCGTAATAGCAGCTCGGCAAAATCAACTGAATGGGTAGCGGTGCACAATTCTTCGTAGGCACTATAAATACGAATTTGCGTGCGCCTAAAGATATCATTTTGATCGTCTACTTCTGCTGCACGTAAGCCCAATTCTTTTTGGGAATTAATAAACCATTGCGCCTGTCGCGGTGGCCAGTGTTTTTCATCTAAATTTAACTGCACTAAAACCCGACGCACTAAGCGATATTGATCATCACTGTCTATGATCTGAAAATTTTCGGAAAGCCCGGCTGCCTGCCAGTGTAAGCGTAATAGTCTATGGGCAATGCTGTGAAAAGTACCAATCCATAAATGCCGCACATCGTAAGGCGCTACTTGTTGCAAGCGATGGCGCATTTCATATGCCGCTTTGTTAGTAAAGGTCACGGCTAAAATACTGTTGGCGTGTGCATGCCCCATTGCCAATAACCAAGCAATACGATGCGTTAACACGCGTGTTTTCCCGCTGCCAGCACCGGCCAATACCAATAAGTGTCCCGGCGCTGCAGTAACCGCAGCAACCTGCTCTCTATTCAATAGTTCAAGTAAGGAAACGGTGGTACTAGACATAAATTATTTGATGTTCCGATCGTCGTCTGGATTAACAAGCGGAGGAACAATACCCGTCATACGCAGGGTGGAAGCATTTTGCCGCTCATAATCTGCCATTGCTGCCGGATCAGTATAAAAATACACATCGCTTTTATCGGTACTTAACACACTTAAACCATCCACGTTCTGAACATCGGCTTGCGCCATGCCGGAGGTATTAATGAATAAAGTACGCACCTGCAGATGACGCGCATCTAAGCGCGTTTTATCCAGTAAGGTGGCATCTAAGCGCGTAGCGCGGCCAT
>JAJNBM010000041.1 GCA_021156165.1 Gammaproteobacteria bacterium | reverse complement strand
CGGAATCGATCACAGAAACGTTTTTTCCTAGATAATTTTCTATACGCGGCTTTAGCAAAGGAAAATGCGTGCATCCTAAAACCAAAGTATCGGGCGGATTATTGCCATTAAATAAAGGCTGTAAATAGCGTTGAATAGTGCGATCGGTAATATCCCCTTCTAACCAACCTTCTTCCACCAAGGATACCAACAACTGGCACGCCTGCGAACTGACACGAATGCTTTTATTCAAAGCCGCAATGGCTTCTTCATAGGCTCTAGAACGTACTGCACCTTCGGTCGCAATGACAGCGATGTGGTGATTACGGGTGGTGTTCACTGCGGCCATAGCGCTAGGGACTATCACGCCTAATACCGGAATATCGCTAAACTCTTGTTGTAGAGTAGTTAATGCATGGGCCGAGGCGGTATTACAAGCAATCACCAAAGCCTTAATGCGGTGCTGACTTATAAATTGCCTGCAGATTTGCTGCGCATATTGAATCACAGCTTCGCGGCTTTTAGTTCCATAGGGGATACGTGCGGTATCGGCTAGATAAACAAAAGATTCTTGTGGCAAGGTTTGCCACAAAGCATTTAATACGGTTAAACCGCCTATGCCGGAATCGAAGACGCCTATAGGGGCATCATTTACACTTGCCATGATAAAACCATTGATTTATGTTAAACTAGGGCAAGTTTAGCATACATCTATATGAGGATGAAATGACGGATTTCAATGAAGTCTTATTTTCAGAAGAAGAGGCGCAACATGGGTTTTTAGGGGTTATTACGCTTAATAAACCTCAAAAAAGGCGATATAGAAGCGTTACGTGTTTTTTTCCACGATGAATATAGTTTAATACACCGTATCCATACTTATCCTAAGCCCTGGATCTCATTCATCAATGGTATCACCATGGGCGGAGGTGTCGGTATTTCTATACATGGTCGACACCGTGTGGCTACAGAAACGCTGCGTTTCGCGATGCCAGAGTGTGCTATCGGTTTTTTCCCTGATGTGGGTGGGTCTTATTTCTTATCGCGTGCTCCTGGAAAGTTGGGAACCTATTTAGGGTTATCGGGTGTCAGCATTCAGGCTGCAGATGCGCTGTATTGTGGCTTCATCGATCATTGTATTGCTGCAACAAGCTATACGGCAATGAAAACGCAATTGCTCAATACCGATTTTAGTAAAGCCACAGATGCGAATAAAATCATTGCGAATATTTTAAAACAGTATGCGGTTAAAATAGAAGAATCTGCTTTAGCTGCTCACCGTGAACAGATAGATCAACATTTTCAGGGGGATTCTGTAGTAGAGATTATTCGTAGTTTGCAGCAAGATGCACCGCCGTGGTGTCAGGAGCTCGCCTTAAGTTTACAACAAAAATCCCCCCTTAGCCTTAAAGTAACTTTAGAACAATTGCGTAGGGGCAAGACCCTCAGTTTAGACGCTTGTTTAAAAATGGAATACAACATAGCACAACATTTTGCCGTAGATAAAGATTTTTATGAAGGTGTACGCGCGCAGATAATCGATAAAGACAAAACGCCACATTGGCAACCGGCTACGTTGGCCGAGGTGAGCGATAAGGCGGTAGCGGCGTATTTTGATGTCATCCCTACGACGGATTTAAATTTATTATGAACATTAACACAGTAAAAGACTATTTCCTATCTTTACAAAAAGACATTTGTACGCGCATGGAGGCTTTAGACGATACAGCCACTTTTAAGGTGGATCCATGGATACGCACTGAAGGTGGTGGCGGCATCAGTTGTGTGTTAGAACAAGGCGAGTTGTTAGAAAAAGGAGGTGTTAACTTTTCTCATGTTACAGGAAGTAATTTGCCCCCGTCTGCTTTAGCGCATCGAAAAGATTTAGTGGGTGCAGCCTTTGAAGCTACGGGAGTGTCTCTCGTGTTTCACCCTAGAAATCCTTATGTGCCTACCACGCATTTCAATGTGCGCTTGTTTGTAGCAACGCCCACAAAAGGAGAGCCACAATGGTGGTTTGGTGGTGGTTTTGATTTAACGCCCTATTATCCTTTTTTAGAAGATTGTGTGCATTGGCATACGGTGGCGCGTGCAGCTTGTTTGCCTTTTGGTGAAACTATTTACTCACGTTTTAAACAATGGTGTGATACCTATTTTTATCTTCCACACCGTCAAGAAACGCGTGGTATAGGGGGACTTTTCTTTGATGATTTCAATGAATGGGGCTTTGGCAAAACATTTTCTTTTGTAAAGAGCGTAGGCGATCATTTTTTACTCGCGTATGAGCCTATTGTTAAAAAACGCCAAGCACTAGACTATGGTACGGCTCAAAGAAATTTTCAAGCGTATAGGCGCGGTCGTTATGTGGAATTTAATTTAGTCTATGACCGGGGTACTTTATTTGGTCTACAAAGCGGCGGTCGTACTGAATCCATTTTAATGTCTTTACCGCCACAAGCGGCCTGGCAATACAATTGGGCACCCGCAGCGGGATCGGCGGAAGCCGAGCTATACAGCGATTATTTAAAGCCACGAGATTGGTTAGCGGCAACTTGATTTTGTTCAACAAATGATCTATTCTTAAGTTAAATGTTACGTCCTACCCGATTTTCCCAATCGGGCTTAATCTCACCCTAAGTGCTTGTCATTTAGGGCTTTTTTTTTTGCAGTTGTGGTCCATACGGTATCTTGGTATGATCTCTAATCCTTGTTTATTTGGAGTGAAACTATGCCCACCCTACAAGTCTGCACTACAGCTATACACGAGGCTTGCGACTCTACTGCGCTACAACGGTGTTATCCCGTTGTGCAGGAATTGCGACCACATTTAAGTGAACCCCAATTTATAGTTCAAGTGCTACGGCAACAGGCCACAGGCTACCATCTGATGTATTTACAAGTCGGTGATGATATTGTAAGCATCTTAGGCTACCGGTTAACAGAGCAGTTGGCTTGGGGTAAGGCGATTTACATCGATGATTTTGCTACGCTGCTCTCCGCCCGAGGTTTGGGCCATGGCAGCATGTTGCTCGAATGGGTTGAACAAAAAGCACGTTCAGAGCAATGTCAGCAAATACATTTGGATACGGGCCCCCATAGACATGCGGCGCATCGCTTGTATATTCATTATGGTTTTAAACTGAGTGCGTATCATATGTTTAAGAATTTGTAAGTAAACTAGGGTTTGCCATGATAAAAAAAATTGCCATCTTCTATATGTGTGTGATCACCTTGGGCTTAATGGCGTGTAGCACACACAATACCGCAGCGGAAACTTATTCTCCAAAAAAAAATAATACCGTCGCTGCAGGTGCTCTGGGAGACGCTAGCGTGGGAGCGATAATAGGCTCTCAAGAGCAGCAGGAAGAATATAATCGTTTAGCTCAAGAAGGTGTGCGGGTGATTAGGTTGGGGGATATAGTAGAAATCACCATTCCGTCGGATAAATTATTTTATCCCAATGAAGCGAATTTAACTTACAATGCTTTACCCATTTTGAGCGATACCTTGGCTTTTATCAACAGTTATGGGGCGGTCAAAATAAATGTTTCGGCACACGGCGATACCACGGGCACGCTAATACATGGATTAGAGCTGACGCGTTTACAAGCACAAGCGGTAATGACTTATTTTTGGGCTCATGGTAAGCCGCTGGATCAAATGGAGTTTTATGGCATGAATCATCAAGAACCTGTAGCCGATCAAGATACCGAAACAGGAGAATATTTCAATCGCCGTATTGAAATTATGTTTTGGAAAAATCAAGCTGGAAAATAGTAGAGATTCGAGATGGATATTATCTATTGCGTGCTAACTTTGTTTTCCACATACATCTATCCGCCTTTTCTTGTTGCTAGGGGCAATAGGAGCAAATGGTTCGGGAGGCCATTGCGAAAAAAATTTTCTTGGTATTTTCAAATGGATTTGAGGCGCTTTAACCGGGGCAGACGGGTTACTTCCTGGAGAAGATATATCGGCGCCAACTAAATCTTTTGCGAAGAAGCTCAGGCTTGGAGAATTGCTTATTTTTATCGGTGTAGAGTGAGGCGATTGAAACACCTCAGGAGAGCTTGCTGATGATGCTTCATTATTACTGCTTTGTATCGATGTTTCCGGAGGGAAAGAATAATGGGGTATTTCTCTCGCGAGCAAGTCCCAATGCGCTGGCGTCAATCGCTTAATTGCACTGGGATTGGAGCTTGACAGCACACAGAGAATTCTTTCGATGCTAAGTATATTCAGGTATTGGTCGAGCTCTTTCATACCTATTAACTCTGCTATCGCTTTTGTTGCGTTAGCCCGCAGAACCGCTCCAATCAACCAGGCCTTGGTTTTTTCATGTCTGTGATGAAATAGGCGCAATTGCGCAATGTTATCAAATAGCTTTTTCATGCTAATATAATTTATTATGTCTGCACTGCCACATTCAAAGATGAGTGTAATTCGTTTTTCAAGCTCAGCGCCATTACTATTACTAAAGTAATCGTTTATGTCTTTTTCAGAGATTAACTGGGTTATTGCTTCTTCTTTAGAGCTCAAAATAGTCTTAACTTTAGTGACCGCCATAAAATCTTGTATAGCTTTAGTTAATAGCGCGTTATAGGTGCCGTTTTGTCGTGCCCAAAAAGCGAAATTTGCATTTTGAAACTGCAATAAAAGCGGATCAGTAACCGATGCACTCATAAAGGTTCTTCCATTTACGATTTAATGCCCTTTTTAAGTATAAGAAGCTTTTTTGCGGAAGGCAACTATTGAATGGGGGCCTTAGAATAATATAAATTTTTGCCTCAGGTAAATCAAGACAAATCTACTGTAATTGATCAGACATATCCACCACAGGTTGTTTTCCTTTTGTACTTAAGGTTTTTATCGTTTTGGCATTCAAATCGAAGTGCTTTAGCTGAACCATCCTAATCGTCTGATCATCGTAAGATTTGTAATAATAGCGTAAATTTTCGAGATCACGCGCCATAGTCAGTAGCGTATAGTCTGTTTGGGTCACGTCATTCGATTCTTCCCTGGCTACACCCACGGGAATATCGAAATTGTTTAAGATGTGAAAAGTCTGTTGAATGCCTTCATCCGCATTTTTTGCTGGTGTGGCAGCGGTGCTGAAAATGGTAGCACGCACAAATCGTGAGGGCGGCGTGAAATCACCCGGTAACCCTAACATGCCGTTGCCTTGCCCCAGCTCTTTAAAATTCACTCCATTTAGAGTTATTTCCGGCACATTGTGCGTGTTGAGTGAAATATAATTACGAAGATTGGTCATGTGCCAATCAAAAGACGGGGAGTTGGTAAACACACCCAAGGGGTTATTGCGCACCACCAATTTGCCATCAAGCGGTTCAATCGCAATGCTGGCTCCTGTTTTATCATAAACGATATAGTGAAACGGTGGTGCCTCGTTGCCCCAGCCTGGCATGATGGTAGGCGTAATAACCGCTTGATCTTTTTCGATCGCCCGGCGCACCTCGGCAACCGTTGCAAATTGGGTTAATAGCCAATTTGGAAAATCCCCAGGTGAAAGTGCTTTATTTTGATTTTGGGTAGTCTCAGTGGTGTATTGCGCAAAAGTTGGAAAATAAAATACGCCCACCGCTAAGCCTTTTTCATTCAGGCCATCGAGTAGATTCAAATCTTTATAGGCAATCACCCCCACCGCGGCATATTTGCTGCTATATTGCATCCCTTTACCCATGGGGGTTTGGCCCACAAATGAATAATTTCGCGGTACAACGGCCACGGAACTATCTATCGTAATGCCGAACTCGACAGTGCGGCCAGTTACAATAGAATTGTCTTTATTTTTGAGCATAATGCCAGTACAAGCATTGGCAATAGGCTGGATGAATAGAAAGGCTGCGATGAAAGTGAGTAGAGGAAGCCGCTTTTTATTTATCATATCTTATCTCCTTATTTGATTACTTTCAAGTATATACTTATTATAATGTAAAATGCTAATAAACCGTAACTACTCGGATCCTATGAAATAAATTCAGATGGCAAGGAATAGCAGTACCCGTCATTGCGAGCTCGCGAAGCAATCCAGGGGTAAAAACCACTGTTTTATAAGTTTCCAGATTGTTTATTAGCCTACTGTAAAAGATATTCCTTTTATTATCCGACATTCCTGGATTGCTTCGCCTTGTTCGCTGTGCTTACGGCTCGCAATGACGGGTACGGTTATTTCCCTGCTTTTGAAGTCTATTTCATAGTGGGCAAGTGCTTACGTTTCCTTAAGGTAGTGCAATAAATCTAAAGCCCTATTTTTACCACCAAAGGCATCGTTACCGTCAAGGGTTCATCCATATCGGTGATACAGTCTGCTAATCTAGGCAGCAACCATTTTTCTACCGGATTTTCTTTGCAATGCACTTCATAGGTCTTTACTCCAGACCATGTTTGCAAGTAGTTTATAATTTGTTTACCGCTCCAATGATTCACAATTGCAAACTCAGGCACAGGGAGGATCTCAGTAAAAGGAAACGGGAGCGTTTTATAGGCTTCATCCAGATATTTTCTTTCGGGCGGCCAATATTGACCAACAATATCGTTATAGAAAGTATGGATGAGTTGATTAACAGCATCATTGTCGGTATGGAACAAAACATAGCACCACACGGCGATAATACCATCGGGCTTTAATACACGTTTGGCTTCCGAATAAAATTTATCAAAGTCGAACCAATGTACTGCTTGTGCGACGGTAATTAAATCGACTGAATGACTTTCTAAGCTGGAAGCCTCAGCTACGGCTATACGATAATGTACGTTGCTGCAAGGTGTCGCTTCAGCCAATTGTGCGTTACTGGCATCGGTGGCGACAACGGTTTTAAAATAAGGTGCTAATTTCACTGCCGCTTGGCCGTTGCCGGTGGCGCAATCCCAAGCGAGATCGCGGCCTTTAACGAGTGTAATTAAATATTCAAATAAATTATCAGGATAAGTGGGGCGGGCGCTGCTATATTGATGTGCGTGTCCAGAAAAGTAATCTTTAAACATGGACGTTCCTGTGAATATAAATATACAAATCATATAATACAGCGAGGAATAATTCAACACCCACTATCGACAAACAGGAGTGACTTCGCTACAATAGAATGAGCGTCGCATCATCTCGCTGGAGTTTTATCATGTCCAATACCCCGCAAAAATTATATTATTGTAACGATAGTGTTTTGTTAGAAAAAGAAGGCCCGCGCTATCGTATTCCTGCTTTTTCTGAAGCGCCGCTCTGGCTAGAAGCACATCAAATTATTCATACTCTAGGAATGTATGAAGGAGTCGCAATCGATGTAGTGGAAGTAACCGGGCCTACGGAGCTACCTCATCCCTACACTTGGTTAGCATTAAGGCCAGCGCTAGAAGCTTTATATCCACGCTCCTTTAATTTACTCGCGCGTGCACATCAAGTCTTAAGTTGGGATAAGAATCACCGTTATTGCGGCCGGTGTGGGGCAGAGACAAAAGTCAATGGCAAAAGTTTTGAGCGGCAATGCGCATCCTGCCAATTGTTATTTTATCCGCGCATCTCGCCGTCTATTATCGTATTGATTCGGAAAGACGATAAGATTTTATTAGCGCGCAAGGCTGATTTCCCACGCAATGTGTATGGTTTAATTGCCGGTTTTGTTGAAGCGGGAGAAACTTTGGAGGAAACTGTGCATCGAGAAGTGTATGAAGAAGTGGGGCTGCGAGTTAAAAACCTACAGTATTTCGATTCCCAACCTTGGCCTTTCCCCGATTCATTGATGATAGCATTTACTGCAGATTATGCCGGCGGTGAAATAGAATTACGCGATGGGGAATTAGAAGCAGCAGCGTGGTACAAGGCAGATAATTTACCTGGCTTGCCGGGGTCGTCCATTAGCATTGCTAGAAAGTTAATCGATAATTTTGCAGCCGATAAATCAAATGGCTACAGACCCTAGGATACCCATTCCATTTGAAGATGCGAATGGTTCCGTACGGGCAACTCCCTGTGGTTACCCAACTAGGGCACAAGCATGGGGGCCTGCCCCTACGCGCACTCTCGCGTCTTCATTGGCGAGGAGTATATTATTCTACAGCAGCAGATACAACCTGTTTATCTTTAAGGGTTAGTGAATGCTTTAACATCTTTTCTAAAACAAACAAAGGGGCGGTTTCGGGGTAATACAGTGCCGTGGGAGGTAGATAAAAGGTTTGTTCTAGCGCATGTTGACCCGAAATGGCGGCATGCGAAACTTGATCGGTATACACTATCCACGAACTTTTTGGCGGTAGGGTTAACGTTGTTTTAATGACGGACTGTTGATAGGCCATATCTTTTTTCATTCTATCGTGTATATTTAACATAAAATGATCATAAGGTGAACGCAATACTTTAGTGATTTTAAAGAGGCGTAGCAAATGTTGTTCTACTGTAGACATAGACGGAATCTCAGGAAGGAATCTTGTGGCAACAGTATTAAAGGGCTCACCCGTTTGCCAAATACGGGCTACTCCATGTGGATTGATATTAGTAAATACGCGTAAAATACGAAAGCCGTTGACGGGAGTGGCTGCAAAAGAATCTACGTGTAAGCGGCTGTCGTCTTTTTTATAAGAACTGCGGCGACCTGAAATCTCTACAGTACGTAAGCTGGTGCGTCCGGCAATAAGGTGTTTCTGGTAAGCTGGGAATAAAGTATTGATTAAACCTAAGGCCTGTTGGCAATAACGTTGCATTAGGATTTTTAATTGCGCTCGCTGTAGCACTGAACCTCTAGCGCCGTGCATTTCATCTGAATGTGGGTTAAAGCTGATATTTTTTCGTTTTGGATCAGTGAGTGTAGGGGATAATAGATTGTTTTCATCTGCAGAAAGTGCAAAATTAAGATGTGGCAAAAAAACAATTTTTCCGTGTTCTAAGGCGTGTATCGCTTCTAGTGAGCATTCCTTATTAATTACGTCCTTCCAATTATCAATAGCAAGGGGTTTTAACATATCCATAAAAAACTCCAGATTATTGTATGTGCATTGCTACTAAAGAATTTTGCAACCATTGAGAAATGGAGTCGATCTCTTTTTTACATACCTCATGTGCCATCGCATAGGTATTCCACGAGACATCAAAACCTTGTTTTTTGAGCAGATGACAGGTTTGTTCGCCTAGAGATATAGGAACCACATCGTCTAATGTTCCGTGTGCCATATAAATAGGTGGGCGATGATTATTAATATGAGCCAATTGCGTGGAGGGAATAAAAGTGGATAAAGCAATACTACCCGCTAAAGCATCTGGATAAGTCAGCGCTGCGGATAAGGCGATGGCGCCGCCTTGTGAAAAACCGGCTAAAACAATGCGCGTAGGCGATATGCCTTTATTGATTTCAGCCCGTATTAAATCGTGTGCTGCTTTTATTGCTGCCGTTAACCCTTTTTCATCTATTTTGAGTTCGGGGGTGAGTGTGGTGATATCAAACCACGCGGGCATGGGGTAACCCCCGTTGACGGTGACTGGAATGACAGGTGCATGCGGGAAAATAAAACGGACAGGTAGGGTTTCAGGTAAGGCTAATTGTGGCACGATGGGCACAAAATCATTGCCGTCGGCACCCAAACCATGAAACCAGATGACAGAAGCCTCAGCGGGAGAATCTGGTTCTAAAGTGATATGCGGTAATAAGGCGTTCATGCATCTGCATCCTATGTGCTTTTGTTGTTAACTAAAGCTGAGTATAATACAAATGAAATAGGTTTTAGAAGAGTTATTACCGAAAATGAGAAATGACGTCAAAATATTAAGCGTGCTGATTATAAGCGCATTATTATCGGCTTGCGGGCAGAGCGGCCCGCTTTATATGCCTGGTCAAGCTACAGGGGTACATAAAAAGGACGTGTTTTTATTGAACAGTGATAAAACTCAAACACCGGCTGTGAAAGAGAGTACTCAAGATAAAGCAAAGCCTGCTGCTACGACCGCCCCGGCCTCATTGGTGGCTGCCCCCACGCAAACGGAGCAAGGTAATAAACCGACTGACTAGTTCGGAGTAGGGGCTACAGCCCCTATAAGGCTTCCGCATCGGTTTCACCGGTGCGGACGCGGATCACTTGCTCTAAAGGGGTTACAAAGATTTTACCATCCCCAATTTTACCCGTGTGCGCGGCCTTCATAATGGCTTCTATGGCAGTATCGACCACTTCATCGGCAATGGCCAATTCGATTTTAATTTTTGGTAAGAAATCAACAACATATTCCGCACCGCGATAAAGTTCGCTATGGCCTTTTTGACGGCCAAATCCTTTGACTTCGGTGACGGTCATGCCAGGTAAATCCAAGGCGTCTAGCGCTTCACGCACTTCATCTAGTTTAAAAGGTTTAATGATAGCGGTAATAAGTTTCATTTGCATTCCTTTTTAATGTAAGAGTACTGTGCTATAATAACGGATATACTGGTGACAGTCTATACGTGAGGAGAAATTATGTTTGATTCTAAATTTTTTGAAGCGCTTTCGAAAAAATTAAGTGATGTTTTACCCGATAGTCTGCACGGTGTTAAAAAAGACTTAGAAAAGAATTTTCACAGTGTGTTGCAGAGTGCGTTTGCCAAGTTAGATTTAGTCACACGGGATGAATTTGATGTGCAAATTAAAGTCTTGAGTAAGACTCGCTTAAAATTAGAAAATCTAATAGAGCAAGTTGCCAAACTAGAAGAAGAAAAGAAACATAAGAAGAAAGGCGCGTAGGGGCAGACCCCCGTGTCTGCCCTATGTTTGGGCGGGCACAAGTCCCTCCTACGGGCTTTTATGTCGTTAACGTAAACCATCCCCCACACACAATCAGGATATGGGGGCAGCCTATGGGTTTAGCAATTTTATTTTCCCGTGCGCAAATCGGTGTGCAAGCACCGGTCGTTACGGTGGAAACACACATCACCGGCGGAGTACCGCGCTTTAACATTGTAGGTTTACCCGAAGCGGCGGTGAGAGAAAGCAAAGAGCGTGTGCGCAGCGCTATTATGAATAGTCGATTTGAATTTCCAGCACGCCGCATTACCATTAATCTAGCGCCTGCAGAAATGCCTAAGGAAGGAGGGCGTTATGATCTGGCCATTGCCTTAGGTATTTTAATTGCTTCAGAACAATTACAAAAACACGATTACAGTGCCTATGAATTTGCAGGTGAATTGGCCTTATCGGGTGTATTACGACCTACGACGGGTTTAGTGCCTTTCGCCATTCATTGTCAAAAAGCAGGCAAAACACTCATTGTTCCTGTAGAGAATGCCGCGGATGTGGCTTGTGTGCGCCATTTACAGGCGCATTCGGCTCAGCATTTATTAGATGTATGCGCACATTTTTCAAAAAAAAGTACTCCATTGCCCAAAATTATTGCCTCTACAGCGCGGACTGAAGAGCACAAACATTCTTTTGATTTAAGCGATGTTAAAGGACAGACACAAGCAAGGCGCGCACTGGAAATAGCTGCTGCGGGGGAGCACAGTTTATTAATGGTAGGGCCGCCGGGCACAGGTAAAACCATGTTGGCACATCGGTTGGCCAGTATTTTACCGCCCATGACAGAAGATGAAACGTTAGACGTAGCAGCAGTATACAGCTTACAAGGGCACACAACGCTGAATAAACACTGGTTTTGTAGGCCTTTTCGTGCGCCGCACCATACCGCATCGAGTGTGGCTTTGGTGGGGGGAGGTTCACCGCCTAAACCCGGAGAAATTTCATTAGCGCATCAAGGCGTGTTATTTTTAGATGAGCTGCCAGAGTTTCAGCGCCGTGTTTTAGAATCTTTGCGCGAGCCTTTAGAATCAGGCATAGTCGTTATTTCTAGGGCTGCCCAACAAGCCGAGTTTCCTTCACGGTTTCAACTGATTGCCGCGATGAACCCTTGTCCCTGCGGTCATTATGGCAACCCATTGGGACAATGTCATTGTAGTGCAGAACAAATTCAACGGTATCATCAACGTTTATCGGGTCCTTTTTTAGATCGAATCGATATGCGTATTACGGTGGCACAATTACCGCCACAGATCTTATTAAATAGCTTAGAAGTGGTTGAAAATAGTCGCACGGTGCAAGAGCGCGTCGTGATAGCACGCCATAAGCAGCATGAAAGACAGCAACAGTCCAATGCCAGGTTAACGCATCAAGACCTAGTGCTGTATTGTCATTTAACGCCCGCATTGCAACACTATGCGGTGTCTATAGTGGAAGAGCGGCGTTTATCGGCACGCAGTTATCACCGTATCTTAAAATTAGCGCGTACCATTGCCGATTTGGACAAATGCGAGGCGATAGAAGAAGCGCATTTGGCAGAAGCTTTTGCCTATCAAACGGCATTGAGGACGGTGGAGTTGTAGGGGTTGGTCGCGAGCCACCCCTCTCTTATGTTATAATTCCTCTATAATAGCATAGAGGTAAATCTCATGAACTTGATCCACAGGCCCCGACGATTACGACAAAATGCTAGTCTGCGGCGTTTATTGCAAGAAACGCGCTTGGATGGCGATGATTTAATTTTACCCTTATTTGTTTGTGCGGGGCGCGGTATACGTCATCCCATGCCCAGTTTACCTGGGCATTATCAATGGTCTAGCGACGAATTGGTTGCCGAGGTAAACTCCTTGCGCAACCTAGGTGTATTAGGGGTTATGTTGTTTGGTATTCCCGATAGCAAAGATGCGCTGGGCAGTGCAGCGAGCCGTGATGATGGGGTAGTACAACAAGCGATACGTGTTTTTAAACAACACTATCCAGAATGTTTGGTGATAAGTGATCTGTGTTTTTGCGAATATACGGACCATGGTCATTGCGGTGCTTTAACGACCTTGGGCCTAGATGTAGACAACGATCGCACTTTAGAACTGTTGGGGCAACAGGCTATAAGCCATGCGCGCGCCGGGGTCGATATCATTGCACCTAGTGGCATGATGGATGGTATGGTAGCCGCCATACGAGCGGCTTTAGATGGCGCTGACTTTACGCATATCCCTATTTTAAGTTATGCAGTAAAATACAGCTCCGCTTTGTATGGACCTTTTCGGTTGGCTGCGCAGACCACTTTGCAACAAGGCGATCGTAAAACATATCAAATGGATCCAGCGAATCGTTTTGAGGCGCAGAAAGAAGCCAGTTTAGATATTGCGGAAGGGGTTGATATGTTAATGGTAAAACCAGCCCATACGTATCTTGATATTATACGCGATGTGAAGGAAAAATTTCCTACGCTGCCATTGGCTGCGTATCATGTCAGTGGTGAATATGCGATGATCAAGGCTGCGGCAGCGCAAGACAGCATTGACGAAATGGCAGTTGCTTTGGAAGTGTTAACCGCTATCAAGCGAGCAGGCGCTGATTTTATCATCACCTATTATGCTAAAGAAATAAGGAGTATGTTATGAAAAAAATTGCAGTGGTTTTATCGGGTTGCGGCGTATTCGATGGCGCAGAAATACATGAAGCGGTATTAATCTTGTTAGCTATAGATAATAATGGCGCAAGATACCAATGCGTGGCGCCGAATGTATGGCAAAGGCAAGTGGTAAATCATCTAACGCAACAAATTAGCGATGAAAAGCGCAATGTTTTAGTCGAAGCGGCGCGTATCGCGCGCGGTGAAATTAAAGATATTGCTGCGGTTAAAGTAGATGAATTTGATGCAGCTGTATTTGTAGGTGGTTTTGGTGTGGTAACGAACTTATCTGACTTTTCTAAACAAGATGTAAATTTTCAGTTGGAAGCAAGCACCTTAAAATTTGCAAAAGCAATGTATGATGCCAAAAAACCACTTGGATTTTCCTGTATTTCGCCGGTATTAGCGGCAAAAATATGCGATGCTGGGGTTAAATTAACCGTAGGCAACGATAAAGAACTCGCTAAAAAATTAGAGACAATGGGTGCGGAACATGAAGATTGTTCCCCGGAAAATATTATTGTAGACAAGCATCACCATGTGGTTTCAACCCCGGCGTATATGTTAGGTAAAGGACCAGCAGAAATTTACCAGGGGATCGAAGCTATGGTACGACATATTTTATTGATTGCGTGAGGCGGATTATTTTTCTATTGATGCGTAGGGGCCTGCCCCTACGATAGATCACCGTTTTTTGTAATTTAAAGATCTGATTTTTCACTAGTATATTTTTGTGCCAACGAATACAACAGGGTAAAACTATAAATCCCCGTGTGGTGACCGTCATCAAATACCAGTTTTAATGCGTAAAGTCCTACGGGTTCAACAGCAACAATATTAACGTGGCTAAAATCTTGCGTGGGATCAGCGGCCATCGCTTGCTTGTGATCGGCTGCGGCGGAAGCGGCGCGTAAGTAAGAAACGGGCAGCTCGAAATGACTGCCATCCGCAAAATCCAAGATAACTTTCCGTTCTTTTTGTAGTAATTTAAACTCACTCAATAGGCATTCTGTCATAGTATATAGTGACTCAAATCTTCGTCTTTCACCAAAGCGCCTAAATAAGATTCTACATAAGCAGCATCTATCGTCACTTCGGTATCACTTTGATCGGAAGCCTCAAAAGATAGCTTCTCTAGCAAACGCTCCAACACGGTATGCAAGCGGCGTGCGCCTATGTTTTCGGTGCGATCATTGACTTGCCACGCAATGGTAGCAATCTTTTCGATAGCATCATCGGTAAAGCGTATAGTGACATTCTCTGTGGCCAACAAGGCACGATATTGTTCAGTTAATGAGGCATTGGGTTCAGTCAAAATACGTTTAAAGTCTTCAGGCGTTAATGCCTTTAATTCAACACGTATGGGTAGACGGCCTTGCAATTCTGGGATCAAGTCTGAAGGTTTAGCTAAATGGAAAGCGCCAGAGGCGATAAATAAAATATAATCGGTTTTAACCGTACCGTATTT
>JAJNBM010000040.1 GCA_021156165.1 Gammaproteobacteria bacterium | reverse complement strand
CGCTTATTCCAAGTGAGCTTAATGCCTATGACCGTTTGCCCTTGCCATTTTCCCTGCGTGACTATGCCATAATCAGGCATGGCACTGGCATCTGATCCGGCTTCGGGGCTGGTTAAGGCAAAACAAGGCACTTCAATGCCTTTGGCTAAACGCGGTAGATAATAATCTTTTTGCTCTTCTGTGCCATAGGTCGCCAATAATTCGGCTGGCCCTAGGGAATTAGGCACAGAAACCATAGCGGCTAAAACACTACTACAGGAAGCGATTTTAGCTAAAATTATCGCTACAGCGGTTTTAGAAAAAGCCAAACCACCATATTGTTTGGCAATGGATAGACCAAAAAAGCCTTGCGTGGTTAGCGTGTCCCAGATTTCTGCAGGGATATCATTTTGTATGGCTAAAAAACAATAAGGCGCCATTTGCGCGCATAAGCTTTCTACAGGCCCTAGTAAAAAAGCACGTTCTTCGGTGGTTAATAGGGTTAATTCTTTTTGCCACAATTTTTGCCAATCGGGATTGCCATTCAATAATTCTCCATCCCAACCCACGGTTCCTGCAGCCAAGGCTTCGGCTTCGGTCACAGATAGTTTGGGTTGTGTTTTTTGGTAAACGCGAAATAATAAGGGGGTTAAAATAGTGCGACGTAAGAAGGTGAACTGAAATAAAAGTAGCCACAGCCCCCACATGCCCCAAGCCGCAATAATAAAACCGCTAGAGGCATACATGCTGGCAAATAAACAGCCCATTAAGCCGTAAACAGTATAATAAATAGCGGTTCGCTGATGATAAGATAAAATCAGCAAGCCTACCATGAATAAAAAGATCCCTAGCATGCCAGTTTGCGCCTAAGTGTATAAACTTATTAACAATGTAACATTAAATAGGTAAAAAGGAAAATATTGCATTGTAGGAGCCAAAGGAGTATAGTGAAATTCTACTAGTCTAAAAAGGATTTTTGTTGTGGCTATTTGTCTTAAAAGTGTATTAGTCTTAAGTTTTTTACTGCTGGCTGCCTGTACCGAACAACCGGTAACAAAAAAACCTACTCAGCCTGCAGCAACGGTAGCGACTAAACCTGCCGGGTCTCCCAGCAATGTACACCTCAGCGAAAATGAAGGCCATAGCAACAGTGTAGATGGGGCATATTATGTGCAAAATCGTATATTTTCTTCAGGCGGCGCGGTGAGTGGCGCTATGATGGGCAGTTAGCATTATGCTGAAAATAGGGCAATTCACCTTAGTGGCGGGGCTATTTTTCTTGTATACAGCAGTAGCTTCAGGGGAGACCCCTTTGCCCGCATCGCAACTGGTGACAGCCAGTAGCGATCCCTACACCGATGCTAATCGCGCTATCACCGTTACAGCCGATAACCCTGAGTTTAGCATACGCTTAAAAAGCAATCCTACTACCGGTTATCGCTGGTACCTAAAAGCATGGCCTAATACCTGGTTAAAAGTAATGGGGCTCGATTATTCAGCAAATAACACCGCCCTGGTAGGTTCGGGTGGTGAAGAGGTATGGCACTTTAAAGTGCTGCCGCAAGCTTTCCAAGCGCGCATGCTGATGTCCATAGAATTTGTATCCATACAACCGTGGAACATGCCAAAAGCCGATAACAGTAACAGTCAGACTTTTTACGTAGTGACTGAGATTAAAGAGTGACAAGGCTACTCTTCCGTCTCTATTGTTAAAAATCGCTCTTTCTTAACTTCCAGCTTGGATTTTCTTAACCAGAAGAACAGCAATAAAAACTGCCCTGCTAAGCAACTAATCAGCAAAATAATAGATGGGGTTCCTATTCTAGACACCAAAAACGTCGTGGTAAAGCCTACGGTAAAAGCTATAAACCCAAATAATGCGCCAGCAAAACCTATATTTACTGAAACGGTCGCCATGCTATTGGCTACACATTGTGGTGAGATGACCCCTGCAAGAAACATAACGGCAAATAGTATCGAGGTAAAAACGTATAGATTATTTATCACGAGCATGTTTATAATAAATAAGGCTAATATTGAAATAAAGGCGTAGGTGGCTAGAGATTCAATAGCGATTTTTTTTGAAATTTTGGGTGCATTAATAGAACCTAATAAGAAACCAGAGCAAAATGTGAAAGTTGTCCAGCCGTATTGTACTGCGCTAAAATGAAAGATTTCAGAGTATATAAAAGGCGATAAGCTACTGACGGTTATCATGGCACTGAATAATAGCGCTGCACCAAAGCAGCTTTTAATAAACTGTTTGTTTTTGAGCAAGGATAAGTAAATGGATTGCAAATTTGTAATATTAATTTTTTTACGTGCAGATACCGCTAAAGTTTCAGGTAAAAATAAAAGCATAGCAATGAGAAATAGGCAACCAAACAAGGCTAAATAGATAAAATTGCTACGCCAGCCAAACCATCCTTGCAGATAAGCGCCAATAACGGGCGCAATAAGAGGTGATAACGCCCAGGTCATCGTCAAATAAGATGCATTTTTTAACAATTGTGCGCCAGAATAAGTATCGCGCAAGACTATTCTTGATAAGGCATTGGCAGCACCTATGCCCGCACCTTGTATACAACGACCTAATAATAGTATCCAAATCGTCTGTGCTGTTGCACAGAGGATACTACCACTGATAAATATCAGTATTCCTATAAACAAAATAGTTTTTCGCCCATACTGATCGGACAAAGGACCATAAAGCAGCTGTGAGAATGCATAGGAAATTAAATAGGCTGTCAAAGAGCTTTGGATATAGGCCGCTGGGACATGGAAATAATGTTGCATAGTGGGAAAAGACGGTAGGTAAATATCAATAGTGCTCTGCGACACGAAGATCATGGTGAGGATGAAAACGATGATGAATTTATTTTTCACCGATGATTGTTCAGTAGTAAGCATAGCGGTTACTCCATTCTGTAACATGATAATTCAGACGGCTCTCTAGCTGTCTCTACGCACAGGTCCATCGTTTATATATTTTTAATCACATCCAAGCCGCCCATATACGGCTGCAAAGCCTTCGGAATATGAATATTGCCCTGTTCATCTTGATAATTTTCCATTACCGCGACCAGCGTGCGTCCTACGGCTAAGCCAGAACCGTTTAAAGTATGTACTAATTCAGGTTTGCCCGTTTTGCTGTTGCGAAAACGTGCTTGCATGCGGCGAGCCTGAAAGGATTCTATATTAGAACAAGATGAAATTTCCCTATAACAATTTTGTGCGGGTAGCCACACTTCTAAATCATAGGTTTTAGCAGCACAAAAACCGATATCGGCTGTACACAAGGACAATACGCGATAAGGTAATTCCAAACGGTGTAAAACCGTTTCCGCATGTTGCCTTAGCTTCTCCAGGCAATTATAAGAATCGTCTGGATGACATATCCAGACCAATTCCACTTTTTCAAATTGATGCTGTCGTATCATGCCACGGGTATCTTTGCCGTAAGCACCTGCTTCGCTGCGAAAACAAGGCGTATGTGCCGTCCATTGCAAGGGTAATTCTTCTTCACGTACGATTTCATCGCGCATTAAATTCGTTAAAGAGACTTCCGCCGTAGGAATTAGACTATATCCCGCTGTAGTGGTAAATAAATCTTCCTTAAATTTGGGAAATTGCCCCGTGCCGAATAAAGAATCGGCATTTACTAAGTAAGGTACGTAGGATTCTTCATAGCCATGCTCATTGAGGTGTATATCCAGCATAAATTGTATTAAGGCCCGCTGTAATTTAGCCAAATGTTTGTGTAACACTACAAAACGGGAGCCCGTTAGTTTGGCAGCCTTATCGAAGCTCATTTGTCCTAAGCCTTCGCCTAAAGCCACATGATCTTTTATTGCAAAAGAAAATACTCTAGGTGTGCCGACGCGAGCTATTTCTACATTATCCGCTTCGCTTTGCCCTAAAGGCACGGAATCATGGGGTATATTGGGAATGCGCGCGCAGAAATCATGCAGTTTTTCTTGCACGGCACTTAATTCATTACTTAATTGCGTTAATTTATCCCCTATCTGATTCACTTGTTCTAAAACAGACGTTACATCTTTACCCTGCCCTTTTAAGATCCCGATATTTTTGGAATGCACATTGCGTTCATTTTGCAATTTTTCGGTTTCAACCTGTAGTAATTCATCCAATTTTCTTAAAAAAGCCATCTTCTCAGCAATCTTAACTTCCAAGCCGCGATCCGTAGGTTCGTAAAAGGATTGCGGCTTAACCCCTTCTGGCCAGTAATTTTCACCTGCGGCGTAGGCATGCGGCTCATTATGAGCATAACGGTATTCTTTACCATAATCTAAGGCGCGCATCAAGTGAGTAGGCGCATTACGCAGATGTAAGGGTACTTCCAAACTGCCCTTTTCTTTGGCAAAGGCACGGGCTGCTGCAAAAGCAGTATAGACGGCATTGCTCTTAGCGGCAATGGCTAAATAAGTTACAGCTTGTGCTAAGGCTAGCTCTCCTTCCGGTTGTCCCAAACGTTCCACAGTTTGCCAGGCTTCTAAGGCCAATGTTAAGGCTCTAGGATCTGCATTGCCTATATCCTCTACCGCCATGCGCACCATGCGTCGCGCTAAATACAAGGGATCACAACCAGCATCCAACATACGTACCAACCAATACAATGCCGCATTGGCATTAGAGCCCCGCACGGATTTATGCAAGGCTGAAATTAAATCGTAAAAGATATCACCTTGCTTATCGAAGCGTTGATAACTCCCTTGCACAATGTCCTTCATTTGTTCAGCGCTCAATTCGGTGCTTTCATTGCTATCCATTAAAGCTAGTACCATTTCTAAAAAATTTAAGGCGCGCCTGGCATCACCATCGGCGGCCAAGGCCAATAAAGATAGATGTTCAAGCGATAGCGTTTTATTGTGTGCGCTTAAGGCTCGTTGCAAAATAATTTTAATTTCGTCTTCGGTTAGGGATTTCAACACATAGACTTTGGTCCGCGATAATAAAGCATTATTTAAGGCAAACGAAGGATTTTCTGTGGTTGCGCCGATTAAAGTGAGTAAACCACTTTCCATATAAGGCAGAAAAGCATCTTGCTGTGCCTTATTAAAGCGGTGAATTTCATCTACAAATAGAACTGTTTTTTGCAGATGATTCTCTAATTTTTCTTGCGCTTCGTTTACGGCCTCGCGTATATCCTTAACTCCTGAAAAAACGGCCGATATCTTAATAAAGTGCGCGTTGGTTTTTTGGGCCATTAACTGCGCTAAAGTGGTTTTGCCCGTGCCAGGCGGCCCCCAAAAAATACAAGAATGCAATTGGCCTTTTTCTAAAGTGATGCGGAAGGGTTTAGTGGGCGCTAATAAGTGGGTTTGGCCCACTATATCGTCTAAGTTCTTGGGACGCAGTTGTGTTGCTAAAGGTTCGTTCATAACTTATTGTACTATATCTACGCCAGGAGGTAAATTTAATTTAAAAAGACTACTGGGCAAGTTAGAATTTATTTTCACGTGGTTAAACTGAATTTTTGTGATTTGATCTAAATTATTATCTATGACCATGCTCTTTAAAATATTCTTATTAAAGGTGATGGTTAAACGCTTAAAAACATCGCTATCGCTCTTAGCAGATAATTGATAACAATGGGCGACGTTATTAGCACAGGCTTTGATAATATAATGCTGTTTTAATTTGGCCACATTGCCGCTTAACAATAATGCTGGTGTAGCCCCGTATTGTTCATCCACATTTTTATAAGTGACTTGTTCTAAATCAACATCGTAAATAGCCAGTTTCTGGCCACTGTTAATGATCAACTGCCGGCTGGGAGAAACCGTATACCAACGAAATAGATCGGGTCGCTGAAAAGCGATATCGCCATTGGTACTGGCAATCACTTCCCCGCTATTTGTGACTGTTTTTTCAGTAAATTGCGCTTGCAGAGTATGGTAGTTATTCAATAACGCCGCTAAAGATTCTTCGGCATTGCCTTCTGCGTAGAGATTTATTGCTATACATAAACATAGCACTAATATTATTTTCTTCATTATCATAATTACTTACCTCTTCTACTCTGGCCCCCGTCATTGCGAGCCAGTGAGCGCAGCGAACAAGGCGAAGCAATCCAGGGGTAAAAATCCTGCATTTATCAGCACCGCTTTATTTTGTTAGTCTCATTGTGCATAACGTTTATTTTCATTGCCTAAGATCCCCTGGATTGCCACACTGCGCTCGTCTTGCTCCATGCAATTCAGTTATTCCGTAAGCCCCATCGTACCTAGATTCTATTATAATTCAGCTACTCGCTTGTTCGCAATGACGAGCTCCGTGGTAAGCAACTTACCGTGCAATTTAATGATTTGAGAAAACAGTGTAAAGTTACTTCTCACAAACTATAAACTCAATAAACATTCTTTTTGCGCTAATGGACACTTTTTTTCCTGCACTGGATAACCATACCGAGTAAACCCATGTGGGAAGATATAAGTCGTTTTGAGTACCTTTTGGGATTTATGGTCTATAACAAACAAGACTTCGCAGCGGCTAGGGGTAAAATAGCGCAAATAATCGTTATTGTTGGCTGAAAATGTACCCGCCGGTGTACCCATGCATTTCTTTACTTTGGCCGCACTTATGCCCTCGTATAGAGAATCTTTCTTGGCATCATCGCTAGGAGCAGTGACTGCTGGCGTATTGGTGTTAGTACTAGAGGTAGAAGTACATCCTACCACCATTAAAACAGAACAAAAAACAACCAAAAATCTCACTTTCATACGCCAACTCCCTACTAATAATAAATACCCTATTTTATCATAAAAAAGGATTTAGTGCCTAAGCGTATCATTGCCTTGTTCTTTAAGCGGCATGCGCCAGAGCATTATCCCACCGACCAATAAAGCAACTGCGCTGATCACCATCGGTGCGCTCAAACCCAAAAATGACACCACCGACCCCAACAACGAGGTTAACGCAAAGCACAGCGCACCTACAGAGCCCGTCATGCCCATGACCCAGCCCTGTTCCTCTGCGCTGACCTGATTGGAAAGCAACGTCAGTAAATTGGAATAACCCACGGCAATATTGGCGCCTACAACAAAAGCTGTTAATAAAGCAATGTGTAAAGATTGCGTGATAACCATTGTGAAAATCATAGCTGCGGCTATAATAAAATTAATAACAATGGCGCGCTTCAATGACATCCATTTAAGGCAAAGTGGCACGATAATGCCGCTGCCGCTACTAAAACCTAAGGCGACTAAGGATAAAAACAAGCCGGATTGTAAGGCCGTAAAATGGAATAAACTCACTAGAAAAGTCACTATAAAGCTAAAATAAGCGCCCCAGCCAATTTCCATCACAAGTAATACTACGGATAAATCACGCACACCCCGATGTTTAAACGCAGAGATAAATACCTCTATAGCACGAAACCAATTTAAAACAAATTTTTTAGTGGGAATAAAGGTTTCATTAAAAAGATAGCACAGTAAAACCATATTCAGCAATGAAATAAATGCGGCAAAATACATAGGAATGGTATAGTCAAACCAAGAAACGAGTTGAGGGGAAGATAAAATACCGCCCAAAATAGGTCCCATTAAAAAGCCTAAGGACAAGGTCAATACCATCCATGACATATTACGGCTTTTATTATCAGCGTCACTGATATCCACTATGGCAGCTTGAGCGATGGCTTGGCTGCCCGCTGTAAACCCTGCAATCAGGCGGCCCACTATCATTAAGGCAATGCTGTGCATAGCAATGGATAATCCCGCGCCCACATAGCCTAAAACGGCGCCACCCAAACAAATGAGCAATGATTTCTTGCGGCCAATGAAATCGGAAACATCGCCCAGAATAGCTGCACCGAAAAACCAGCTGAACATATAAACAGAAATAATAACGCCATAAATAAATTGCCGTTTCTCTATAGAGTAATCGCCTGCTAAAAAGTGTAGGCTGGGATCGATGATGAGACTGCTTAAAACGGGGAAAAATAAACCCATACCCATACTGTCGATGAATAATACCAACAATAAGGGCATCAATTTTTTAAAGAGGGTTGTTTGCATGGAATAATTGCTCTACTTCTATTTTAGTTAAAAAGCGGTATTCACCTACTTCTAAATCTGCCGGTAAGCGTATAGGCCCAAAGCGTATGCGCTCTAAACGATTTACGACTAAACCTTGGGAGGCCCATAATCGCCGCACAATGCGATTACGCCCCTCGGCTAAAGTGACTTTAAACCATTGGTTGCGGCCGCGCTGCAACCCAGGGATAATGGTTTTAAACGCAGCCAGGCCATCTTCTAGTTGCACGCCTTCTAGCAAGCGATGGATTATCTCTGCACTGACTTCACCATAAACGCGCACCCTATATTCCCGTTCAAAACCATACCTAGGATGGGCTAGCTTATTGACCAGTTCACCCTTATTGCTGAATAACAATAAGCCTGAGGTATTATAGTCTAAACGCCCTACGACAACCCAACGACCTTGGGCTAAGGACGGCAAGTTATCAAAAACGGTATTACGCCCTTCGGGATCCTGGCGGGTGCACACTTCACCTATAGGTTTATGATACAACAAAATGTGAGTTTCTTCATCTGCTGCTTTTGTTTTGATAGCCTTATTATCTAAACAAATACGATCGGTAGACTCAACTTTGGCACCTAAGGATACTAATTCGCCATTGACAGTAATGCGTTGTTCTTTAATCCATTGCTCAATCTGTCGCCTTGAAGCAAGGCCCAATTGTGCAAGAAATTTTTGGATGCGTTCGGCCATGGTGATCTCTAATTTTTGCTGTATCCAGGGCGACAAAATGATAATTTATCGTAGGGGCAACCCCTGTGGTTGCTCATCTAGAGTAGACACGGGCCCCCGCCCTACGAATTACAAGGGCACACAGCGGCTTTTAGTTATACTTCTACTGCTAGTTCCTCTTTTTGAACCATTTCTTCTTTTTGTTCTAATGCTTCTTCTCGAACTATTTCTTCGATTTGCTCTAGTTTCTCTTTTTGAATCATTTCATCGTATTGCTCGGGTTCTTCTGTTTGAATTGTTTCATCGCGCTGTTCTATTTCTTCAGCCGGAGTTATTTCCTGGTTCTCTGTGATCGCCATACCTTCTGCGACCTCCAATTCCAATTCATGCTCTAAGCTTTCTACCGCTTTATCTAAATTATGGATTTCATCTAGCGTAGGTAATTCATCTAAACTCTGCAAATTAAAATAATCTAGAAACTTTTTAGTAGTGGCTAATAATTCAGGCCGCCCGGGTAATTCTTTATGACCTACGACACGGATCCATTCGCGTTCAAACAAAGTTTTAATAATACTTCCATTCACCGCCACACCGCGTATATCTTCAATTTCGGCGCGCGTAACAGGTTGTCTGTAGGCGATTAAAACCAAAGTTTCTAAAAAGGCACGTGAATAACGCGCAGGTTTTTCTTCCCACAATTTAATAATATAAGGTGCATAATCCGCTTTAATCTGTGCTCTAAAACCACTCGCCACTTCTTTAATGACAATCACATCTGCTACAGACTCCGTACACAATTCTGCTAAGGCCTCTTTCACTTGTTTATTATCAGGCTTATCTTCTTCGTCGAAAACCAAAGTTAAACGTTCTAGAGATAAAGGTTCGCTGGCACTTAATAAAACGCCAACGAGGATTTTTTTTAATTGCTCTGTTTGCACTTTATTCCTCCGGTAATGCGCTTAGGGCTTTAACATGCAAAGTACCATAGATTTCGGTTTGCACGATATCGATTAAAGCTTGTTTTAACAATTCTAAAATAGCAATAAAGGTCACTACGACGCCTAGCTTGCCTTCTTTGGCGGAAAATAAAGTAGAAAATTCCGCAAATTCAATTTTCCGTATTTTATCCAATACTTCGGTCATGCGTTGACGTATGGATAAAGGCTCCATGACGATTTGGTGTTTGCTGGTGAGTTCAACACGTTGCATGACATCTTTTAAGGCTAATAACAATTCTTTTAAATCCACTTCTGGTAAGGGCTTCACTTGTTTCATATCGGGGTGTTCGGCACGAATGAGATGATTATCGCGTTCTAAGCGTGGCAATTCATCTAAATTCAAAGCGGCTTCTTTAAATTGTTCGTATTCTTGCAAGCGACGTATGAGCTCAGCTCTAGGATCGTTGCCCTCTTCTTCTATAGCATCTTGGGAGCGCGGTAATAGTAGGCGGGATTTGATTTCAGCTAAAGTTGCCGCCATCAGTAAATATTCAGCGGCCAGTTCTAAGCGAAAAGCTTTCATCAGTTCTACATATTCTATGTATTGTCGCGTAATCTCGGTGATAGGAATTTCTAAAATGTCTAGGTTTTGCCTACGGATCAAATACAATAAAAGATCCAAAGGGCCTTCAAAAGCTTCTAAAAAAACCTCCAAGGCATCAGGTGGAATATATAAATCTTCAGGAAGTTGCAATAAAGGTTCGCCCCGTATACGCGCGATATAGGTATCACCCTCTGCCGACAATAGCGTTGCTTCTGCGGGAATGGCCGCAGCTTGATTGGACATGACTATTTCTTCCACCGATCAGTACTCCCGATTTTTAGTGCATACGTAGGGGTAGGCTGCTGTGCCTACCCTAACATGGGCAACCACGGGGGGTTGCCCCTACGAAAAATATTGCCTTGCCCTAAAGCTGATTAGTATAACTGATACGCCTAGATCAGTGCAAATACATCTTGTGATTGCAAGCTCCGTTTTTCTAAAATATCTTTAAAAATCAATCGCATAAGCTTTTTAGCTTCAGCTAAGGTTTGGCTAGACTGCCAATTCCTAGCTGCCATGGCTAATAAGGTATGGCCGGAGATCCAATGTGGATGTGGCTCTGCGCTGGCAACCATCCGGGTTGCACCCTGCTGCCAATGAAAAGAGTAATAATACTGTTCTAACACCACTTCACCACTGGCCACATGATAAGTTAAGGGCAAGGCATAGCCTAGACAGGATAATAAATCTAATTCGAAGCTGCGCAGGGTACTTTCTACGGGCGCGCCGCGGTGTAGCTCTGCTAATACGTTGCCATATAGTTGAAACAAATGTGGCTCTGGATCGGCTTTTTGAATGAGCCTATCGGTTAATTCATTGATGTATAAAGCGACTATTAATAATTTACCACGAAAAAAATAGGCTAAGCCCTGCCCTTCTGCTTGAGTTAAGGTTAAGACTTGGCCGCGCCCACGCCAATCTACCCATAAAGCTTGAAAGGGTTGTAGTAAGCCCCGCCATGGCGATTTGGCTAAGCGCGCTCTTTTAGCCACCAGCATAACGCGGCCGCTTTCTTCGCTCAAACAATTTAATAATAGGCTATCGTCTAAGTAGGACCGGGCGTGTAATATATAGGCTCTTTGCGGCATGGTTATGTCCTTTCTTGTACTATTAAATTGCCCGGTAATTTATTGGCACGCAATGACAAGTTACAGCATGTGAATTTACTTCATAGAGAAGATATGAGGTCAGCTACTCATCATCTACATCATATCCCAATTCACGCAAATTGCGCTCATCGTTGGCCCAACCATCTTGTACTTTGACCCATAATTTTAAAAAAACATTTTTACCCAGTATTTTTTCTATATCTTCGCGTGCTTTAGTACCTACTTCTTTTAGCATTTGCCCTTGTTTGCCGATGATAATCTTCTTCTGACTGGGCTTATTGACTATAATCAATGCCTGAATTTCTACGCTATTCTTTTTTTCTTTGAATACTTCTATTTGCACGGATAAGGCATAAGGTAATTCAGCGTTTAAATAGCGGGTTAGTTTTTCTCGTACTATTTCCGCTACCGAAAAACGCAGCGAGCGATCAGTGATATCATCTGCTGCGTATTCATGGGCTTTTTCCGGTGCCAAATCGGCAATCACTTTTTCTAATGCATCTACACCCTTATTCTTTCGCGCCGACAAGGGAATAATATAACAAAAATCCAATCGCTTCTGCATGTCTTCAATATAGGGTAACAATAATTTTTTATCGCTAACGTCGTCAATTTTATTAATAACCAAAATAATAGGGATTTCGCTATGCTGCAATCGCGATACCACTTTGACATCACCTTCATTAAAGTTCAGCGCTTCCACTACAAACACGATCACATCTACATCGTTTACAATTTGCGACACTAAGCGATTCATATATTTATGCAAAGCTTGTTCGGGCTGTTGTTGCAATCCAGGCGTATCGGTATAAATCATTTGCACATTATCGATAGTCTTAATGCCTAAAATGCGATGGCGTGTGGTTTGTGGTTTATGCGAGGTAATGCTAACCTTTTCGCCGACAAGGCGATTTAGCAGCGTAGATTTACCTACATTGGGTCGGCCTACGATGGCTACCTGTATGCATTTTTCAATATTCATTTATTTTTCTCAATTAATTCCAGCATTTTATTAGCGGCTTCCTGTTCCGCTCGGCGGCGTGTGGAACCCTTCGCTTCGGTATTATAGTTGAAGGCATTTAATTTACACGAGACGCTAAAGACTTGCTGATGCGCGAGTCCCTCTATTTTTATAACGTCATACACGGGTAATTCTAAGCCCTCGGCTTGTACCCATTCTTGCAAATAAGTTTTGGGATCTTTATGTGTTTTTTTATGTGCGACTTTATCAATGCGATCCTGAAACCAGAGTAATAGCTTCTCCCTGCATACTTCTAAGCCACCATCTAAATATAACGCGCCTAACAAGGCTTCCACCACATCCGCTAAAATCGAGCTGCGATCGCGTCCGCCCGATTTTAGCTCTCCTGGACCTAAATTCAAATAGGGCCCTAGGCCTAATTCGCGTGCGATTTCGGCCAGTGTATCGCCTTTAACAAACTGAGCACGCAGCCTGCTGAGCTCTCCCTCTTGGGCATGAGGATATTTCAAAAAAAACGTTTCGGCTATTAGAAAATTTAAAATAGAATCCCCTAGAAACTCCAAACGCTCGTAGTTAGCACCGTCTATACTGCGATGGCTGAGGGCCATCTGCAATAAATCGGGATTGCGAAAGCTATAGCCTATAATCGTGGATAATTTATTGAGCGTCTGCGGCATCTATCCTCTCACCTCTACTTTAAGGCCTGGCCAGACCTAGACCACCGTAATCTCTTAGTCTCATTATCATAACTTAATAAAATAAATTGCGCTCTGCCTACTAAATTTGCTTCGGGTACAAACCCCCAAGAGCGACTATCGTAGCTCCCATCCCGATTATCTCCCATCGCAAAATACATGCCCGGTGGCACCGTAAAATCATACGTGGTGTTATCTACTTTATCGGGATTAATGAGTATAGGATGTTTTACCCCCATGAGATCTTCTTCATATAATTTAACCGGTATATCTTCCCCATCTTCATAGTCGATTGCCGGGCCTACATAAGTCTGTTTGGCTTTAACACCATTGACGTATAAATTTTTGTTTTTATAGACAATGTGATCGCCGGGTAACCCCACAATGCGCTTGACATAATCCGTGCTGGGGTCTAATGGGAAATGAAAGACCGTAATCTCGCCGCGCTTAGGTTCGTCTATTTTGAAAATTCGGGTATTGGTGATCGGTAAACGCAAGCCATAATTGTATTGTGTCACCAATAAGAAATCATTAGGTAATACGGTAGGTTCTAGTGAACCTGTAGGAACGCGGTAGGGCTGCGCAATGAAAGAACGTATGAGCAGTACAATTAAAAAAACTGGAAAAAAGGAATGGGAAAATTCTATGAGCGCTGGTTTTTTGGCAGCTTTATCGCGTTTTTTAGCCCAGAAGATTTTATCTAAACCGTAAATAATTCCGGTTAAGATCGTGACTACGGTTAAGATGATAGGGAAATAATAACTAATATTTAATTTGGAAAAGAATACTTCATACACTCCATACAGCAGTAAAAGGACAAAGGCAAACCTAGCGAGCTCTATAAAGCCTGGTTTATCTTTAATTTCAGCTTTACGGCGTTTAGGCGCCCAACGAAGGATATCGATTAGGCTGATGACTCCCGTAAGTAATAATAAAGCAATGTAAACTAGCATACTCATTTTTTGTTCTCCACTTGTAATACAGCCAAAAAAGCCTCCTGCGGGATTTCAACGCGCCCTACCATTTTCATGCGTTTTTTTCCTGCCTTCTGCTTGTCTAATAATTTACGTTTACGGGAAATATCACCACCATAGCATTTTGCCGTTACATTTTTACGGAGTGCTTTTACCGTTTGCCGGGCGATAATCTGCGCGCCTATGGCGGCTTGTATCGCCACATCAAACATTTGCCTAGGAATGAGGGTTTGCATACGATCTACCAAAGCCTTACCGCGGTGATAAGCATTATCTCTGTGTACGATAATCGACAAGGCATCCACTTTTTCACTGTTAATCAGTACATCTAATTTAACCAGATCAGCAGCTTGATACCGTTCAAAATGATAATCGAAAGAAGCATAACCACGACTGACCGATTTTAAGCGATCAAAAAAGTCCAATACCACTTCATTTAAGGGAATTTCGTAGGTTAAAGCCACCTGCCGCCCTACATAGAGCATTTTCACTTGTGACCCACGCTTTTCAATACACAGGCTAATAACATTGCCCACAAATTCTTGTGGCGTTAAGATATTGGCGATGACAATGGGTTCTCTAATTTCGCTGATAGTACCAGGGGCAGGCAAATGCGCTGGATTATCTATATGTGTTACTTCATTTTTATTGGTTAACACTTCAAAAACCACCGTCGGCGCAGTGGTAATTAAGTCTAAATCGTATTCGCGCTCCAAGCGTTCTTGCACGATCTCCATATGCAACATGCCCAAAAAACCGCAGCGAAAACCAAAGCCCAAGGCTTCGGAGGTTTCCGGTTCGAAAAATAATGAGGCGTCATTTAAACTTAATTTGGCTAAGGCTTCACGAAAATCCTCATAATCATCCGCACTGATAGGAAATAAACCAGCGAATACCTTAGGCTGAACTTTTTGAAAACCCGGTAAGGGTTTATCAGCACTGCGCGAGGCATGGGTTAAAGTATCCCCTACTGGGGCGCCGTTAATGTCTTTAATATTGGCAACGATCATGCCCACTTCGCCCGCCGCTAAGGACTCTTTATCGACTAATTTAGGTGTGTAAATACCTATCTTAGTCACTTCATGCTGTAAACCGGTAGACATCACTTTAATTTTATCGCGTAGATGTAATGTACCTGCTTTGACACGCACCAAAGAAACCACCCCTAAGTAACTGTCGAACCAGGAATCGATAATTAAGGCTTGTAAGGGCGCTTCCGTATCCATACTGGGTGCGGGGATACGCGTAATAAGCTGTTCTAATAAATCCTCAATACCTAAGCCGGTTTTGGCGCTGATTTCCAAGGCATCGCTGGCATCAATGCCGATAATGTCTTCGATTTCTAGTCTGACCCGATCCGGTTCGGCTTGAGGTAAGTCGATTTTGTTTAATACGGGAATGACTTCTAAGGATTGTTCAATGGCGGTATAGCACACAGCTACCGTTTGCGCTTCTACGCCTTGAGCAGCATCTACCACCAGCAAAGCGCCTTCACAGGCGGACAAGGAGCGCGATACTTCGTAGCTAAAGTCTACATGGCCGGGGGTATCAATAAAATTCAGAGTATAAAACTGGCCATCACGGGCCTTGTAATTTAAACAGACGCTTTGCGCCTTAATAGTAATACCCCGTTCCCGCTCTAGATCCATAGAGTCCAAAACTTGCTCAGCCATCTCCCGGCTGCTTAAGCCACCGCAGAGTTGTATCAATCTATCGGATAAGGTGGATTTCCCATGGTCGATATGGGCAATAATGGAGAAGTTTCGGATATTTTTCATACTTTTAGACTATATATTGGCCTTTTTAGGGTGCAGCGGTCATTTTACGGGCTAGCGGCCTGAAAGTAAAGTGGCTAGTGATAAACCAGTTCAGTTGCTATTTTTGTTTTTATATAGTACAATCGGCCGTGTGATTCTGTGACGAGGATGAAGTTCTTATGAAGAGCATTTTTGTCATTGAATGAGTGTATAAAATTAATACTATTTTGGAGGTAAATTTATGAGTTCATCTAATTCAGTTGCGAAGGTCATGACCGAAGAAACCGTCACCCTGGCCACTCCGCTACTAAACAACACCGGGATGAGTACCGGCGACAAAGTAGCAGCATCGATGCTGATTTGTTGCGGTGGTGCATTTTTTGGAGGGACTCTGGGATCTGTTGCCGGGCTGCTCGTCAAAGGTCCAAGTGTAAGCTTAGGTAGTTGGATAGCGGGTGGTGCTGCTTTCGGTACTGCCGGTGCAGGAATAGGCTTAGTACAGGGCAAAATCAAAGGAAGCTGCGCAGAGGCAACTGAAGCGAATTCAGTATCACTTGGGAAGTAAGTCTTGTATAGCTTAGAGCGTTAGAAAAGGATAAGCAGTCGCTACAGGATTAAAACTGTGGTGACTGCTATTTTAGGTGGTTTTGGCGGTAACCTAAAGTTCTCTAATGCCTGCCTTTTGCAATTGCTTAACCTGTCCTTCTAAGTTCGCCTTCTGCCGCGATAGAAATAAATAATCATCCTGCAAGGCGATCAACTTATCTTCTGTTGCAAACAAAGTGTTCTGTAAATAATCTACATGATTTTCAGCCATTCCTAGTTGACGCTGGCATTCCATCAATTCCTTATTTTTGGCTTCTAAAGCCTGGCGCTGTACATTCAGCTCCTGTGACATGCGCGCGTAATTCTGGCTTATTTTAGCGCAAGCCAATTCCAATTTATTGTGCTTTTTTTGCAGTTCTTGGGCTTGCAATGCTGTGGCGGCCTGTTTGACCATCAATAGATCTAATTGCGGTGTTGCCGTTTGATGTTGACCATCCGTATTGGTTTGTAGGTTTAACCAGAATTCTTTGAGCATGGCTAAAAGATCATTAGGCAAACTGCCGTCCTTATTACTGAGCAACCCGTGCTGTTGTTTCCATTCCCGTAGCAACCGGACAATGGTGCTTTTGCTACCTGTTCGTAGGACTTCGCGGATATTATCTACAGTGGGCGGTTTACCCTGTGCTTGTAATGTAGAGATAGCGGCGGATACATCCTGATACGTAATCCCTATTCGGCCCATTTTAACTCCTTTTTTACCTTTGAAATACTCAAGCTGGCTTTCCCTGAAAAATAGCATAATATATTGTTATATATAACCTTGCAACCATAGCAACATCCGTGCCCTCTTTAGGCCAAGGATTGCTAAATCAGTTCTAACTGAGCTTTCCAAAGTGCATTAGGAAAGGTGGGTCAGAAAATAATAAAGATAATGTATTATGTAATATGAATAATTATCCTATTAGACTCTATTTTTTCTGCCCCGCTATCAAGGCCCATGCCTCGGGGTAGGTGAACGAGATTTTTCTTGTCCGCTATCTTGACTTGTTATCCTTAATTTGGGAAGTAGTGTAATTTGATTTGCCCCCGGCGCAATAATTTTCATTAATGGCATATCATCAAATTGTCTTCTTACACTTTTTCTAACACAGTCTGGGATGAGATCTAATTTTTCTTGGGTGATTTCACCCGATTTAGCTTTCATTACCAAGTTAGTAAATGGTTCTTCTTGTTGATGATATAAGATTAAACCCGTTTCTTTTAAAGAAGGTAAGACTGCTTTAAAGGCTAGTGAGGCTCGCGCAGAGGCTTTTTCATCCCTGCCAAAATTCATACCTTCAAAATAGATAATATCAAAATGGCTATCAGGTAAAACACCTTCAGAGATACCTTCAACAGTACCGGTATAGTCAGGAAGTTGTCCCGATGTAGAATCAATAGTATAAACTTGATTAGGCATATAACCACGATTTTGCAACTGTAATGCTGATTTATAACTCTCTCTCTCTATAAAATCGGGTATGCTGTTTATCAGTCGAATAGTGGGATTGTTTTCGTCGGATCGACGAACCCAGCCATCCCCAATTAATAGAACTTTAATCGGATCTGTTAACTGCTCCGGCTTTCTTCTTTGTTGCTGTCGAATATAGTTAACGCGTTGGATTAAGTAATTAAAAGCCTTTTCAGCGCGAGGGTCCTCGTTTATACGCGGTGTTGCGTCAATAATTTTTTCTATCTGTCGTAGCCCATAATCTTCTGCTTCTAAAAACCCAAAAGGGTTAATCTGTTCGTTTAATAAGGCACGTAGCGCATTGATTCCCGCACCATTGGGGTTTGCCCAAAAATCGCATATAGAAGCAAACTGTTTTCTTAAATTAGCGCCAATACTACTCTGTTGATTCGGTATAGGTGCAGGCCTTTGAGCGTCATATTCTCGTATAACTTTAGCTAGAGAGTCGGAGATCTATTTTACCATAAAACTTGCTGCAGGCAAAATAAGTTGGGGGGAAAATCAACGCTCCACCGCTAAAATATTTAATTCATTGAAAAATATATATTATTTCTTTACTGTTTTATAAACTAATCAGGTAATCACCACTCTTTACTCTTCAATAACCGCTGCAACAACCCAAAATCATCCGCAGTAAAAGCATCGGCAAGGCCTAAAACATAACGCTGTTCATGCGCATTTTTGCATTGTAGGATTATTAATTGGGGGCCTTGATGACAAACTATGATTTGATCATAGGTTTTAATGCCATTTTTAAATTGTAATGCCATGTTTCCCTTGGGCAGCCAGATTAAAGCTTTTATGCCACATACGGAATAAAGATTGATTATACCTGCACACAATAAACTGATAATAATCAGAGTAGAAATAAACCACGGCCAGCTTTGGCCATAGACAATAATTAATATCAAGCTTAGGCTATACAACAAACCATATACTAAAATAAGTCTTTTAGATGGCCGAACGGCGAGCGTAAGCAATGATTTTCTCCACCAACGCACGCATGGCTAGATCTTCAGGTTCTAAATGTGCGATAAACCATTGGTACAAAGTGGGATCTTCTATCGCTAGCAGCTGTATAAAAGTAGACCTTTCTTCATCACTCAAATTATCGTAACCATTTTCTAAAAAGGGTAACAACAATAAATCCAGCTCTAGCATGCCGCGTCTACAAGCCCAATATAACTTGGCCTTTTCTTGTGCCTTGATAGTCATGTCTTGCCCTTCATCTCTCTATACCTGATAATATCACATACTTTACGCGGCTATAATTTTCAAATTTTATCATCTCAGCTGCAAGCCATCTTGCATTGCGAAAAATATTCGCGTATGAATAACTATGCTCCTATTTTTCGCAACGCAATCTGACCTACATCTGGGCGCTAAAAATTGAAAATTATAGCCGCGCAAAGTATACTCAATACTATCCTTAATTAACTCAAAATACAATGCACTTTAATCCAGATTTTATAAAATTTTTATCTAACTATGGCAAAATTCGCCTAGAAGAGGAAGGATATTGCTTTGAACCATCTCTTATTGTGCAAAAAGAAAGCTCTAGCACTCTACAGCTCTGCCCTTTGCTGAATTGGGCGTGGTTAAAGATTTCTGGGGCAGACAGTAAAAAGTTTCTGCAAGGGCAATTAACCTGTGATATGGAATCCGTTACTGCGCAACGCGGGCATTTTGCCGCACACTGCAATCGGCAGGGACAGGTTATCGCCACTTTCTACATTTATCTACGCAATGAGGCTTATTATTTGCACTTACCCAGTGCATCCACACCCCTATTGCAAAAGGCGTTGCAGCAATATGCCAAATTCTCTAAAGTGAACATTGAATTAGCAGCTCCTGATCTAGTCAGTATAGGCGTTATAGGCATAAACAGCATTAAGGCTTTACGACACTATTTTGGTGTAGAACCGCCTGTAACGAATGAACAATGTCTTCATGAAGAAGTCTATCTACACCGTGTGCCTGGCGAAGTGGAACGGTTTGTATGCACGGCGACGGTACCGACATTAACCTCCTTATGGCAAATACTGATGACACACCAAGCAACGCCATGCAGCGACAATCTGTGGCATTGGTACAATATACAAGCGCATCTTGCGCATATACGCCCTAAGACTAGCGCCTTATTTACCCCGCATGCTATTGCTTTACCTGAACACCATGGTGTAAGTTTTACTAAGGGCTGTTATACCGGTCAAGAAATCGTGGCCAGAATGCATTATTTAGGCCGTGGCAAGCGTAAATTAGCGCTTTTAACGCGGAATACGGATATTCCCTATAGGCCCGGCGATGTGCTATTGAGCGAAGATCACAAAGCGATGGGCATGGTACTCGATAGTTATACCGATACAACGCAGAAAACCCAGCATTTACTGGCCGTATTATATTAGAGACGCATAACCATGATTTACCGTTTTTTTGCAGCGCTCATCTTAGGCGCTTTATTGCCATTGGCCTTTGCACCTTGGCAATGCTCTCTCTTGGCCATCCTCATTCCCTGCGGCTTGATTTTTTTATGGCATTATAGCCGCTCTATTTTGGAAGCAATGGGGATTGGCTTTGCTTTTGGCCTTACTTTTTTTGCCACGGGCGTTTATTGGATCTATTACAGCATATATACCTATGGCCATAGCCCTTTATGGCTAGCATATTTAATCATGATTTTATTGTGTGTGGTCTTAGCCTTGTTTCCTGCTTTTTTAGGATTATTATTGCGGAGTACTGTAGTACCCTTGTGGCTGCGTTGGTTGTGTGTGTACCCTAGTTTATGGGTCTTACTAGAAGGCGTGCGTGCGATCATAGGCAGCGGCTTTCCCTGGTTATCCTTGGGTTATAGCCAAACCAATACGCCTTTAGCTGGTTTAGCTCCTTTCATTGGCGTTTATGGTTTATCGTGGCTGTGTGTGTTCATGGGTGGTTTATTATTTATGGCGTATCAAAATAAACGCTGGCCTCTCCGTATCATTCTTTTAGGCACTATAGGCTTACTATATGGTTTGGGTTATGGCGGCAAACACATACCCTGGGGGGGATCCAAACCGCCCGCGTTGTCGGTGGCTTTAGTGCAAGGCAATGTGACTCAAGATCTCAAGTGGGATCCATTGCGGTTAGGCAAGAATCTCGAACATTATCTACAGCTAACCCAAAACCATTTAGACACAGATTTGATTATCTGGCCAGAAGCAGCTATTCCTGCTGAAATTAATGACATTATCCCTACTTTAGATCACATGGATGCGGTGCTGAAAAAGCATCATACTAATTTACTCACCGGGATTATCGATAATGACGTCAATAATCACTATTACAATGCGCTCATTTTGTTAGGCCAAGGCGAAGGGGTGTATCGCAAACGGCATTTAGTTCCTTTTGGGGAATACTTACCGCTACAACGCTGGTTATCAGCATTATTACAGTATTGGCAATTACCCAATGCCAGTTTATCCGCAGGGCCTAAGACCCCTACTGCTCTAATGGTGAACGGCGTGAATGTAGCGCCGTTTATTTGCTATGAAATCATTTTTCCGGGATTAGTACGAAAATCTTTACCGGCGGCGGAATTGTTAGTCACCATCAGCGACGATGCCTGGTTTGGCGATTCTCCGGCTTTGAGCCAACACTTGCAAATGGCACAAATGCGCTCTATAGAAATGGCGCGACCACAATTGTTTGTCAGCAACAGCGGTATTACAGCGATAGTGGATCATAAAGGTGAAATACAAAAAAGATTGCCTATTGATGATGCGATTGTATTGACGGGTAACGTCATACCCCATCAAGGCATGACGCCATTTATCTATTACGGCTCGTGGCCAGTGTGGATTGTGTCTGTATTGTGTTTGTTGCTGGCTTTGGGTCGGTGGCATTGGAATAAAAAAACCAACCGTTGAATTTAGGTTTTATAAGTATCCGTAACATCTGTATGAAGTAGCTACGCTAGCATGGAAATAGCCGCCACCGTCATTGCGAGCCGACGAGTGCAGCGAGGCGTGCGAAGCAATCCAGGAAATCTCTATAGGTTAAAAAGACTGCCTCTTATATTAATGCTAATAAAAAGATACGATATATTATAAAAACACAATCGTTTCAATAGAATTCATTATGTCGCATATAATACATCATGAAATCATATCATAAAGAAGCTACCATTTCGGCTATGATACTCTTTTTCCATACAATTCCCAGATCTGACTCGGCATTAATACGGCCACTCTAAACACCGATAAAATTTATAATTGAATTTGTAACATCTGTAACAACAGCAGTCCTACCATTTTCGAAGGATACTACACCCGAATTTCTGTGAGCAACAACAGGGGAGCCAGATTGCCCCTGTCTAGATCGGCAATCAATTAAAAATTTTGGTAGATCTTCGGAAGATAAGTCTGGTTCACTTGCTATAAACCTTCTGACTCAATTGACTTGCAGCTATCCCCGCGGGTAGTATTTTTTGATAAAAATAGTTCATAAAATCTACCTCATATGTCTCTGATGCAGTTATGATCGCCATTTTCAAATTCCCTAGAAACCTTAGTAATGAAAATAAATATGCCAAATAAATATAATATGTATCCTATAATCAAAGGGAGTGTAATCTGAATGTTTCCTATATACCCCATAAGCGCGGCAGAGATTCCCATTATGCCTACCCAGGTTGCATTAAAGATCCCCATAATCCAACCTTGTTTATCCGGGCCTACTTGTAGCGAGAATATTTTCATTGTAAATAACATTCCTATACCAATACCAAGGCCCGCAAATACTGCCAGAAAGTAATCTACATGCAATGAATTACTAAGCTGAGTGAAAAAAGACGCTGTGGCAAATAGTGTCCACCCGAAAATGACGGCCTGTTTTGTTGTAAAATGCTTTTCAATGATCCTACTAAGAAACCCCATTGCAATAGACGCGCCAATGCCATACATAGACATAAGTATACTAATATTGGCTCCTGTTGCATTTAAGGTTCTAACCAAATAAACAGACATATAAGTATAATAGACGGCCCAACAGCCAAATATGCTGCCCATAGAAATCAGTAAAACTCGGATTTTATCGTGGCGCCATGCATCGCAGAAAATATCGAGAAAGCGAACCAATTTTATGGAACTATTACTAGGTTTATAGGTATCCTTATAACAAGTAGACAAGATAAGCATACTGAGTATAGAAAAGAGTATTACTCCGATAAAAGGAGTTTGATTATTGAATAAATTAGAGATAGAGTGATCACTCAATATCTGTCCATAGATGGGACCGAGAATAGCGCCTAAAGTGACGGCTAAAATAACATAACCCGTATTTCGGGCTTGATTTTTTGCAGGAGTAAAATCTGCAATTGAGGCTTGAGCAATTGCCTGACTACCTGCGGTAAAACCAATGATGCTCCTGCCAAGTATAATCAGCCAAACATTATTACCCATAAAAGCAAAGACAGTTAGTAAATTACCTAAAATCATACCAGCAATACAAATAATAAGCCCTTTTTTCCTACCATAACGGTCTGAAAAATCTCCCAATATAGCCGTTCCCATCACCATAAAAAAATAAAAAAGACCAATTATAACCCCATACAGGGCTTGTCTGCTATGGGCGTTTATATCCCCTACAAGACTATAATTATCAGGTGATAGAAGAGTTTTTGCTAAAATCGGGAAGATTAAACTTTGCCCAAAGCCATCTAAAAATAGAATTAAAAATAAAGCAAAAAAAATGAGCGCATATCTAACCTTTCCTGCTGTAGATTTATATGACATTTTTAACATTCCTGTTTTGAGAAATAGTTTTAATATGCAAATAATATAAAGAGGGGCCTGTACAAATAGCTGAAAATACAAAATCCATTGCATCTACCTTATTGTTACATTTACTTCATAGGAGATAAGTCATTTTACCTTATTTCTTATCTTAATGCATAGGGGATTCCTTTATTTTTTATTATGGTATATACACAGGCAGAAAGGAACTATATCCGTCTCGGAGAAATATAATTTTCCAGTAGCATGCCCATATCTTAAAATACAATGAGGATATCAATTTTTAAGGATAACGACTATGAATAGAGTCAACAACCGATGTATATGCATGTTAAATTTTAAGCCCCTTCCAACTGTATTTCTTTATGGGAGGTACTATAATTT
>JAJNBM010000039.1 GCA_021156165.1 Gammaproteobacteria bacterium | reverse complement strand
TTTTATACTGATGAAAAGAGTATTTTTACTCCCGAAGCAAAAACAAAAATATTATTATTAAACCAACAACAAAAAGATGCATATCAACAATTTTACCATACGCCTGAAACACGTTTACATATTTTACCGCCGGGTATTGCTGCCGATCGCGTGCGACCCGATAATGCAGACTTCATCCGTAAAGCTTTGCGTCTAGAATTTGCAATTCAAGAGGACGATATTTTATTGTTAATGGTGGGTTCTGGTTTTAAAACCAAAGGTCTAGCTCGCAGCCTTTTGGCCATCGCCTCTCTACCGCCTGCTGTACAACACCGTTGCCAGCTGATGGTTATTGGTCAAGACAAAGCCCGTGCATTTATACGCATGAGTAAACGATTCAACATTGCCGATCGCGTGCGCATCCTTCCTGGGCGCGATGATATCCCGCGTTTTTTATTCGCCGCAGATTTATTATTGCATCCAGCATATAGAGAAACAGCTGGCCTCATTTTACTAGAAGCCTTGGTAGCAGGTTTACCGATATTGGTTAGCGATGTGTGCGGGTATGCGCCGTATATTGCAACTGCGGGTTGCGGCGCATTGCTAGCGTCGCCTTTTAAGCAAAAAGAGTTTAATGCGCTGTTAGTAAAGGCAATTGAGGATAAAAATATGCGACTGCAGTGGCAAGCAGCAGGTCTAGCCTATGCAAAGACAGTTGATTTGTTTGGCTTGGCAGAAAAGGCTGTGGATATTATTGAAGCTAATACTTCGCCTGTCCAGGCGCGCGCGGAAATGGAATCACATCGCGCACATTAGCAACGCCGGTGATGTAACTCAATAAACGTTCAAAGCCCAAGCCAAATCCCGCATGCGGCACACTGCCATAACGGCGCAAATCTAAATACCAACTGTACTCCTCTGGATTCAAGCCGCTGTCTTGCATGCGTTGCGTTAACACCTCCAAACGTTCTTCACGCTGACTACCGCCGATGATTTCGCCTATACCCGGCGCCAATACATCCATAGCCGCTACAGTTTTACCATCGTCGTTTAAACGCATGTAAAAGGCTTTAATATCTTTAGGATAATCCGTGAGGATCACCGGTGCTTTCACATAGTGTTCCGCCAAATAGCGTTCGTGTTCGGATTGTAAATCGATCCCCCAACGGACAGGATATTCAAAACGGCTATTTTCTTTTTCTAAAATTGCCACCGCTTCGTTGTAAGTCATCCTCACAAAATTATTGTGGATTACTTGCTCTAAACGAGCGATGCAAGTTTTATCTACCCATTCATTGAAAAAGGCCATATCATCGGCTCGCTCGCGTAATACCGTCGCCAATACTTGTTTCAATAAGGCTTCTGCAAGTACCGCATCTTCCTTCAAGGTTGCAAATGCCATTTCCGGCTCTATCATCCAAAACTCGGCCAAATGCCGGCTGGTATTGGAATTTTCAGCCCTAAAGGTAGGACCAAAGGTATATACTTTAGAGAGCGCCAAAGCATACGCTTCCGCATTGAGTTGCCCGGACACCGTTAAAAAAGCTTCGCGCCCAAAAAAGTCTTCCTTAAAATTTACTTTACCCTGATCATCTTTAGGAATATGCGTTAAATCTAAAGTGCTAACTCTAAACAATTCACCCGCACCTTCGCAATCGTTGGTGGTGATAATAGGCGTATTAATCCAAAAAAAACCTTGCTGGTGAAAAAATTCATGAATGGCGTGCGCTACACTATGACGCACTCTAGTCACAGCACCCATAATGTTAGTGCGTGCTCGCAAATGCTGTACTTCACGTAAATATTCTAAAGTATGTCGTTTAGGACTAATAGGATAATGTTCTGGATTGTCTATAAAACCAATTACAGTGACCCTTTCTGCCTTTATTTCTACCGGTTGTCCTTGACCTTCCGAAGGTACGAGCTTACCCACAACCTGTATGGAACAGCCCGCAGTGAGTTTTAATATTTCACTGTCGTAATTAGACAAATCGCTGTGCGCTATGATTTGCAGAGTCGCAAAACAAGAGCCATCATATAAAGCAATAAAGGACATTCCCGCCTTGGAATCGCGGCGCGTACGCACCCACCCTTCTACACTGACAGTTGTATTGATTTTAGTTTTATCATTTAATAAGGCTGCAATAGACATTTCTTACTTATAATCTCCTATGGGTATAGCTCTACGTATACGGACTATCTCTTCTAAATTTATGTCTGCACACACACTGCCTGATTTTTCTTCTTTACATTCGGCCATACTGTTTCCCCAAGGGGCTACAATAATACTATGGCCATAGGTTTGGCGACCACTGGCATGCACTCCGCTTTGCGCAGGCGCTAGCATATAACAAAACGTATCCACGGCACGGGCGCGCGTTAATAGATGCCAATGTGCCTCTCCCGTTTTAACGGTAAATGCCGATGGCAAGACGAGCATTTCGGCACCTTTTTTAAATAATTCATTAAACAATTCGGGGAAGCGCAGGTCATAACAAACAGCTAAACCCAAACGCCCAAAAGGCGTTTCCACGACTACGCTGGTTTCTCCGGATTCTACCGTGTCTGACTCACGATAGCATTCCGTTTCTGACAATACCACATCAAATAAATGAATCTTATCATAACGCGCCACACATACGCCCTGATCGTTATACACTAAACAGGCTGCGCGTGTTTTATCCCCCGATTGATTCAGAATCGGTACGGTGCCGCCCACGAGCCAGATGCCGTAGTGTTGCGCTGTATGCGCTAAAAAGTCTTGAATCTTTCCCTGACCAAAGGATTCTCGAGCGCGTAAACGCAGATCGCTCTTATCCGTTATTAAAGCAAACATTTCTGGCAAGGCCACAATACGTGCCCCTTGTTGTGCTGCTTCGCCAATTAACCGATATGCCGTTTGCAGATTCTCATCTACGCTTTCGCTAGAACACATTTGTATGGCGGCTATTTTTGTAGTCATAGTTTACAACGCTTGTAATAATTGTTGATGTATACCGCCAAAGCCCTTATTGCTCATCACAACGAGGTGATCGCCTGCTTTCACTTTTGTTTTGAAATGTTCAACTATAGCGTCTAAAGTATCTAATACGGTTACGGGACGTTGTGAAGCCGCAATTAAATCGTCTACGCCCCAATCAGGATTGGGCCTAATGATAACGATCTCATCCGCATCTAACCACGACGGTGGCAAAGCCTTTTTGTGCACGCCGGTGCGCATGGTATAAGAGCCTAATTCCAATAAAGCAAATAAGCGCGCTTCACCCACCCGTGCGCGCAAACCTTGTAAGGTGGTAGCGATTGCTGTTGGATGATGGGCAAAATCATCGTAAACGCTGACGCCATGCGCTTCGCCCTTTTTCTCCAAACGCCGTTTAACATTTTTAAACTCTGGCAAAGCAGCTATGGCAGTAGCAATGGGCACTCCCACCGCAAACGCTGCCGCTATGGCCGCCAAAGCATTGTGTATATTGTGTTGCCCTAATAGATTCCAATGCACCGTGCCTTCTTCTTTATCTAGGTAAAAAACTTTAAATTCACTGCCATCGTCTTTTAAGGATTCTGCTCTAAAGTCTTTCCCCAAATACACTACGGGCGTCCATACCCCTAGTTCTAAGGTTTGTTGAATAGCGACGTCATCTGCAGGCACTATCACGATGCCATTGCGGGGCACACTACGCAGCAAATAATGAAATTGTTTTTGAATGTCACTTAGATTTTCAAAGATATCGGCGTGATCGAATTCTAAGTTATTGATCACCAAAACTCGCGGATGATAATGGATGAACTTAGACCGTTTATCAAAAAAAGCGCTATCGTATTCATCGGCTTCGATGACAAAAAATTCGCTATCGCCCAAACGCGCCGAAATACCAAAGTTCTCAGGAACGCCGCCTATTAGAAAACCTGGGTTTAAACCTGCGTATTCTAAGATCCATGCCACCATGCTCGCCGTGGTGGTTTTACCGTGGGTGCCGGAAATGGCGATAACATGGCGTTGTTGTAGAATTTCTCGGTATAACCATTCCGGCCCCGAGGAATACGGCAGATTACGCGCCAAAATAGCTTCCACGATGGGTTTACCTCTAGACAAGGCGTTGCCGATGACGATAGCGTCAGGAATAGAGTGTGCCAATGTGTCATCATAACCTTGGTGTAATTCTATGCCCAAAGCAGTTAATTGCGTACTCATGGGCGGATACACCGCTTCATCGGCGCCGCTCACACTAAAACCTGCTTCCTTCGCCAGGGCGGCAATGCCCCCCATAAAAGTGCCACAGATCCCTAAGATATGGAGGTGTCTACTCATAAGAAGTCGGCCTTGACCCACTGCAATAAATGCATCATCCAATCAAAGATTTTAGAGCTTGCCAGTAAAACAAATATGGCGATGCAAATGGCTACCAAACGCGATTTTTCTAGGGCCGATTGATAGATTCTACCTTGTACAGCCACAGCCCAAATCACCATCACGGTAATGACAACTACAACTAGATACTCTAAGAAAGGAATAGCTTGGGCTAAGAAGCGGCTAGAAATGATGAGTAGGGCCGCCACCAGATTCAGTAACAGCGATGTGCCCAGCAATGCGGCCTGCATCTGCACATACCGTGCCGTCTTGTGTGCCGCCAAAAGAATTACATAAGGCAACAGCAACAGGGTACCCACATAGAGGGTCGCGGCTAAAAGGCCATATTGCCAATTCTTGCTGTCGGTCCAGGCTGCATAGGCTAAAGCCCATTGAAACATTGCTACAACGATCAATAAGGTAGGCGAGTAAGGGACGTCTTCAGGATCGCGCTTAAAGCGACAAATGTCCCACCATAAACGCAATAACGCCAGCAAGCCTTTCATATTGAACCCTTAAATGATCGTGCAATCCCCGGCATTATAGGGCAATGCCAAAATAGATGCAATATGATACAGTTAGGACCCGGCGACCGAATTTTATGCAATCGACCGCTGGGGAAGGTTAAAATTTAGGGTTCAGGCACATGCCAGTCTGCGCTTGCGCATTTTCTTCTACCTTGCTAACCTTCTGTTCTAAATTGCTACCACTGTTCGCGCCGCTAAAATAGGTACTGCTACAGTTGCTGATAGACGGTGTTGAATCATACGCTCCGAACATTTCTTCTATTTCTCTCGTTGCTTCTCCTATTTCTCTTGCTGCTTTTTCTATCTCTTTTTCTTTATTGCTCAAGCTACCGTTGGCTGGCAGTGTTGAGTCACACGCTCCGAACATTTCTTCTATTTCTCTCGCTGCTTCTTCTATTTCTCTTGCTGCATTTTCTATCTCTATCTTTTTTGCCTCTTGCATAACAAACTCCGCCGTCTTTAGGCCCATAGGATCCCTCTCATCCCAAGGAAAAAATCGCCCTTTCTTTGCAGCATCTGCTACCCCGGCATAGGCAAATAAGTTACCTTTGGCTACTCCATCCATTAATTTTCCAAGTGGAACTTCCTCTGCCCACCAAGCTCGATTTGAAATGGGATCTCTTTTTTTATCGCTATATTCCTTAGAACCTAGCGTATCCATCATACCTTCAGAAGTCGACATATTATTTACCTCACTCATTATTCTGTAAATTAAAGAGCTGGGATTATATACCCCTTGCACTTCAAAATGGGAGAAAGATACTTGTCGCGGACATAAAATAGGAATAGTGGAATCCCCGACGAAGGCAACCAAAACTTTAAATGGATTATGGCTTAAGTTTTCAAGCGCTTTAAAATATGCTTGTTCTTTCCTCAAGAACATAATTACGCCACCAACCTTCTACTTTTTACGGTTGCAAAAATACTCTCCTCAACCCAGTTTTTGCGAAAACCATTCCTCCCTATTCATTATGTCCCTCAATTTCATAAACTATGCTCATATTTTATGGACTACTCCCCCCTAAAACAGCCCTTCATTTTAGGCCTTCCCACTGGTATAATGCGCTTCTTGCATAACAATCGGGATTTTCACGCATCATGGCCAAACAAAATATATTCTACGCCCAGTCGGGCGGCGTTACTGCTGTTATTAATGCCACCGCTTGTGGCTTAATTGAAGCCGCTCGGGCCCATAAAAAAAGCTTTGGCAAAGTACTGGTAGGGCGTAATGGCATTTTAGGAGCTTTGCATGAAGAGTTGATCGACACCACGCTGGAATCCAAAGCGCAGATCCGCGGGTTGTATCACACCCCCGCTGGCGCTTTCGGTTCTTGCCGATATAAATTAAAAAGTCTAGCGGAACATAAAGCAGAGTACGAGCGCTTAATCGAAGTCTTTGCTGCTCACAATATCGGTTATTTTATGTATAATGGCGGTGGAGATTCCCAAGACACAACGCATAAAGTAGCCTTAATGAGCCAACAAATGGGTTACCCCTTAACCTGCATAGGTATTCCTAAAACCGTAGACAACGATTTACCCATCACCGACAATTGTCCCGGCTTTGGCTCAGTGGCCAAATACGTTGCTGTCTCTATACGCGAGGCAGGCTTAGATGTAGCCTCTATGGCTGCCACCTCGACTAAAGTATTTATCATGGAAGTCATGGGGCGACATGCCGGCTGGATAGCGGCCGCAGGCGGATTAGCTGCGGAGAAAGAAGACCAAGCGCCACACATCATTTTATTTCCGGAAGTGGCTTTAGATGAAAAAGCCTTTTTAGAAAAGGTCGAAAAAAGTGTTAAAAAGTACGGTTTCTGTGCCATTGTTGTTTCCGAAGGGGTACGCAACCGTGCAGGCGAATTCATTGCCAGTGCTGGCTTAAAAGATGCGTTTGGTCATACGCAATTAGGTGGGGTGGCGCCAGTGATTGCGCAACTCGTTAAAAGCAAATTAGGGTATAAATACCATTGGGCAGTCTGCGATTATTTACAACGGGCCGCGCGCCACATCGCTTCTAAAACCGACGTAGAGCAAGCGTATGCATTGGGCTATAAAGCCATTGAATTTGCTTTAGAAGGCAAAAGCGGTATTATGGCTACCATCGTGCGCAAAGCCGGTAAACAATATCGCTGGAGCATAGGCACTACCCCTTTAGAGGATGTCGCTAATCAAGAAAAGTGCTTGCCTAAGCATTTTATTCGCGCCGATGGGTTTGGTATTACCCAGGCTTGCCGCGATTACTTAACACCGCTCATTGCGGGTGAAGATTATCCGCCCTATAAAAATGGCTTGCCACAATACATTCGTCTTAAAAATGAATTGGTGCCTAAAAAACTCAAAACAAAATTCCAAGAAAAGCGTTAATTATGTCCTTATTGCCGCGCTATATAGAAAGCAAAATAGCCCGTCAGTGGCATCGTGAAATGCTGCATTATTTGTGGGTGGGCTTGTTCGCGACTGGAAGTCAATATGTTTTGTTGATTTTGTGTGTTGAGGTTTTTCACAGCAGCGCTGTTCTGGGCTCAAGTTTAGGTTATTTGGCAGGGGGGTCAGTCAATTATGTTCTGAACCGCAAGCATACCTTCGCCTCACAAAAAAAACATCACAGGGCCATTACCCAATTTATAATCGTTTTTATCATCGCTTTTTTTATGAATGGTGTTTTATTACAGGCGCTGCAAACCTTTTTAAAACTACATTATATACCCGCACAAATCCTGACAACGGGGTTGGTTCTAGTGTGGAATTATTCCGCGCATAAGTTTTGGACTTTTAGGGACGTTGATTAATTCTTCTGCAGATCCGTTAAAAAATATACCGACTGATATTGCGTATCACCTAAAGGCAGCCAAAAAGAGTGGTTTAACTCCTCAGCCTGTTGTTGATAGCGCGCCGACAGTATCGTTGCTGCGTCATTGCTGGTCAAGGCACAAGTCCATACACTTTGGCGACAATCCCTTGTTTGTAAAACCGCACTCGTTTTTACACTCGCTGCTGTATCCTGTGCAGCTGTACAATTCCAAAATGGCGGCTTTAATCCCGCTTCGGTGCGTATCGTATCGGCCGTGGCTTTATAGACATACACCGCCCATGATCTAGGACCTAATACTTGCGTTAAACCAGCACTTGCGCCTATATGGCCTGCGGGAAAATCTATCACTAAAGGCGTATCATATTGGCTGCGCACTAAGAAAAATTGCGCTTTATTATCGGGCGCGCCAAAATGGATTTCCCCTTTATCATTAAATTGTATTTCATGAGGAATACAATGCAAGGTACCATCAGAAGACGCCGCTGCCAACAATGGTGAACTCATCATCATCGCCAGAAAAAGAACTACCCATATTTTCTTATTCATTCTTTATCCTTGCCATTCATACAGATACACATTCCCGCAAAAACAACCTTCTGTGATTGTCTGACCAGGGCAAGCCCAGAGCCTCGTATCTACGATAAAGATAACTAATCACTCTCTTCTTCCTTCAAAGAAAAAGAATTGCCACAACCACAAGTGGTTTGTGCATGCGGATTACGTATGATAAAGCGCTGTCCTTCTACATCGTCTTTATAATCCAATTCAGCGCCGGTTAAATACTGCAAGCTTAGAGGATCAATATAAATGTGAATTTCAGTGCGCGTCTTGTAAGCGGCATCGTCTTTAGCCACCGGACAAGAAACCATCGTATCGTCTTCTTTACGTTCTTCATCTAAGATAAAACCATATTGGAAGCCTGAACACCCGCCGCCTTCGATATAAATGCGCAACTGTGTAGCCGCGTCTTCTTCTTCGGCCAATAACTCCGCGATACGCGTAATGGCCGCGGACGTTACTTTTAGATAATCATTGGCATTCACACTTGGGGTATATACTGAGGCTTGGCTCATTTGAAGATTCTCCTATATTCTAAGAAACGGTAAGCATGAGGGTTTTTTTCATCGGCCGCGAAAGCTTCTTCGGCCACTAATTGCCATTCGCTTTCATTCCATTGCGGAAAAAACCTATCGCCCTTCGTTGCTAACGCTATTTGGGTTAAGTACAAACGGTGGGCCTGTGGTAATATTTGTTTATATACTGCTTCCCCGCCAATGACCATGATTTCACTACAATCGGCACATAAGGCTTCAACTGCAGACCAATTGTGTGCCACTTCACAGCCCGGCGCTATAAAATTCACATCGTGCGTTAACACGATATTGCGCCGCTCGGGCAAGGGTTTACCCAAGGATAAATAAGTTTGTCGCCCCATAATAACCGGTTTACCTATCGTCAACGCCTTAAAATGGCGTAAATCCGCAGGCAAGTGCCACGGCATGTGGTTATTTAAACCAATGACACGCCCTTCGGCCATAGCGGCAATAATGGAAATGAGCATAATTTTACCTCGACGATTGGCTCTAGTATACCATTTTTGGCCCTATCGTGGGATAATGTGGCTATATTTTGTAATGACTCGCTTCGTAAAAGCGATGACCTACCGTAGAGGGGCTGCCCTAACAGGGGCAACCACCGGGGTGCCCCTACGTTTTTTCTTACATTAGGAGCCATTATGCCCGCATCCAGTCAAAATGCTTTTGAGAAAGCGCAACTTTATATCCCCGGTGGCGTCAACTCGCCCGTGCGTGCTTTTGGTTACGTAGGCGGCACACCCTTATTCATCGCCCAGGCCAAAGGTCCTTATATCACTGATATCAACGGCAAATCCTATGTAGATTACATAGGCTCCTGGGGGCCGATGATCCTTGGGCACAATCACCCCGCCGTAATTAAAGCGGTACATGAAGCAGTGGACCATGGCTTAAGTTTTGGCGCCCCTACGGAATTAGAAACGCTATTGGCCGAAAAAATTTGTAGCATGGTGCCCTCCGTAGAGCAAATTCGCATGGTCAATTCCGGCACTGAAGCTACCATGAGTGCTATCCGTTTGGCGCGCGGTTATACCAAGCGCAATAAGATCATTAAATTTATAGGCTGTTATCATGGCCATAGCGATGGTTTGTTGGTACAAGCAGGCTCTGGGGCGCTTACCTTTGGTCACCCCAGTTCTCCGGGCGTACCCCCAGCTATAGTCGAATACACGTTACTTGCGCCTTATAACGACTTAGCCGCAGTCGAGAATTTATTTCTACATTATGGTGACGACATTGCGGCTATTATCATAGAGCCTGTCGCAGGCAATATGAATTGTGTTTTACCCCAACCCGGCTTTTTACAAGGCTTGCGTACTCTGTGCGATCAATATCATTCCCTGCTAATTTTCGACGAAGTGATGACCGGTTTTCGCATCCACCCCCAAGGCGCACAAGGTTTATATAAAATTAAACCGGATCTGACCACCTTTGGTAAAATTATCGGTGGCGGCATGCCCGTAGGTGCTTTTGGTGGGCAGCGGGACATCATGCAACAATTAGCGCCCATAGGCCCGGTATATCAAGCAGGCACTTTGTCGGGTAATCCTGTTACCATGGCGGCAGGCCTTGCCACGTTAACGGAATTAGCAGCGCATCCAGAATATTATGCTGCTTTGCAGCACCATACCGTTCAGTTAATGAATGGCTTAAAAGAATTAGCGGCTGCAGCGGCTGTTCCCTTTTCCACTACGAGCGTTTGCGGCATGTTCGGTTTATATTTTCGCGACGCGGTGCCAACGAATTTGGATGAAGTGAAAACTGCGGATGAGGCGCGTTTTAAGAAATTTTTCCATGCATTGTTGGCAGAAGGCGTGTATTTAGGGCCTTCCGCTTTTGAAGCAGGCTTTATTTCGCTGGCACATAACAATGAAACGCTGGATAAAACCTTAACGGCAGCGCAGGCTGCGTTTGCTTCTTAAAAGAAGGAATGGAGTCCTTGCGTAGGGACAGGCCCGCGTGCCTGCCCTAGTAGGGCAACCACAGGGGGTTGCCCCTACGAGAGCGCCTGCCGATTTCTTCTTTCCTGATGTCTATGATCGGGATGATTAGGCCGATCGCAAGGACGAGACTCACTTAATTCATACCTACGAGCAAAAAAAAGCTTCACTGCGCGCCAGTCAATTTCTCATAATAGGCATCAAAGCGTTTATGCCCTACCGCCAACAGCGCTGAAACAATAATCACAATAGAAAATAACATCATCGCCGAATAATGCAGGGTTAAAGCGCCAAACTCTCCCCCCAAATAACTGCCTAATCCCCATGAAATTGAAATATTGGCAGAAATCATAATGGCAGCATAGGCTTTAGGGGCTATTTGTGTGGCTGCGGATAGCATCACTGGAATCGTTAATAGTTCACTCACAGAAAACACAATATAAAACGTTATCAGCGGCCAGGGGCTACCCATATACTCTGGGTTGTGTTCTATCGCATAGATCAACGGCAATAAAGAGACACAGCTTGCTACTAAAAGCCAATAGCTGAAAGATAATTTGCGGTTCACCGTGAGTGACACTCCCCGCCCGTGTAGGAAATCATATACTTTAGCTAAGACATAACTAAATATAATGATCAATAAAGCATAAAAAGCCACATACCAAGTCACGGGAAAAGTGTATCCACCTATGACATTGCGAATATGATGTGCGGCATAATAAGTCAATAAGCCAAAAGGCATAGCATAGATAACATTCCACACGATATTGCCCAGACACATGCCTAGATAAACTTTAATACGCGTTTTTTCTATAGGGGTTAAAGGAGATAAGGGTGCTAAGCCCCTTGCTCGGCGTATGCCTATCATTTTTAAACTGCCACGACTGGCTATAAATAAATTGATTAAAGCAATAATAAATCCTAATGCGCCTAGTAAAAAAGCACTTCTATAACCCCAGTGTAACGCCACCAGCCCCGATAGAAATGTTCCCATTAAAGCGCCTATATTAATGGCCATATAGAATACGGCGAATGCCGAATGGCGCTTGTGATCTTGCTCACTAAAAAATTCCCCTACCATAGCGCTTAGGCTGGGTTTTAATAATCCGCAACCCAACACCAACAAGGACAGCCCCAAGTAAAAAGCGGCTGTACTGTGTAACATGATAGTCAGTTGGCCTATGCCCATCAAAACCGCGCCCACAGCAGAACCGAAACGACGCCCTAGAAATTTATCGGCAATAAAACCACCGATCACAGGACTAATATAAACAAAGGCACCGTAAGTACCCGAAATACGAATGGCGGCTTCTGCAGACCAACCTAAACCCCCAGCAGCAGGTGAATCGTTGGCATACAATACCAATAAAGTTTGTAACATGTAGAAACTAAAGCGCTCCCACATCTCAATGGTAGACAAGGCGCGTACACCTTTCGGTAAAGCTTTAGTTTCGGTCATGATACATACTTTTCTCTGCGTACCTGTTGCGCGCTAAAGCCTTTTTCCTTCAAGATATCATAAGCGGCATCAATCATATTCGGATTACCACACAAATAAACGATATCATTGTCTGGCGACGGATTTAAAAGAGCAAATTGTTCTTGCACATAACCCAAATGCTCAAAGGGCAGTAAATGCTCTTTGTCCGTTTCACGGCTATAACAAAGACGAAAATCCAGGTTGGGGTATTGATTGGCATAAGCGAGAAAATCTGTGCTGTACAAGGCATCTAGACGCGTTTGCACGCCCAGCATTATTACAACCTTCACCTGATTGAGGCGCGCAGCCAAGGCGGGCAACATAGACCTATAAGGCGTAACCCCAGTGCTCGTAGCAACCATAATATAACGCTGCGGGTTTTCATCGCGTAAAATGAGGCGGCCATATGGCCCACTCATGGCAAACTGATCGCCGGGCTGTGCGGTAAATAAGGTTTTAGAGGCAAGGCCCCCTTCCACATAACCCAAGGCGAGCTCTATATGCTCCGATTGCCCAGGAATACTGGCCAGGCTGTAACTGCGTCGTATTTCTTTCCCTTCTGCCGCAGAAAAATGAAAGCTCACAAATTGACCAGGCGTGAACTCCAACGGCAACCCATCGTGACGTTTAAATTTTAAATGTCGCACTTTAGGCGTTAGCAAGGTTGCCTCAACTAAGGTTACCGTAAACGTATTTTGCATAATTTGCCCTCTTTAATAGGCGACGTTATACCATAATTCAGTATAATCGGTATATACTCTTTTCCATTTCAGAGACTCTAACACATGGCTAAACTGTACTTTTATTACTCTGCAATGAATGCGGGCAAAAGCACTACTCTATTGCAATCAGATTACAATTACCGCGAGCGCGGCATGGAAACGCTGCTATTTACGCCGGAATTAGACAATAGGCACCAAAAAGGCCTCATTTCTTCGCGCATAGGCTTAAAAGCCAATGCCATTCCCTTTGATGCGCGTACCAATCTATACAGCATGGTAGAAGCCATACAGCAAGAGCGCCCCGCATTAAAGTGCATTTTTGTGGACGAAGCGCAATTTTTAAATAAACAACAAGTGCTCCAATTGGCCGCTATAGTCGATCAATTAAATTTACCCGTTTTAACCTATGGATTGCGTTCCGATTTTAAAGGCGAGCCCTTTGAAGGCAGCTTATATTTATTGATCTTAGCTGAAGAAGTGGCCGAGATTAAAACCATCTGCCATTGCGGCCGTAAAGCCACTATGAACATGCGTATAGACGCTAAAGGCAAGAAGGTATCAGATGGCGCTCAAGTGGAAATCGGCGGCAACGACCGTTATATTGCCACCTGCCGTATACACTTTAACTGCGGCGACAGTGGGCAGAAATAATCCGAGCCGCAAATGTAAGGGAGCAGTTGAATCCGAACCGCCCTATTTGGGAAGCAACTATTACGAATAGCCGTCATTGCGAGGAGGCCGTTTCACAATTCTTGAGCGAAGAAGCCAAGCGAGTAACGGTTGACGAAGCAATCCAGGAAATCTTAAAAAATAATGCTGTAGTTATTTTATCATAAAAATTAAAAAGAAGGCTATCTGTATACGAGCTGAGATTACCAGTGATTCCCGTATAAAGAATCTCATTGCTTTAATTCCTCTATAAACAAATGACCTCTTTATTGCTCAAGATCTCCTGGATTGCTTCGAATACCGTTACTGATTCCGTGTTTTCGCACCAGATCTGGGAAACGGTATTCTCGCAATGACGGCCCTCAGCGACTTATGGATAATCGCAATGTTTGGGAGCGTCAATTCGCAAAACCGCTTCATTACGGTCACGGCTGGGGTAACGCGTTAGAGTTTTATAACGCATCGCCAGACCATAAAGCACGTAATCCTGCTTCAAATTCCACTAGGCTCGCTATACCCGCCGCTTTTGCTTTTGTCGGATCACCTAAGGCAGCCATCATATCCCCCGCACGAGGCGCTGCATGCTGAACAACCAAAGGTGCAGGATTCATTTGCTCTAATAGTTTTATCACATGATGGATGCTCACTGCCTTACCTGCGCAGACGTTAAAAATAGAGGCTTGCTTGCGGATCGTGTTCATAAAGAATAAACAATGCTGTACTACGTCTCGTACATGCAAAATCGCGCGTTTGCTCGCCAGAGCCAAAAACAATTAACGGCAGGCCTTTTTGAATGCGATCAATAAAAATAGGGATCACACCGGAATCAATCGTATCTGGGCGTTGTCTAGGCCCGTATACATTAAAAAATCGTAACCCTACTGTAGGAATCTGATAAATAGCATTCGCAACTGCAGCATGCAATTCACACCCCAGCTTGTCTGCACCGTAGGCGGATAAAGGATTGACCTTCAAGTCTTCATGCAGAACTTGCCTGCCAAAATCACCGTATACAGCACAAGAAGAAGCATACATTACGGGAATCATTTGCTCATGGTGATGATAAAATTTTTGGATTGCATCAAATAAGGAAATGGTTGCTGTTAAGTTGATTAAATGCGTACCCACCCAATCTTCCTTACAGCTTACCATTCCCAAACGCGCTGCCAAGTGAAAAACGCCGGAAACGCCTTCTAAGCATTTTAATACCAAAGCTTGATCCGCCACGCTGCCTTTCACAAAAAACAAATTATCGCGTGTGGGTTGAGTGACAGCCCCTTCTATATATCCAGGGAAAATATTCTCTAAGCGGCCTGTACTACAATCGTCTAGCACCACCACGCTATGGCCTTGCGCCAACAAGGCATCAACTAAATGAGAGCCTATAAAACCAGCACCGCCAGTGACTAAAAATTTTTTCATAAAGAAACCTCTCCGCTACAACAGCTCGTTTGCGCCAGTTTAAGCTAAAAGAAACCCGAGTGCAAAGAGGACCCCCGATAATTCCCGTAAATAGGGCAGCTCTACTCTATAAAAGGAAACTCCCTGTGCTTAAGCTATATCTAGCTGAACACGTGCGTAAGGGCCTTGTACACCAAAGTTCGTATTGTCTTGGTATTGTCCAGTAGAGCTGCCCTCAGCAACTACATTGAAGTAGTTTGTTGCTTGCCAGCCTGCTTCAAAACCCAAAGCCGTAGTTGAATTGTAGTCATAGGTATAATTTAGGCCTAAGCGACCATCGATTTCAGGGATAACACGGGTTTCTGAATCGTTGTTATTGGAGCCATTGATGGTACCTGAGACAGTCGTCCCATCTGTATCATAGGTTGTAATCACGCCCTTGTTGTCTATACTGCGTGAACCAATCAAGGCAGACAGGCCTAAACGGCCCCGTACTGAGAAGCCTTGGCCCAAATTGACTTGCGCATCGCTACCCAAGCGGGGGCCTATGCCATTGAAGGTATTCTCCAGTTTAAGGTTTTCTACGGATGAACCATCACCACCCGTTAAATCCAACCCGCCACTGCCATAGGTAGTATCGGTAACATCAATATGCGCATAACGCAAGCCCATAAATGGATGTAAACGTATACGTTTACCCACATCTAATTTTTGACCAAACACTAAATCACCCGCATCGTAATTAGTATCGGTTTTAGCCTCTATAGTCTGATATGAAAGACCACTTAAAGTGCTGATCATTCCAGAACCCAAGCTCACAGTACTGGCGGGAACGGAAGTGCTATCTGTATTGGTACCATGCAAGCCTTCATAAGCCAAAGTCACATCACGGCCATTGCCGGGGAATGCATAGGTAATGTCTGCCCCAAACCACCAGTGATAACTGGCATCCACATTTTTATACACTGTACTGCCATCAACACTGCTAACGATATCTGCATAATTAAATGCGCTATTAGTGGGTTGCATGAGCACTGCCGTTGCCCCAAAGGACCACATGCCGCTTTGATCCGGCGCCGTGAGATTGATGTCATTGGACGCTGGCATGGGCATCTCATCCGCATGCGACGCATAAACCGAAGCACTTACTAAGCCTAAGCCTAACAATATTAAAGAAATCTGAGTTTTCATGTTTGAAATCATCCTTATTGATAAAACTACATTTCCTACTTTAATAGGATATGATCCCTCCTAGCAAGCATTTATATGAAAAAAACTTAAAATTTTCTTAAAAAAAATTAATTTTAAACCATTTTGTTTATAATTTTTACTGTTTGTGCTCTTAAGGCAATGTCTTTCATAGGGGGTAACCCTCTGTGGTTGCTTTAAATAGAGCAGACATGGGGGAAATTTAGTCAGATTTCTTTAAAGAATTTACTCTGCAAAAGAAAAGGGCAGCTTACGCTGCCCTCTCCTGTAGAAAAGGAAGATTACAAAGTAACCTTACACCGATTAAGCTATATCTAGCTGAACACGTGCGTAAGGACCTTGTACACCAAAGTTGGTGTTGTCTTCGTATGGGCCAGTTGTGCTGCCATCAGCCACTACATTGAAGTAGTTCGTTGCTTGCCAGCCCAATTCAAAACCCATAGCCATAGCTGAATTGTAGTCATAGGTATAATTTAAACCTAAGCGACCGTCGATTTCAGGAACAACATGTGTTTGTGAGTTACTGTCGTTAGCTGCACTGACAGTACCAACTGCTACATTATCGGCATCGTAGTATGTTGTTACCGCAGAGTTGT
>JAJNBM010000038.1 GCA_021156165.1 Gammaproteobacteria bacterium | reverse complement strand
AATCTATTCGAGACTTTCGCCTCAATTCTTTCGAACATTTGCCTGACTTTATTTCAGAGCGCCCACACAATTTGCTTAGCTTCTATTTTTTAAAGATTCGCCTTACCGGCGTCGAGGATGTGCATTCTACTCCTTTTCTCTACTTTGTCAACACCTTTTCTCTTCTTTTTTTAAGATTTTCTTATCCCTTTTGATTTAGTTATATTTTAAACCACTCCAGAGTCTTATTTAGGGATAATTTAGAACATAGAACTTGGAAAATCAGGCCAGCTAAGGCCTTAACTGATGTAAATATTGTAATGTATATCAAACTAATGTATAAAGGCCACTTTTTAATACAACGCGAAGAAAATTGAGGGAAATTATGGCAGCAACCGATTCCAGTTTAAATAAAAATATTGACTCTTCTGATATAGACCTTTTTTGCCAAAAATTTGATATCAAGGCTCTACGTCGAACTATTGGTGATTATAGACGGCCCAATGAAGGAACACCGAGCAATATAAAACCCCACTTGGCCCTTATGGAAAAAGGTTGGATTATCTCAACAGGAACCCAGAGATGCTTTTTTGACCTTTTGCTAAGCCCAGAAGACAAATGTGAAGGGCTTATCACCGTTGATATTGATCCAAGAGTCAAAGCGTATAACAGCTTTTTAGTGCTTTTATTATATTTCTCTGAGAGTCTAGAAGAATTTCACCATCTATGGAAAATCGAACTCCAGGCTTTAGTACACCTTTTAAGAGAAAAAATCAAGACTAGCGAAATATTGCCTAGATTCCAGCTCTATTTGAATGAAAATTTAGAAACTTTCGCCCAATTTTATTTTTATCCGGAAAAGGATTCTATAGAACAGCATTTTCCTGAAGAGGGAGATAACACAGGCATAGAATATCACAAAGATGAAGCGCTATTTCAAAAATTGAGGCGTTACGCTATAAACTTCAAGATTATTCCCCTAGTAGGCAATATTGAAGACTTAAGTTTTGCTAAACATAGGACCATCACTATTATAGATGTTTCAAATATTGCGGACTATTCTGCCCTACACTTTCATGGGGCTGAAAATAGCTCCCCTCGCATTATTTCTACAAGCATATATTATGGACTAGCTAACACACAATATTACTCTGGTCTATATGAACAACAGCCTTCTACGCAAACAATTGAAACAATGCAGCGTTATTTCAAACTTTTCCGCAGTTATGAAGAAAAGTATCGGAACGCCTTTTCCGACCTAAATAAATTTTTTAGGACAATAACAGAACCTGAATATAGTTATATTAGTAACATTTCAGAGTTTGATCACCTTCCATATAATTTTTATTCTGAAAAGAATCTTACGTATCTGAGGAAAGCTTTTTCCAGGCTAATTGAAGGGTATCAGGCTAGCAATCCGCTTGATACTGATTGGGGTGAACTGCTAACCACTGGAAAAGAAGAAAAGCCGACTAGTTCCAATAGCCCTACTTTTGATTACGAAGTTTTTCAATATCTATTCACCTCGGAAGCCGATGAGTGGATCAAACAACCAGAGAAAATAAATTTTACACTGTCCGACAACAAACTTAGTCTCTTCAGCCACTTTAAAGAGCAGCAACCCGTTAAGCAAGTGCCATCGCGAATGCCGTATCCGCTAGGGAGTCGATAAAAATTAGAATCACCGCCCGACTAGAACCATTAAGACGGACAGGGATGGCTCATTTAAGCCATCCCTAGTCAATCTACAGAATAAAGAGGATATTTTATTCTGCCTGGTTATCCCCTTCTCCGATCTCTTTTTTAGCTTGACGCGCAGCATTATTGCTCACCTCGCTTAAAGCTTCGCTCAATGCTTGTTGCACTTCTTCCGCACTCGGTTTCAAGATAGCGGCGGGTTGTTGTGCAGTCGCTTTAATGGCTTCTGCTTCTTCAGCGCGACGCTTACGCTCTTCATGATACGCAAGTCCAGTCCCTGCAGGAATCAAGCGGCCTACCATCACATTTTCTTTCAAGCCACGTAAATCGTCTACTTTGCCACACACAGAGGCTTCGGTTAACACGCGTGTGGTGTCTTGGAAAGCCGCTGCAGAGATAAAGGAAGTCGTATTCAAGGATGCCTTGGTGATACCCATCAAAACGTGTTCGTAACGCGCTGGGAGCTTATCTTCAGCTATCGCTTTACGATTAGCCGCTTTCACCTGCGACAATTCGACTTGCTCACTGGCCAAGAAGTTCGTATCGCCCGGATGCAAGATTTCCACTTTACGCAACATTTGGCGAATGATCACCTCAATGTGCTTATCGTTGATCTTAACACCTTGCAAACGATAAACGTCTTGGATTTCATTGATGATGTAGCTGGCTAAAGCACCTATGCCCAACAAACGCAGAATATCGTGAGGATTAGAAGCACCATCCGCGATTATTTCACCGCGGGCCACTTGTTCCCCTTCGAATACCGTTACATGACGCCATTTAGGAATCAGCTCTTCATGCACTAAACCTTCAGGAGAAGTTAACACCAAACGACGTTTACCCTTGGTTTCTTTACCAAACGAAACTAGACCAGAGATTTCCGCCAAAATAGCAGGCTCTTTAGGCTTACGAGCTTCAAACAAGTCTGCTACTCGGGGCAAACCACCTGTAATATCGCGGGTTTTTGAACTTTCTTGTGGAATACGCGCAATCACGTCACCAATACTCACTTTCATGCCATCTTCAACGTTCACCACGGCACCTACAGGCAAATAATAATGCGCAGGAACTTGGGTGCCCGCTAGCATAATATCATTCCCTTTTTCATCAACCAGTTTGATCATGGCGCGCACATCGCGACCACTACTGCTTAAACCACTGCGTTGTTTAGAATCGATGATAACGATGCTGGATAGACCAGTCACTTCATCGACTTGGCGATTCATGGTCAAACCTTCTACCATGTCTACGAATTGCGCCACACCGTTCACTTCTGTGACGATAGGGTGTGTATGCGGATCCCAGGTAGCAACAATTTGCCCTGCGATCACTTCATCGCCATCTTTCAAGGCCAGTGTTGCACCATAAGGTAATTTATAGCGTTCGCGTTCACGACCGTATTGATCGGCTAAAGCCAATTCACCAGAACGAGATACTGCTACCAAGTGGCCATTGGCCTGTTGTACAAATTTTAAATTGTGCAAGCGAATGCGTCCGGCATGTTTGACTTGAATGTTACTGGCAGCCGAAGTTCGCGAGGCCGCACCACCGATGTGGAAAGTACGCATGGTTAACTGTGTACCGGGTTCGCCAATGGATTGCGCTGCAATCACGCCTACGGTTTCGCCGCGATTCACTAAATGACCGCGAGCCAGATCGCGACCATAACAAGCCTTACAAATACCAAAATCGGCTTCACAGGTAATCGGCGAGCGTACAAACACTTCATCGATATTGTTTTCTTCTAGTTGATCGACGCGATCTTCATCTAAGAAGGTGCCCGCATCAAATAATACTTCGTCTTTTCCGGGACAATTCACCGCTTGCGCTAATACTCGACCCAACACGCGTTCACGCAATGGTTCCACGATATCGCCGCCTTCAATATGCGGTTTCATCGGTAGACCTTGAGTCGTACCACAATCTTCTAACATCACCACTACGTCTTGCGCCACGTCGACCAAACGTCGTGTTAAGTAACCCGAGTTAGCGGTTTTTAACGCCGTATCCGCTAGACCTTTACGCGCACCGTGGGTAGAAATAAAGTATTGTTGTGCATTCAAACCTTCACGGAAATTTGCCGTAATAGGCGTTTCGATGATGGAGCCGTCTGGCTTTGCCATCAAGCCACGCATACCGGATAACTGCCTGATTTGCGCCGCCGATCCTCTAGCACCTGAATCTGCCATCATGTACACAGAGTTAAAAGACGTTTGAGCAACCAATTGTCCTTTGTGATCGAGGATTTGTTCATGGGACAGTTTATCCATCATGGCTTTAGCCACTTGTTCATTGGTACGGGACCAAATATCGATAACCTTGTTGTAACGTTCACCCTGTGTTAACAAACCCGAAGCAAATTGAACTTCAATTTCTTTTACTTCCTGTTCGGCAACGGCAATAATATCACCCTTATTGTCTGGAACCACAAAGTCGTTCACACCGATGGAAATCCCCGAACGCGTTGCATACGCAAAGCCGGTATACATCAGCTGATCAGCAAAGATAACCGTATCTTTCAGCCCTGCTTTGTGGTAACACATATTGATGAGCAGAGACACTTCTTTCTTGGTCAATGTTTTGTTGATACAAGCAAAGGGTAAGGCATCCGGTAAAATTTCTGAAAGTAAAGCGCGGCCTACAGTAGTATCCACAAAGCGATGGGTGATTTCAATTTCGCCGTTAGCACCTACCGTTTTTTCTGGAATACGCACTTGAACCTTAGCATGCAAATCGACATTTTGTGTGTCATAAGCACGTTTCACTTCGGCCAAATCCGAAAACACATGACCTTCGCCTTTAGCATTGATACTGTCGCGGGTCATATAATACAGCCCTAATACCACGTCTTGCGTAGGTACAATCACGGGTTCACCATTGGCGGGAGATAACACGTTATTGGTTGACATCATCAACACACGGGCTTCTAATTGCGCTTCAATGGTTAAAGGAATATGCACTGCCATTTGGTCACCGTCGAAGTCAGCGTTATAAGCCGTACACACCAAGGGGTGTAATTGTATGGCTTTACCTTCAATCAACAAAGGTTCAAACGCTTGTATACCCAAACGGTGCAAGGTAGGCGCACGGTTTAATAATACTGGATGTTCACGTATAACTTCCGCTAAGATATCCCACACTTCAGGCTCTTCTCTATCCACCATCTTTTTAGCGGCTTTGATAGTAGAGACCATGCCGCGTAATTGCAATTTGCTAAAGATAAAAGGCTTAAATAATTCCAAAGCCATTTTCTTGGGCAAGCCACATTGATGTAATTTCAATGTAGGGCCCACTACAATCACGGAACGGCCTGAGTAATCGACGCGTTTACCCAATAGATTTTGACGGAAACGACCTTGTTTACCTTTAATCATATCGGACAATGATTTCAAAGGCCTTTTGTTCGAGCCCGTGATAGCACGGGTACGGCGACCATTGTCAAACAAAGCATCCACCGCTTCTTGTAACATCCGTTTTTCATTACGCACGATAATATCGGGCGCATTGAGTTCCAATAATCGTTTCAAGCGATTATTGCGGTTAATAACGCGACGATACAAATCATTCAAATCGGACGTTGCAAAACGGCCGCCATCCAGCGGCACTAATGGGCGCAAGTCTGGAGGCAATACCGGTAATACCGTTAACACCATCCATTCTGGTCTATTACCTGAAGCCAAAAAGGCTTCTAATAGCTTTAAGCGTTTGGTCAATTTTTTCTGTTTGGTTTCAGAATTAGTTGTCGGTAGGATTTCACGAATCAGTGCGATTTCTTCTTCTAAATTAAGACTTTGTAATAAGCGCTGTATCGCTTCCGCACCCATATACGCTTCAAATTCATCGCCATATTGTTCAATAGCATCTAAATATTCTTCATCCGACAATAACTGTCCTTTGGCTAACGAGGTTAGGCCTGGTTCGGTCACCACAAAGGCTTCAAAATAAAGGATACGTTCTATGTCGCGTAAGGTCATATCCAACGCTAAACCGATACGCGATGGCAATGATTTTAAAAACCAGATGTGGGCAACGGGACAAGCCAATTCAATATGCGCCATGCGTTCTCTACGCACTTTAGTTTCCGTGACTTCAGTACCGCATTTTTCACACACGACGCCATGATGCTTTTTACGCTTGTATTTACCGCATAAACATTCATAATTCTTGATGGGGCCAAATATTTTGGCGCAAAACAACCCATCTCTTTCTGGCCTGAAAGTACGATAATTGTAGGTTTCGGATTTTAAAACTTCCCCGAAAGATTGTGAGCGGATCAGATCCGGCGAAGCTAGACCAATCTTTATTTGATCGACTTCTAAGATCTGCGCTTGTTGCTTCATGTAGCTCCACAAATCGCCTATCACCGGAGTATTCATAATCGTTTCTGCCATAATTCACACTCTCTTTAATTAACTAAAAAATAAGACTCACATTACATTTCAGGATACCGATCCTGACGTAGGGGTAACCCCCTGTGGTTGCCCTCTAGGGCAGGCACGGAGGCCTACCCCTACGATCTATCTCGCACATTCAAGGACACAGGGTATTTATCAGTAACTATCTAATTCGACGTCTAAAGCCAAAGAACGAATTTCTCTGACCAATACGTTAAACGATTCAGGCATACCCGCTGCCATTTGATGATCGCCATCGACAATATTTTTATACATCTTTGTACGACCACGTACATCATCCGACTTCACTGTCAGCATTTCTTGTAAAGTATAAGCAGCACCGTATGCTTCTAAAGCCCATACTTCCATTTCCCCGAATCGCTGACCACCAAATTGCGCTTTACCCCCTAAAGGCTGTTGCGTCACCAAGCTGTACGAACCCGTAGAACGCGCATGCATTTTGTCATCCACCAAATGATTCAGTTTTAACATATACATATAACCCACGGTCACAGGTCTTTCAAAAGGAAGCCCTGTGCGACCATCGGTTAATTGCGCTTGCCCCGATTCTGGCAATCCAGCTAATTTTAACGCTTCTTTAATTTCGCTTTCTTTGGCGCCATCAAACACCGGTGTAGCCATAGGCACACCTGCTTTAAGATTTTCCGCAATCGTCATGAGATCTGCATCGTTCAATTGGTCTATGTTGACCGTAGGTGTAGAACTCATGCCATAGATCTTTTTCATGTAATCACGTAAGGGTTCCATCTCACCTACATTCTCTATTAAATGACGGATTTTACGACCTAACTCTTTAGCCGCCCATCCCAAATGCGTCTCTAACACCTGGCCTACGTTCATACGAGAAGGCACGCCCAAAGGATTCAAGACTATATCCACCGGCGTTCCATCTTCTAAATAAGGCATATCTTCTACTGGCACGATATTGGAAACCACACCTTTATTACCGTGTCGTCCTGCCATTTTGTCACCCGGTTGAATACGACGCTTCACTGCTAAATACACTTTAACTATTTTTAACACGCCTGGCGCTAAATCATCGCCTTGCGTAATTTTTTGTTGCGCCAACTTCAAGTTATCTTCAAAATCTTGACGGATGTGTTGCAACTGTGCAGAAGCGTATTCCATCTCTTTATTAGTAGCATCATCGGCGAAGCTCAATGACAACCATTGATCCCGAGGTAACTCATGTAATTGTTCCGCAGTTAGCGTGCTATTCGCTTTTAACTCTTTAACCCCTTTTAAAACCACTTTACCGACGAGTTTCTTTTCCAAACGGCGATAGATATCCAATTCACGAATGCGGAATTCATCGTTTAAATCTTTACGTACTTTGTCTAATTCAGCTTCCTCAATTTCCAATGCACGCGCATCTTTTGCCAAACCATCGCGGGTAAAAACTCGCACGTCTATGACGGTACCATTCATACCGGTAGGTACCCGCAAAGAGCTGTCTTTTACATCCGACGCTTTTTCACCAAAAATAGCGCGCAATAGTTTTTCTTCTGGCGTTAATTGTGTTTCGCCTTTAGGCGTTACTTTACCCACCAGGATATCGCCCGCATTGACTTCAGCACCTATGTGCACAATACCAGAGGCATCTAGTTTAGACAGCGCTATTTCGCTCACGTTAGGAATATCGCTCGTGATGTCTTCCGAACCCAATTTAGTATCGCGCGAAATACACGTCAGCTCTTCAATATGAATGCTGGTAAATCTATCTTCTCTCACTACACGTTCTGAGATCAGAATAGAATCTTCAAAGTTATACCCGTTCCAAGGCATAAAAGCGACCAATAAGTTTTGCCCTAGGGCTAATTCACCCAAATCGGTAGACGGGCCATCCGCCAACACATCGCCCTTATACACCCGCTCACCTTCGTGTACTAGAGGTACTTGGTTGATGCAAGTATTTTGGTTGGAACGCACGTATTTAATGAGGTTATAAATATCCACACCCGCTTCTTTTGCACTGGCTTCCGTGTCGTCCACCTTAATCACGATACGGGCCGAATCAACGGAATCCACAATACCAGAACGCTTCGCAATGACCGTCACGCCGGAATCCACCGCCACAGTACTTTCAATACCCGTTCCTACCAACGGCTTTTCAGCGCGTAATGTAGGCACCGCTTGTCGTTGCATGTTCGATCCCATCAGGGCGCGGTTAGCATCGTCGTGTTCTAAGAAAGGAATCAACGCTGCTGCCACCGACACAATTTGCTTAGGCGACACATCCATGTACTGCACATCGGCCACGGTTTTAAAGGTAAATTCACCTTGGTAACGACAGGGCACCAATTCATCCGTTAAACGATGACTTTCGTCCATGGTGGCATTCGCTTGCGCAATGACAAAATCGCTTTCAGTGATTGCAGACAGATAATGCATTTCACTGGTCACGATACCGTCAACCACACGCAGATAAGGGGCTTCTAAGAAACCATAGTCATTCGGTTTTGCGTATACCGACAAAGAGTTGATCAAACCAATGTTTGGACCTTCCGGCGTTTCAATAGGACATAGGCGTGAATAGTGCGTAGCATGCACGTCGCGCACTTCAAAGCCCGCTCTTTCGCGTGTTAAACCACCAGGGCCTAGGGCTGAGATACGACGTTTATGCGTCACTTCGGATAAGGGATTATTTTGATCCATAAATTGCGACAACTGACTAGAACCAAAAAATTCTTTAATGGCTGCAGAGACCGGCTTAGAGTTTAGCAATTCTTGCGGCATCAACCCTTCTGAATCGGCTACATTCAAACGCTCTTTTACGGACCGCTCTACGCGCACTAGGCCAACACGGAATTGATTTTCCGTCATTTCACCTACGCTACGTACACGACGATTGCCTAAGTGATCGATATCATCGATAGAACCACTGCCATTACGCACTGCCACTAATAATTTTGCCACTTCAACGATATCATCGGCCGTTAACACGCCTGGTCCGTGTATGTCCTGACGACCTACGCGCAAGTTAAATTTCATACGGCCTACAGCGGATAAATCGTAGCGATCGGCATCGAAAAACAAACTGTTAAATAGATTTTGTGCCGCTTCTTGTGTAGGCGGTTCACCTGGACGCATCATGCGATAAATTTCAACCAAACCGTCTAAAGGTGTGCGCGAAGGATCAATGCGCAAGGTATCAGAAATATAACTACCACAATCTAGATCGTTGGTATAAATCACATCGAATTGTTCTACTTTTGCTTCTAACAAAGCGTCGATCAAGTCTAAAGTGAGTTCAGCGTTTGCTTCAGCTAAGAGTTCGCCGGTTTTAGGATTAACATAATCGTGCGCCAATACTTTCCCTATCAGGTAATCTTTAGGCACTTCTAAAGAATTAACACCATCTTCACTTAATAGGCGAATGTGCCGTGCGGAAATACGACGACCTTTTTCAACGACGACCTTTCCTTTGCTATTTTTTATATCGACCGCAGCCACTTCGCCGCGCAAACGTTGCGGATCCAATACCAATGTGATTTTATTTTTATTGACTTTAAATACATTGATATCAAAAAACTTTTCAAGAATTTCTTCTGTAGAATAACCTAAGGCGCGCAACAATACCGACACCGGCAGTTTACGGCGCCTGTCTATGCGTACGAATAAACAATCCTTTGGATCAAATTCAAAATCCAGCCAAGAGCCACGATAAGGAATGATCCGTGCTGAAAATAATAATTTTCCAGAAGTATGAGTTTTGCCTTTATCATGTTCTACAAATAAACCCGGAGAACGGTGTAATTGCGATACCACAACCCGTTCGGTACCGTTAATCACAAAAGTAGCATTAGCCGTCATCAACGGCATTTCACCCATATACACTTCTTGTTCGCGTATATCTTTAATTACGGGATTGTGATTAACGCTGTCTTTTTCAAATAAAACCAAACGCACTTTAACGCGCAAAGCGCCTGCATAAGTCAAGCCACGCGTTCTACATTCATTTTCGTTAAAAAGAGAATGACCGAGGGTATAACTGACAAATTCCAAACGAGCAGTACGAGACATATTTTCAATAGGAAAAATAGAACTAAATGCCGCTTGTAAGCCTTCGTTTTTGCGTTGTTCAGGAGGAACATCGTGTTGTAAGAAATTTTTATACGATTCTTCCTGTATAGTTAATAAGTATGGGATCTCCATGATTTCTGGTAATTTACCAAAATAAACGCGCGGGCGAAGCACTTTATTGGAACGAAGGGGTTGACGCCGAGCTGTTAACATATCAGTCATGTAAAGTTCCTCATTAATAATATACTCTAACGCCCTTTGGGTTTTATGTTTTATTGGCGAACTTACTCGCCTAAAACCCAATCGCTGTGAGTATAGACGACACTAAAAACACAAAGAGTAAAGAGGCCGACAGAAAAACTTTCTGTCAGCCTCGAAAAAACACCGTTTACAAATATTATTTAATATCTGCCTTAGCGCCTGCTTCTTCAAGTTTTTTCTTGATAGTTGCAGCTTCATCTTTAGAAACGCCTTCTTTAACAGTGGAAGGGGCGCCTTCAACTAAGTCTTTAGCTTCTTTCAAGCCTAAGCCTGTGATTTCACGGATAACTTTAATCACACCGACTTTGTTTTCACCAAAGCTGGTTAAAAGGACATTAAACTCAGTTTTTTCTTCTGCTTTAGCGCCGCCAGCATCGCCTGCTGCCATTGCCATCGGTGCCATAGCCACCGCAGCAGTCACACCAAACTTCTCTTCCATCATCTTGACTAAATCCACGACATCCATCACGCTCATTGCGGATATAGCTTCTAAAATTTGCTCTTTCGATACAGCCATTTGATTGACTCCTTAAAAATATAGTTTAGGTTACGATTCTTGTTTTTGATCGCGTACAGCCGCTACGGTTCGTACTAACTTAGTAGGCACAGCCGACATGGTTTGTACAAACTTGGAAATGGGTGCATTCATCACACTCATTAACTGGGCTATCGCCTCATCACGCGTAGGCAAGGATGCCAAAGCATCTATTTGCGCAGCAGGGAAAAATTGACCGTCTAGGGATAACCCTTTGACTGTAAACGATTCATTTTGCTTTGCAAAGTCCTTAAACAATTTAGCCGTAGCGCTGGGTTCGGCTCTAGAAAAAGCCAATACCAACGATCCTACTAAGGCAGGATCCAAGCAGGCAAATGCCGTACCTTGCACTGCGCGCCTAGCTAAAGTGTTACGCACGACCTTAAGATAAATGTTTGACTCGCGCGCTTTCACGCGTAAATCATTCATTTTCCCTACCGTTAAGCCGCGATAATCGGCAATCGCTGCGGAAACTGCAGTGGATGCCACTGCTGCGACTTCAGCGACGATAGCTTTTTTGTCGTCTAGTCTTAATACCACTTAAAACCTCCTCATACTCAAATCCGCCGGATTTGAGTGTTTCGATCACACTCGCGATCACAATGTTCAACACGCAAGGTTCAACACACCGTGACCATCTACGCAGGCTAGGCCCGTAGCCATTTCTACTATGCTGGGCGTACTGGCTTTATTTCTGTGCTCCGCTGCTCATTTATGTCAATATAAACTGCGCTGCGGTGCTCGAAAATAAAGCCATTACACCTCAGCCTAGCGAAATGGCTACGGGCCTTACTATTAAGCAACTTGCGTTGCGCCCGCGGTCTTGGACAGCCAACAGGGTTTTGAAACTGCGCGGCAGACCGTGCGGATCAAAAACAACCTAAAAAGCTGGCCTAATGCCTTATAGCTATAAAACTATAAAGTATTATTCTTTAGAAACTTTATGTATCTAGCGATGCTAGATCCACCACTACACCAGGGCCCATGGTCGTAGACATCGTAAGCTTACGCAAGTAGATACCTTTAGACGCGCCTGGTTTTAATTTCTTTAATTCATGCAACACCGCTTCTAAATTTTCTTTTAGCTGCGGTACTTCGAAATCTATTTTACCTATAGAACAATGGATAATACCCGCTTTGTCCACACGAAAACGTGCTTGACCCGCTTTAGCTCTACGCACAGCGCCCCCTACATCGGGTGTCACCGTTCCTACTTTAGGATTCGGCATCAAACCACGCGGACCTAAAACTTGTCCTAATTGACCCACAATACGCATGGCATCGGGGCTGGCAATCACCAAATCGAAATCCATCTGCCCACCTTTGATGGTTTCAGCCAGATCTTCAAAGCCAACGATTTCAGCGCCAGCAGCTTTTGCTGCTTCAGCATTAGCACCTTGCGCAAATACAGCGATACGAACACTACGACCCGTACCATGGGGTAAATCGCAAGCACCACGCACAACTTGATCGGATTTGCGCGGATCTACACCCAAGCGCACACTGATATCGACGCTTTCTTTAAATTTAGCCGTGGCACATGTTTTCAGCACATTCACAGCATCCGCAATAGGATAGACTTTTCCGGGAACCATTTTTTCAACAATGGCTTTCATTCTTTTAGTGAGTTTAGCCATGATTAATTCTCCTCCACTTCTATGCCCATACTGCGTGCAGTACCGGCGATAGTGCGTATTGCTGCGGCTTCATCTTTGGCCGTTAACTCTTTGACCTTCACCTTAGCAATTTCTAACACTTGCTTACGTGTCACGCGGCCCACTTTATTCGTATGCGGCACACTACTGCCCTTGGCAATATTGGCTGCTTTCTTCAATAAAACCGCTGCTGGCGGAGATTTTAAAACAAAATCAAAACTCTTATCGGCATAAGCGTTAATCACCACCGGTATCACCAAACCTGGCTCCAGTGATGCGGTTGCCGCATTAAAGGCTTTACAGAATTCCATGATGTTCAAGCCACGTTGACCCAATGCAGGGCCTATGGGCGGACTAGGATTGGCCTTACCGGCCGGAATTTGCAGTTTTATTTGCGCGACTAATTTCTTAGCCATATCTATAACCCCTCTATTTGGGTACTAACGCTTTATACTCTTGCATTTGATTCTTAAAAACAAATGTGAAGGTATTAAAAGCTCCCCATTCTCATATTTAACAGCACTTAACCGCACTGTCACCCCTAAATCAGATGGCTTTTTCCACCTGACTGAATTCTAAATCTACCGGCGTAGAACGGCCAAATATCAATACGGCCACACGCAAGCGACTTTTTTCATAATTTACTTCTTCTACGACGCCATTGAAATCGGCGAATGGACCATCTGTAACGCGAACCACTTCACCCGGGCCAAATAATACTTTAGGCTTAGGCTTATCTACATTTTCTTCAACGCGCTGTAAAATTTCCTCGGCTTCTTTATTGCTAATAGGCACTGGACGTGAACCAGTACCACCAATAAAGCCCAACACGTTGGGTACGCTCTTAACCAAATGCCAGTTTTCATCTGTAAAAACCATATTAACCAAGACATATCCTGGAAAATGTTTACGCTCGGTGATTTTCTTTTGGCCGCCGCGCATTTCAATCACGCGCTCTTTAGGCACCAAAATCTCGCTAAATTGTTCTTCTACACCCGCCCGTTGCACGGTTTCTTTCAAACTCTTTTGCACCCGCGCTTCTAGGCCAGAACGAACATGTACGACATACCAGCGTTTTTTTTGTGTATCGGCGTTTTCTTTACTCATCAATATTACCCTCTTTGCCCCGTCATCCAGCCTATAGCCCACATTAGAAATGTATCGATCCCCCATAATATCAATGACATGACAATAACGAGTACAATAACCATTAAAGTCGTTTGCGTAGTCTCCTGACGTGATGGCCACACCACTTTACGCAATTCCAAACGTGCATCCTTAGAAAAGGCGATCACGGCCTTGCCTTTTGCCGTCATGGCGGCAATAGCGGCACAAGCTCCCAATAAAACGATCCAGCCGATTGCCCGCAGGGCCCCTGCAACTTGCGCAAAATAGACATTGGCTGCTATGCCTACAACCAGCAATAAAACAACGCACACCCATTTCCCTCTATCGGATTGGGGCGTTTGCTCCGTAGTCAATGATTTCATCACTCTAAACAGACCTTATATTGCGTAACCATCCGCATTTTTTCAAAACTTTTGGCAGGCCAGGAGGGAATCGAACCCCCAACCTGCGGTTTTGGAGACCGCCGCTCTGCCAATTGAGCTACTGACCTAGCACTGCATCCTACAAGACGACTGCGATTTTAGGGTGCCGATTGTATCATGAAAAACTATGCTGTGGTATACCTTTAGAGAAAAAATATCGGGGAAACACTGCTTTTGCCCTTAACCTGTGTTAAAAAAGAGCAAAAAGAAGCGTTTCCCCGACCTTATATCGTATTTTACGCGATTACCTTAGTGACCACGCCTGCGCCTACCGTGCGTCCACCTTCGCGTACGGCGAAACGTAAGCCTTCATCCATCGCGATAGGGGCTATCAACTTCACCACAAACTTGATGTTGTCTCCAGGCATC
>JAJNBM010000074.1 GCA_021156165.1 Gammaproteobacteria bacterium | reverse complement strand
AGAGGAGTATTGCCCTCTTTATCTTTCGCATTTACATTCGCGCCCTTGTCTAGCAATAATTGCCCTATGGGGTTGTCTCCCGCGCCCTTGTCTAGCAATAACTGCGCGGTGGGGTTGTCTCCCTCCTCCCATAGAGCCCAACAATGTAGAGGGGTTAATCCCTGCCTATCTTTCGCATTTACATCCGCGCCCTTCTCTAGCAATAGCCGCACTAGGGATTCGTTTTTTATCCATACAGCATCATACAGAGGGGTGCTTCCGAGATTATTTTTTACGTCTACAATCGCACCGTTATTTAGCAAGAAATGTACCATAAATAGATTTTTTCTTGTTATTGCCCTGTGTAGAGGAGCGAAGCCCACTTGGTCCTTCGCTTCTACCTCTGCACCTAGTTCTAGCAATAAGGATGCTAACTGCTCTAATAATGATAATAAATCCTTTGCAGGTAATAGTTCTACTGTATCCTCCAGAACTTCTCTCGGTAGCCACTGAAGGTAATGGGTGTATCTAGAATTGCCCATCTCCCAAACATTTTCGAGACTCATAATCTTCAAAAAGGTTTCCTCTGCTTTTTCGAAAGTCTGATAAGACAGAAAGAGTAAAAGCTGGTTCGCAAAACGCTTAAAATATTCTGTATTTTCTTTTACATGTTGAAGGGCCTCCCTGATTGTTTCCTCGCGAATTAAACTCTTTAATTCTTCTATGGTTATAGCCATAAAATTACCCCACCTATTCGTTAATTAAATAGAATTAAAAGTCGCAAGCAACAGGCCTGAACCAAAAAAATTATACTTTTTTCTCTCTGCTTTGTCAAAGGATTATTTTTTTATTAGGAACGTCCAATAAGCATTTCATTTTTCTGGCTTTAGTGCGGGCTGCTGTTCCACCCAAGCATTAAAGCCGCGGCTAAAGTGCCATAAAATAAATTGGCACCTTTTAGATAGCAATACCTAAAAATAATTTGCTATAAGTATACTAATTCGGGCTGATTTGAAAGTTCTCAAATCAGCCTGGATGCATTAAGATAGTAGTGCTGCCTTATTTAGAGCTACCAGGTCCACACTTCTTTTCTGATGAGTCCTGTTCGTCTTTAGAATTATTCGCATTGGGCACTCGAGGACTAGCATTTAGGGTTTGATAGACTAAATGCGGGTTTGAACTAGCGCGCAAGTCTGAATTACTACTCGAGCTTGGATTGCTGCCCGAGCTTGAACTGAGACTCACGTTTGAATGAGTGCTCGGAATAGGTTGTTCTACTTTCTTCTTAGCGTTACTAGCTTCTAATAATAACTTTACTATTGATTCATGGCCGAGTATTTTTGCAGAATGCAGAGGGGTGTTGCCATCTTTATCTTGCGCATCAATATCCGCACCCTTTTTCAACAACAAAGACACAATTGATTCATAGTTGAAGTGTACTGCCAAATGCAGAGCCGTGTTCCCAAAGCAAGATTCATCTGCTACATTTACATCCGCACCATTTTTCAATAATAAACCCACCATGGATTCATTGCCCTTACGTATTGGGTGAAACAGTAAGGGTTCGCCAGTTATCTGTAGAGTATTTACATTCGCACCTTTTTGCAACAATAGACGCACTATGGGTGCATTGGCCTGATATATTGCCCAACACAGGGGAGTGCTTCCATAATTATTGCTTATATTTACTTCCATACCGTATTGCAATGCTAAATTTACCATTGGCATATTATTTTTTTTTATCATATTAAATAGAGGGGTATATCCATACTTATCTTGCAGATTTATATCCACACCGTTGAGCAGAAATAAATACAGCATTTGTTTCATGTCATACTGCACTGCGAAATGCAGAAAGATATTCCTTCCATCTTTATCGCGCAAGTTTATATTTGCACCATGTTCTATTAATAAACGCATCATTAATCCATTGCCCCGGTATGCTGCTTGGTACAGCAGATTTCTTGATATCTCTTGCACATTTAAATCTGCGCCATATTTCACTAATAAGTCGATTAAACGATGCAGAGGGAGTAGTTCAATTGTATCGCTAAGGACTTCTTGCGGCAGCCACTGAATGTAACTATTGAATTCAGGATGCTCCATAGTCCAGAGGTCCCACAATACTTGTTTATGGTCATTTTCTTTTTTTATAAGTGCATTAACCGTAACCACCCGAAACAGATAAAAGTCAGCAGAAATCTCAGCTAGCCAAAACAGAATGAAGTGAGCAAAATTGTTATACTTAGCCCTAATAAACAGCTCTCCATAAAATTTCGCGCTAACTTGCTCTGTATGTTCTGCCTTAAGCGCTTCTGCATGTTCCTTTAAGAAGGCAATTGCGTCGTCGATTTTTTCCTGAAGAATGAGATTTTTTAACTCCTCTATTGTAGCAGTCATAGAATTACCTCCCTTGTTATTTAAAAAGTAAATAGCTTGAAAGTTCAAGAAACCAGGTCTAAAGCGGAGGAATTGTACTCTTTTTATCCTGTTTCGTCAAATTATTGGTCTTTTGTTGCGCGAAATCAGATAAAAATTTGAGTTTCTGTTTTTATAATGGCCGTCTCAATGTCCCATCATCTTATTCGCACCCACCCAGGCCTGACCTAAACTTAAGCCACTGTCATTTGGGGGATATAAACGTGGATAAAGCGGCGTGAGTTTTTTCTTTTTCAAACCGGCTATCAGGGCATCGCTTAAAACGCGATTGAGAAAGCAGCCACCAGATAATAATACTTGTTTTAAGCCATGTTGCAGAGTGGCTTGTTCCACCCAAGCGATTAAAGCCGCCGCCAAAGTGCCGTGAAACAGATTTGCACCTTCTATGGCATCACAAGACAATAGGGTATTGAACAAAGGTAACAGATTTAAATGTGAATCATTTAATATCCAGCCTTTAGCGTCACATTTAATTTCAGAAATACAACTTTCCATCATCATCGCTGCTTGTCCTTCATAGGCGGCGATTTCACAAATACCCAATAGGCTACTCGCCGCATCGAATAAACGGCCGCAACTGCTCGTAAGGGGCGTGTGGGTACTATTTTCTAATAAAGACCAAATAGCCGCTGTTTGCGGATAATGACTAAAACGTTGTAGTGCTACGTCTTGTTTTCCTAAAGCAAATAATACGCTTACCGCCATACGCCAGGGTTGTTTGATAACAGCATCGCCACCGGGTTGTGGTAAAGGTTGTAGTGAACCTAAGCGTTTATAATCATTGTCATGATAAAGCATCAATTCGCCACCCCAATTTCCACCATCATCACCTAAGCCAAATCCATCTAAAGCTAAGCCTAATGCGGGTGTGGTGATACCATATTCCACCGCACAAGCGGCTAAATGAGCATGGTGATGTTGAATAGGGAAAGTCGGTGCTCTAAATTGTGCTGCAATTTGCGTTGAATAGAAGTTTGGGTGTTTGTCATGCGCTATGCAATCGGGTTTAACATTTAATATTTTCAATAAATGCTTTATAGCATCGTGATAAAAGCGAATAGTTTCGCGCGTATTTAAACTGCCTACGGGTTGGGATACAAACGCCTCATTGCCGCGTGTCACGCAAATCGTATTTTTTAAATAGCCGCCTAAAGCCAGCGTGGGGGGAATGGCGTAGGGTAGAGCGATTGCATTCGGTACATAGCCGCGTGCGCGTCGTATAAAAGCGGGTTTTTGAGCAATGAATTGCACCACGGAATCGTCGATGGCAGTGCTAATATTGCGATTATAATGCACGATGCAATCGGCTATAGCATGCAACGCTTGTTCTGCCACATCATTTTCGTGAAGGATGGGGTTGTCACTGTTATTGGCGCTGGTAACGACGAATACGAGGTCATTCTTTTTCTCTAGCCAATCATATCCAGGTGGAGCGCCCAATAAGGCATGAAACAGTAAATAGTGTGCGGGCGTATAAGCCAACATTACCCCTAAACTATTTAAACCCGGCGCTATTTCTGGCGGTAGTGTTTTATCTATTGTGTTTAACACGACAATGGGCCGCTG
>JAJNBM010000037.1 GCA_021156165.1 Gammaproteobacteria bacterium | reverse complement strand
TATGCTAGCCTAGTGAAAACGGCATAGGCTGGATTACAGAGAGCGGGGAATCAACAGGCAGACAGTTCTTGGTTGTCTCAAAGCAACCTCATTGTCCTAGCAATAAAGGGCTGCGCTTTAGGCTTGGCCCTTTTTGGATAAATTTCATAAATCCCTTAGTGCCAGTAATAAATCATCCGTTAAATTTTTCGCTTCGTGTGCTGCTAGAAACGTCCCGTCACCATTCGTCACCACAAAAATATCCTCTATACGCTGGCCTAAGGTCGCTATCTTTGCTTGATGCAAATTCAGTTTATGCTCAGAAAATACTAAGCCTATTTTAGCCAGTAAGCCAGGTCTATCGTAAGAATTAATCTCCACTTCGGTTACATTTTGATTTTCTTTATTACGACAATGTATTTCCGTAATCATACTAGGCAATAACCGCTTTTTATGAAAGCGTTGCTTAAATATAGGCGCAATTTTATTATCTTTTAATTCCAGCAAAGCATTTTCTAAACGCAGCAATAAATGCTCCTTCTTTTTGGAATAGGCTTTATCCCGGAGCAGATAAAAGCTATCCAGAGCATAAGCCTCTGTGGTGGTTAAAATGTCGGCCGACACCACATTTAAATTTTCCTTTTCTAAGACGTTAGTGAATAATGAGAAAAGAAAAGGCCTATCTTTACAATAGATAAATAATTCATAATGCCCCTGCTTAGCCCTGTCACTAAGAGAAAACACAGCTTTGTCGTTCTTCTGTTTCAAAATAAGCGCCGTGTGTTTGACAATGCTGGGCACGCTATGATGTAAGAAATAAACGTCTGGCCAACTCTGCCATAATGCAAGTGCCGAGGAATTTTCTATAGAATGCTTAGCCAAGAGTAATAAGCTTTTTTCTTTTTTATGCGCAACTTTTTTATCTGCGGGTGACAAAATATAATCGCGTTGCACTGCCTTTTCAGTGGCTAGATATAATTTTTTGAGCAAACTGTCTTTCCAACTATTCCATAGGGTGGGATTGGTGGCAGAAATATCCGCGACAGTTAATAAATACAATAATTTTAAGCGGTTTAAATTTTCAACCTCTTTAGCAAAAGCAATGATCACCGTCGGGTCATGTATATCTTGCTTTTGCGCCACTATAGACATTAACAGATGATTTTTAACCAACCAAATTAAATTACTTTGTTCTTCAGTATTTAATAGGGAAGACAGTCGATGACATAAGGTTATAGCTAATTTTTCACCCGCCAAACTGTGATCTTCCAAATGACCTTTACCACTGTCATGAAGCAAAGCAGCCAAATAAAGCACATGTGGCGACTGTATGTTTAGAATAAGCTCATGACAAAGAGGGTATTTCTCTTGGTAGGACTTTAAGTGAAATTTGTCTATCATTGCGGTTAATAATAGGGTGTGTTCGTCTACAGTGTAACTGTGAAATAAACTATGTTGTATCAGACCCATCGCCAATTTCAACTCCGGCAAATAATGGCCTAGTACGCCCCAAAGGCGTAGCGTTTTAAGTAATGAATAGACATAAGGTGCCTTATGGAGCAATTTTAAAAATAATCTTTGATTTTCAACAGTTAAAGCTTTTTCTGGTGAAAACTGTTTGGTGTCTATAGTTCTAAGAACGGGCAAAGGAATTTTTTGAATGTCCGCATCATTTTCGCATTGCAGCAAGACTGCTAAGATTTCATTTTCCTCAGGATACTCATTAGAACCCAAGATGCGCATTGGTTCGTAGGGGCACCCCCCTGTGGTTGCGCTACTAGGGCAGGCGCGGGGGCCTGCCCCTATGCTCTGTCCTATGCCTTCATGGAGGAGGGGGATAGTCTCGTTGAGCCATTCACAAAGACTTTTATCTAAGATAGCCTGGTAGCGCAGCAAAGTCAAAATGGCATCATAATATTTTTTCATAAAGTCGCGTTGCGACTCGCCGTAACGCTCAGCCAATGTAGCTTGTATTTCAAAAGACAGGCGGTCTTCTTTTTTTTTAGTTTGCAGATGCAGACTAAAACGTACATGTGCTAGGTATAAATACCCTTGCGCTAGTCTTTGACTTTCCGTATGCGTTAAAATATTTTCTGCTTCTAATTTGCTAAATATAGCCAATTGAGAAAAGCAACTCTGTTGTTTAATAAAAGCATATTGGGCACACCACAGCAAAGTTTGCATATCACGTAACCCACCAGGACTTTCTTTAATATTCGGTTCTAGAGAAAAAGCATAATGGCCTACAGTATGATAGCGATGCTGTTGCTCTTCTTTTTTTTGCGTATAAAATTCTTTTGGGGATAACTGTAAAAAGGAATCGCTATACGTACAAAATGAATGGTATAAATCCATAGAGCCACTCAAATAGCGTTGATCCAAAATACTGGTTAAGGTAGCCAGGTTTTGTTTACATAAAACTGTGAGTTGTTCTCGCGTTGCGGTTATGGAGGATGCTTTTAATTTCAAATCCCATACAGTTTGCAAAAAACCTTCTAAGATAGGATCTTCTTTGACCGGGGTTTCTGTTAAAATAAGTATATCGATGTCTGAATAAGGATATAATTCTCGGCGTCCATACCCCCCGATGGCTAATAAGCAATATTTCCCCAGCGAATCTGGATGATCTTGCCATAAATTAATTAAGAGGGTATCTATGGCGTCGGTATAATACGTTAATAAATCCAGCGCGCTTTTATCTTTAGAATAAGCACAATCCACTGTGTCCAGTATTTCTAGTAGTTTCTCTTTATATTGATCTACCGCATCATTCATTGATGGCTTCAGAGGCAATGACATGGCTGATGCAGCCGGTTAATCGCTTTACCGTGGGAATATGTAAAAACTCATTGGGGCCATGAGCGTTAGAGTGTGGGCCTAACACGCCGGTAATAAGAAATTGAGCTTTTGGAAATTTTTGACCCAGCATGCCCATGAAGGGTATGCTACCGCCTTCGGCAATGGCCAACGCCTCTTTGCCAAAATAGGATTGGGAGGCATCATCCATAGCCTTTTTAAGCCAAGGTTTTAACAAGGGCGCATGCCAACCGTTACTGGCTTTTTCGGCGTGGAAAGTGACTTTAGCCTGATAGGGTGGATTGGCTTCTAAAATATGTTTTAGCTGTACCGCTGCTTTTTCTGCATCACAAGTCGGGGGAATACGTACGGATAGGGTAAGGCTAGTATAAGGCCTTAGTACATTTCCTGCCTCTTTTAAAGAAGGTATTCCATCGCACCCTATAATTTCTAGGGCAGGGCGCCAAGTGCGATTTAACAATAATTCGCTCACGTTATCGTTTACGGGCTGTGTCATGCCACTGCGTGGAAAAGCCTGATAGACCTCATCGCCTAATACACTCGCTGCTAAACGCGTTTCTTTAATGCGTTGTTCAGGAATATTGACATGGAATGCGGATAATAAGATTTCACCGGTATTTTTATTTTCGATACGGCTTAATAGCTGTCGAATGATTCTAAAGCTGGACGGCATAATACCCGTACCATAACCGGAGTGCACCCCTTCCGTTAAGGTTTCTACTCGTAGTACACCGCTGATTAATCCGCGCAGGGAAGTGGTATGCCATAATTGTTCGTAGTTGCCGCAGCCAGAATCAAGGCAGATGATAAGTTCTGGCGTTCCTATCTCTTGTTCTAATTCGTCAATATAGTAGGGGAGATCGATACTGCCACTTTCTTCTGAGCTTTCAATTAAAATAACAATACGGCTATGGGCAATATTTTGTGCTTTCAGTGCCTTAATCGCCAAAATAGAAGCAAAAACGGCATAACCATCATCAGCGCCGCCGCGACCATACAATTTATCGTCTTTTAATACCGCTTTCCAGGGGGATAGGCCTTCCATCCAACCGCGCATTTCAGGTTGTTTATCAATATGGCCATACATCAATACCGTTCGGTCTATAGTGCCCGCAATCTCTATAAAAATGAGGGGAGTACGCTTGGGCAATTGCAGCACGCGCAATTCTAAGCCAGGAATGGCTTGTTTTTTAACCCAATCGGTGACTAATTTAACGGCAGCATCCACATGACCGTTTTCTTGCCAATTGGCATCAAAAGCAGGCGATTTATTGGGGATAGCAATAAACTTTTTTAAGGTAGGGAGAAGATCCTCTTCCCACATTTGTTCGCATAAAGTTCGTATTTGGTCGGAGTTGGGTAAAACGCTCATGATTAGGCCCTTTTTATATTATTATATAAACATTTTAGCCTTTTTATGGACATTTGTTAAGTAGATACTTTATGTGGTCATAATTTGAGCTATACTGAAGAAAACGGAACATGGGAGTATGAATATGGCTTCCTATACATATGACGCTGATTTTAAAGAAAATGAACACCTGCATTATGATGAGGAAGAACAGCTACTTTTTGAGATCGAAGATAAAGTTGAAAAATCAAAGGGGCGGTTACATAAAGGCCGTGAACGGCAAACCCGCCTTCTGCTAGACGATTACTTAGAAAAAAGGCTTTATAAGGATTTGTACGACCCAGACTTGGGGGAGTCGAGGGCGTCCCACTTATAAGGCCCAGTGACAACCCCTGCTCCCTTTGCTACACTGTTCCAGGGAGGAAACGTGCATCAGTTCATTTTACAATTCTATAATCTACGCTGTGTTTTAAAACGCTTTGCTGCCGATCGCTGTTTGTCCCGCGCGGCAGAACTGAGTTTTACCACCCTGTTATCCATTGTTCCCTTAACCATGGTGGGTCTTGTTATCTTTACAATTTTTCCTAAATATGCCATTTTAGGCGACAAGGCACAAGAGTTTATTTTTGCCCATTTTGTTCCTGCCACAGGACAAGTGATCCAAAACCAACTCAATGTATGGGTGCAAAAAACGATACAATTGTCTTGGTTGAGTATCATTTCGTTATTGGTTACCGCCATTTTTGTGTTATTCACTATAGAAAGTGCTTTTAATGCCATATGGCGTATTAAAAAATCACGTCATTTTATTGAGGGGTTTTTTCTGTATTGGGGTATGTTAACCTTAGCGCCTTTATTATTAGGAGCCTGCATGTTGCTTTTTGCGCATGCCTCTGCTTGGTCAGGGCAAGAAACCGGATGGCATTCTGCGCTAACGAAAAAATGGCTAAGCTCAAGTATTATGTTCATTATCACTACTCTGTGGTTTACTTTATTATACCGTTTGCTGCCTAATCGCGCCTCGCCTATAAAATATTGTTTCATAGCCGGTACAGTGGCGGCTTTATTATTTGAGTTAGCCCGGCAGGCTTTTGCTTTTTATATAGACCGATTTTCGATTTATACCCTGGTTTATGGCGCATTAGCGGCTATTCCTATATTTTTATTGTGGCTTTATCTATCTTGGACTATCGTGCTATGGGGCGCTGAGTTATTGCAAATATTACCCTATTGGCGTACCCCCTTGCCGCAAAGGAAGCAAAACGCCTTGTCTAGGGCTTTATTGTTGCTAAAAACTTTACACGAGAATAAATACCGCTATAATTACGAGGCATGGTTAAAACATGCCCCTGGTGATGCCCTTAATAATATTGAATCCTTGGAAGAACAATTAGAAAAAGCGGGCATCATTGCGTGTGTCCATAAAAAGATTAAATTGACGGTAGATTTAAGCGAATTGACCTTGTATCAGCTCATGGAAGCCATATATTATCCAAGCTTAAAGACAGAGCTGCAGCATCTAGCCAATAAAGCGGTATTGGAAGTATTGCAACGCGGTCTTTTGCATTTGCAAGAAGATTGGAACATGCCGGTGCTGAAAGCGATGTAACCCGGATGTTCCCAGGAATGCTGTAGGCGCGGCTCGCGAGTCGCCCAGAATCAAGACGGATGATTATGGATTTATAAGTAATTCTTACGAAGCACTTCGTTGCAAGGACTTCCTGAGATCATTAATATATGCTAGAGAGGTAATACCATGCCAGTTTATGAATATTGTTGCCAAAAATGTGGTCATTGTTTTGACGCCTTACAAGGCCTATCCGATGTGCCTTTGGAAGAATGCCCACAATGCAAGGAACTCAGCCTAGAAAAACGGATCAGCGCGCCTATGTTTCAACTCAAGGGCACAGGTTGGTACGAGACTGATTTCAAAAAGAAAAAAGCAGCACCCGCAGAAAGTAAAGAAAGCGCGCCTGCTGAAACGAAAACCGATACGCCTAAAAGCGATGCCGTCATCAAAGACAAACAGGGCAGTGAATGAGTAAAATGAAGGCAAGCCTGCAACGCCATTTTTTAGCAGGCTTATTAATTTGGTTACCCATTTTAGCCACGGTTTGGGTGGTGCATTTTATTGTGCATCTGCTAGATCAAGTGTTATTGCTATTGCCAGCCAGCGTTGCCCCACGTGCTTGGTTGGGTATGGATCTCCCTGGCTTTGGCGTCATCATCAGCTTACTCATACTCCTAGGGACGGGCATTTTAGCCACTAATTTTTTTGGTAAGAGACTATTTGCCTTGTGGGAGCGTTTGGTGCAGCGGGTGCCTTTAGTGAGAAGCGTTTATGGCAGTGTCAAACAAGTAACTCAATCCTTTCTAGAACCCGGCGGCAATTCCTTTAAAAAAGTGGTTTTAGTCGAATACCCGCGCCGCGATATGTGGAGTATTGCTTTCCAAACTGCAGACAATTTTTCTGTGGGGCGGGCACAATTGCCGCTAGATCATGTAATGATATTTATTCCCACTACGCCCAATCCCACCTCGGGATTTTTATTGATCGTGCCCGCCACTGAGGTAAAGGAAATGAACTTATCCGTAGAAGAGGCCATTAAGATGGTAATTTCTCTGGGGGTGGTGCAACCTAAGGAAATGTCCCTGTCAAACTCGAACTATTAAGTTATACGGAAAGTTCCTGTCCGCGGAGTTTGTCATTGCCAACAAGCGAGTAGCTGAGTTACAATAAAATCTATGCGCGATGTAGCTTATGGAATAACTTAATTGCGCGAAACAACATAAGCGTAGTGCGGCAATCGAGGAATATGTTCAGAGATAGCAATAAACGGATATACAACGCAACCAATATATTCAGTGATTGTTAAATAGTTAATTAATAATAATTTCGTGAGGTAAAAAATGTCTGCTTTTAATCCATTCTATGAGAAAATCAAACTGTCACTTGAAATAGCTGTGCAGGCTTGTGATGATATAAAAGATTTAAATCTTCAACGGAAAGAAGTAGAGACATTAACCCCGTTACTTATAGAGGCTGTTAAGGCAGATATAGATATTTCTTATTATCTCTCCTATTATATAAGATGGGTGGCAAAGGCAATAATTGAGCCTAAATATTTATATATCGCAAAAATTTATATTGGATATGCCACTACGCTTTTGCAACACACAAAAGACGCAGAAATAGAGAAATCGCATACGCAGGTATTTTCCGACCTTTCCTTGAAAATAGATGCGGAAATAAAGTCTAATATAAAAAAATGGATAGTGGAGGCCTTGCAGGCAATCAATGAGGAAAAATTTGATACGGTAGAAACGTTGCTCAAACAGGTTGTAGATAATTTAAAATTTGTGAGCGATCCATCGGAAAGGGAGATTAACGCAGCGGTATTGTCACATTGCTATTCTATACTAATACCCCATAAAGTAATGACGGCTGAAGATTTCATCGTTGATAAAAATTTTGATGCTGCAGAAAAAGAGCGTGAAGAAGCTGTTAATTTCTTGAAATATGTAAAAGACAAAGAAATTGAAACATTTCATCTGGGTAAACTGGCAGATTTGCAAACAAAAATTGTAACGTTAAAACCACAAAACACAAAATATGAGCTTGAACCAAAAATGGTGTTTGAAAATAGGGGAATATCTGAGAATTCTGAGACAAGCTCAAGCAGCTTAAGCTTTTCTAATTTGAGCCAGTTTTTTATTCATACATTCAGTTTAAAGGATAGTAGTGAAGATCTACAAGGCATTATTAACTCAATACCTAGCCCCCAGAATCAATAAGATTCATTTTTAATGAGATAAAAACAGCAAGTATCTTCTCTTTCCTCTGTCTTATCACTATGGTCTTTTAGTGCTACTGTAATCTTCGCGCATGATATTGCTATAATCACCCTGCTGTGGAGGTCCTTTGTTTGTAGCTAGAGGAGAATCGGAGGGGAGTAGCATGGCGAGTGACTGTTTTCGTGGAACGGCAGGGGGGATTCTACCCATACTATCTAATACTTTCACTACCGCTTCGTACCCTAAAATTTTTGCTATCCTTATATATTCCGATTCCGCCTTTGCAAATTTTCCCCAACGCTCTAGAGCGAGCCTATACCACCTAAAAGCTTCTGGATAATTGAGGGCACTCTCAAACATGTCTCCTAAAGCATACTCCGCATCTATACGCCCGGCGTCTGCGGCACGTTTATAGTATTCATAAGCCTTTTGGAGATCTTTTTCATGTCCTTTAATACCATGTTGATAGTAAAAGCCCTGCGCGTAATTTTCTTCAGCAATTAAATCAGTATCAGTAGCACTCATTTGGAGACACCTCCAATGGTAGAAATTTTATTGTAAGGAGTGGGGTATATATCAGTTATGCGTTAGTGATGAGCCCTCACTATTGTAGCGTATAGCGTATCTTAAATCCATTGGTTTTTTAGCTTCATTTAAGGTAAACTTTGCAGATTAAAAAACTATTACATCAGGATAAAGCATGCGTAGCCACTATTGCGGGCAAATAAATGAACAATTAGTCGGTCATACTGTCCAGATTTGCGGTTGGGTACACCGTCGTCGCGACCACGGCGGCATTATTTTCATTGATTTACGGGATCGCAGCGGCTTGGTGCAAGTCCTATTTGAACCAGAAATCGGTTCATTATTTAAACAGGCTGAAAGTTTACGCAGTGAATTTGTGGTCCAAATCGCGGCCACAGTTCGTGCCAGACCCGACAACATGGTCAACGCCAATTTGGCCAGTGGCAAAATCGAGCTGGTTGCGAATACTCTAACGATATTAAGTGATGCGGAAACGCCTCCTTTCCCCTTAGACGATCCCCATGTAGGCGAAGATACGCGGTTAAAATACCGCTATATCGACATACGCCGTCCAGAGGTGTTCAGACGTTTGCAACTGCGCAGTGAAATCACCCGCTTTACACGCCGTTATTTTGACGAATTAGGCTTTATGGACATTGAAACGCCTATGCTCATGAAAGCAACACCAGAGGGTGCCCGCGATTATTTAGTGCCCAGCCGCACGCACCCAGGACATTTCTTTGCCTTGCCGCAATCGCCTCAATTGTTTAAACAATTATTGATGTTAGCTGGCTGCGATCGTTATTATCAAATTGTGCGTTGTTTTAGAGACGAAGACTTACGCGCCGATCGCCAACCCGAATTTACCCAATTAGATATAGAAGCCTCCTTCATTGATGAAGCGAGCATCCAAAAATGGACAGAGCAGTGGATAGTGGCATTATTTAAAACGGTATTGGCCGTAGACTTGCCGCAACCTTTCCCCCATTTAACCTATGCTGAAGCGATGCGTCGTTTTGCCAGCGATAAACCCGATCTGCGCATTCCTTTAGAATTGGTAGACATAGCGGATCTCGTTAAAAACTGTGAATTTAAAGTATTCAGCGAGTCGGCCAATAATATGCAGCATCGAGTCGTGGCCTTGCGTTTACCCAATGGCGTTAATTTATCACGCAAGCAATTGGATGATTATGGCGTGTTTGTAGGTCAGCATGGTTTAAAAGGTTTGGCTTATATGAAAATCAACGATAAGGATGCTGGCGTAGAAGGCGTGCAATCGCCTATAGCTAAATTCTTATCCTCCGACATTGTGACGGCCATATTAAAACGTAGCGAAGCTCAAAATGGCGATATACTCTTTTTTGCTGCGGCACTGAAAAAACACGTCAACGATGCCATGGGCGCGTTGCGCATACAATTAGGGCATGATCTCAATTTATTTACCTGTGACTGGGCACCACTTTGGGTAGTCGATTTTCCCATGTTTGAAATGAATGATAGAAAGGAATTACAACCCTTGCATCATCCCTTCACCTCACCTAAGACGGATTCCGTGTCGGCATTAAAAGCGGATCCTTTAAATACTGTGTCTAGAGCCTACGACATGGTATTGAATGGCTTTGAATTGGGTGGCGGTTCTATACGAATTCACAACAAGGAAATGCAAAAAGCGGTCTTTGAGTTATTGTCTTTAACAGAAGAAAAAAGCCAGGAAAAATTTGGCTTCTTTTTGGAAGCGTTAAAATATGGCTGCCCGCCGCACGGGGGGATTGCCTTTGGCATGGATAGAATCGCCATGCTGATGGCAGGTTGCACCTCCATACGCGAAGTGATTGCTTTTCCAAAAACACAAAGTGCCAGTTGCCCCTTAACGGATGCACCCTCTGTAGCAGATAAGGCACAATTAGACGAATTACACATTGCAATTTCTAAACCAATTAATACGAGGAATTAAGTATGGCTGGCCACAGTAAATGGGCGAATATTAAACATAGAAAATCTAAAGAAGATGCGAGAAAGGCTAAGGTCTTTACTAAGCTCATTCGTGAATTGACCATTGCCGCACGCATGGGTGGCGGTGATGTCAATAGCAATCCACGCTTACGTTTAGCGATGGATAAAGCGTTTTCGCAAAATATGCCTAAAGACACCATCCAAAGAGCAATTAAGCGCGGTTGCGGCACAGAGGATGCGGATAATTTAGAAGAAATTTTCTATGAAGGATATGGTCCTAATGGGGTTGCCGTTATGGTAGAATGCTTAAGCGATAACCGCAATCGTACCGTTTCTAATGTGCGTCACGCATTTTCTAAATGCGGCGGTAATCTGGGTACAGACGGTTCAGTAGCCTATTTATTTAAAAAACTAGGCCTAATGGTATTTCCTAAAGGCAGCGATGAAGATACGATCATGACTCTGGCCCTAGAAGCGGGCGCAGTAGATGTTGAAACGGATGAGGAAGGTAATATTCAAGTATTTACCGAACCTGAAGACTTCTTAAATATAAAAGAATTGTTTGCCAAGGAAGGATTGAATCCTGAAACAGCAGAAGTGTCGATGTTGCCCAGTGTTGAAGTTACATTAGATCGTGATGACGCTGAAAAAATGATTCGGCTCTTGGATATGTTAGAAGAGTTAGACGATGTGCAAGAAGTTTACTCGAATGCGAACATTCCGGAAGATGTGTTGTCTCAATTAGAATAAGGGTAAATGCGTTGACATTGCGTATAGTCGGTATCGATCCAGGCTCACGCATCACCGGTTACGGTGTAATTGAATGCACGCTGAATCAATACCATTATTTAGGTAGCGGCTGTATACGTACGGTAGCTGAGGATTGGGTAATGCGTTTACAGCAAATCTATCAGGGAGTACGCGAAATTATTACACAATACCAACCCAATGAATTTGCGATTGAACAAGTTTTTATGCATAAAAATGCAGGCTCAGCTTTAAAATTGGGGCAGGCGCGCGGTGCCGCCATTGTAGCGGTAAATTTGCCGGTACATGAATATGCCGCTAGGCAGATTAAACAAGCGATTGTCGGTTATGGGGCTGCCGAAAAAATACAAGTACAGCATATGGTGAAACAGGTCTTGCGCATACAGGGTAAAATCGCCAGCGACGCCGCCGATGCCTTAGCCATTGCGATCTGCCATGCGAATCACCGCGAATGGAAATTAAGGAAATTATAAATGATAGGTCGTTTACGCGGAATTTTGTTGGAACTTAAAGCGCCGGATATTTTAATTGATGTGCAGGGCGTGGCGTATGATGTCAAAGCGCCTTTGTCCACGTGTTATAGATTACCCGAAGTAGGGCAGGAAATTATTTTATTAACGCATTTAGCCGTACGTGAAGATGCGCATACCTTATTTGGTTTTATAGATAAACATGAGCGGGCTTTGTTTCGCAGTTTAATTAAGGTCAATGGTATAGGCCCTAAATTAGCCTTAACCATTTTATCCAGCATCGATAGCCACGATTTTGTGACGGCCATACGCAGCGAGGATTTAACCCGTTTAATCCGCTTGCCGGGCATAGGCAAAAAAACAGCGGAACGTTTGTTGATTGAAATGGCGGATAAATTAGATGAATGGGAAATTGATCTGGCACAGCAACTGCCATTGAGCGATAATAAGCCTCGGGCCGTGGTAGATGAAGCGCAAGCAGCATTGGTTTCTTTGGGGTTTAAACCGCAAGAAGCAATGAAAATATTAAAGCAAATTCCAGCAGAAGGCTTAAGCGCCGAAGAATTGTTGCGCAAGGCGTTACAAGCCTTATCGTAGGGGCAGGCCCCTCTGCCTGCCCTGGGTGGGGAACCGCGAGGACTTGCTCTACAACTGAATTGGTATACATTATAGGAATAAAAAATGTTAGACACAGATCGGTTTATCACTGCCAATCAAAAAAACGAGGATGTGCGCTTTGATCGTGCCATTAGGCCGCGTTATTTAAAAGACTATACCGGCCAAGAAGCGGTAAAATCACAATTGTCTATCTTTCTCGACGCGGCTAAAAAAAGGCAAGAAGCGCTGGATCACGTACTTATTTTTGGACCACCCGGATTAGGCAAAACCACCTTAGCACATATTATTGCCAGCGAAATGGGTGCTGAATTAAGACAAACTTCAGGACCCGTATTAGAAAAAGCAGGTGATCTAGCCGCCTTGCTTACCAATCTTAAGGCCAACGACGTATTATTTATAGATGAAATTCATCGCCTAAATGCCACGGTTGAAGAAATTTTATATCCCGCGATGGAAGATTATCAATTAGATTTAATGATAGGTGAAGGCCCAGCGGCCCGCTCTATTAAACTGGATTTACCCCCATTTACTTTAGTGGGTGCAACCACGCGCGCTGGTTTATTAACTTCGCCTTTACGTGATCGCTTCGGCATCGTTAATCGCTTACAATTTTACGCGCCTACAGAACTGACGGATATTTTATTGCGTTCAGCTACTATCTTGAACGTTCCATTAGATCCCGCTGCAGCCAATGAAATTGCGAAGCGTTCGCGCGGCACACCGCGGATTGCCAACCGTCTGTTGCGCCGTACCCGCGATTACGCCGAAGTACGCGGCGATGGCATGATAACGCAACTCATCGCCAATGAAGCTTTACATTTGTTGGAAGTGGACAAAAAGGGCTTTGACGTCTTAGATCGCCGATTTTTATCGGATCTATTACATAAATTTAATGGCGGCCCTGTGGGTTTAGACACCTTAGCGGCATCTTTAAGCGAAGAGAAAAGCACCATCGAAGATGTGATAGAGCCTTATCTGATACAACAAGGCTTCATCGTTCGCACTGCGCGCGGTCGTGTGGCCACGGATCTCGTTTATCAGCACTTTGGCTTAAAGAACCCTAATGCACCCCATTTATTGCAAGCTATAGATATAGAGTAGGGGCTATCTTTAAACGCGCAATTTTAATCCTTATCTCTGGATATATGTACAAAGACAGTTACAACGAATATCACTAAAAAGACAGCAAAAATGCCTCTGACTATGTTCAAAAATGGCTGGGCAGTGGTCATGCCCGTAAAACCTATGACGGCGGTTAGGATCACAATAAGTAGAAGAATTCGAATCCATTTCATTAACATGTTTTTATTCTCGTTATATTGACATTATTAAAAGTGTTGACTTTTGTGGTCTTGGTATTGTATAATACGTTTACCAAAAGAATCAAGCAACTATTGCGTATATACAATAGGGGCGTACCCATTCACCAAAGCAGAGGGAAGTAACAAAAAACCGTACGATCGATTTGTAATTAGAGGAAGGGGAAATAATTTGCTACAATTTACCACTTCAAAACCATTTACACTCGGAATTGAATTAGAAATTCAAATTATTAATCGAGTAGGTAAAGATCTTTCTGGCTTAGCGAATAATATACTTCAACAACTTAAAAATAAACCCTATCATAAACTTATCAAACCAGAGGTCACTCAAAGTATGTTGGAGATTAATTCCAGCATTCATGAAACTCCTCAAACGCTTTTATTAGAATTAGAACAAATAAAAAATCATTTAATTGAACAGACAAAAAATTTAAATGTCTTGTTTTCTGGTGGCGGTACTCATCCCTTTCAAATGTGGCATGAGCGCGAGCTTTACCCCACCGAACATTATAAGAAAGTTAAACAAAAATATGGCTATCTAGCAAAAATGTATACTGTTTTTGGTATGCATATCCATATTGGCTGCGCCAAGCCTAATGATGCCCTTTATTTAACGCATGCTATGGCAAAATATGTCCCCCATTTTATTGCTTTAAGCGCTTCGTCTCCTTTTTGCCAAGGTATTGATACAGAGTTTGATTCTTGCAGAAGTAATGTAGTCAATCTTTTCCCTGTAAGTGGCATGCCACCCTTTATTTTAGATTGGGCAGAGTTTGAGGATTATTTAACTAAAATGAAACGGCTGCGATTGATAGGAGGCGTTAATAATTTTTATTGGGATATTCGTCCAAAGGCTGAATTTGGTACGATTGAGATCCGGGTTTGTGATACCCCTTTAAGTATTGAAAAAACGGTGCAAATTGCGGCTTTCGCTCAGTCTTTAGCGCACTATTTGCTAGAGGAAAAGCCTTTTTCATTAATAGACAAATACGATTTATATGGCTACAACCGTTTTCAAGCGAGTAAATTGGGTTTTAACGCGTTTCTTATAAATCCGATAACATTTGAAGAATATTCGCTGCTTGAGGATATTCTATCGCTCTATCCAAAGATGGAGCCCTACAGCAAAGCTTTAAATGCCCACGAATTTATCGCTGCATTGATTGCGGATGCGGCGGATAAAAAGAATGATGCCGCTTGGTTACGCAAACTTTTTTCGGAAGGGGAGGATCTAAAAGACATCATCTACCTTGCTTCGCATCTTTTTTCTGGAAAAATA
>JAJNBM010000004.1 GCA_021156165.1 Gammaproteobacteria bacterium | reverse complement strand
GCCGAAGAGAGATACCATCTGCGTCCCGTGGGTAGAATTCGTTTACTGGGGCGGGTGGATGCTATGACCGTATGGCAATTATTAGACAGTATCCGCGATAACAATGAGCGGGCGCTGCATATAGAGCAATTGAGCCTATTTAACACCTATTATGAAGCCTATGTACAGCGGTCTTTCAAAGCAGCAAGGGAAGGTTTTGAGGCGTTATTAAAAGATAACCCAAGTGACGGGGTGCTAGAGTTCTATATACAAAGTTGCCGCATCTACGAACAAACCCCGCCACCCGCAGCTTGGCAAGCGGAAATAGAGATGCGGTTTAAGTAATAGATTTATCCTCATAAAGTAGCTATCCTTACCTATGAAATTCCTTCTGATAACACGGTACGGGTAGTACCGTGTTATCAGAATCTTTTTCACATACATTCAAAAAAGATCAATTTTAATTTTACGGGGAAATAGGAATGAATGCTATCCCATCCTAACTTTATGCTTTTCTCCCGGTACCTCTTTAACCCATTTAGGCACTAAAAATCCAGGCAATTGTTCTTGCATAGTAGTATAAAGAGCGCGTTGTCTTTCTAGGGGTAAATCAAAATGAGCGCTGCCGGTAACGGCATCTAGAGAATGCAGATAGTAAGGTAGAATATGGCAGGAAAATAATTTTTCACTTAAAGCAATCAATGTTTCAGCATTATCATTCACACCCGCTAAAAATATACCTTGGTTCAATACGGTGATGTTATTTTGTACCAACGTATTACATGCTGCGGCGATATCGTCGTCTAATTCACGCGGATGATTACAATGGGCGACCAAGATGCTTTTCAAACGCGTATGCGTTAAAGCGTGGATGAGCTCGGGGGTGATACGCTCGGGAATGGTCGTAATCAAGCGCGTATGAATGCGTACGCGTTTAAGGTGAGGAATTTTACTTAAAGCTTGAGTAAGGGACTGTAATACCGCATCGTTGGCAAGCAAAGGATCGCCACCACTTAATATGACTTCATTCACCTCGGGGTGTGCGCGTATATATTCGTAAATGGCTTCTAAGCCTTGCGTGCCGGGACGGTTGTCCTCATAAGCAAAATGGCGCCTAAAACAGTAACGACAATGAATAGCGCAGCTGCCCACTAAGGTAATTAAAACACGACTGGCATATTTGTGTATTAAGCCGGGCAAAGAGTTATAACGGTGTTCTTGCAAAGGATCCGGACTAAAAGCGCTATGATGTTGCATCTCAATGGCTTGCGGTAAAATTTGTAGTAATAGGGGATCAGTGGCATCGTGGGGATTGATCTTCGCCAAATAGCGGCGACTTGCTTTGAATGGGAAGCTACTCTGGGCTGCAGTAGAGATAAGCTGCGTAACAGCAGGAATGAGACTCGCTAATTCATCCAGGCTGGTAACGCATTGTTGTAGGGCTTGTTGCCAGCTTAGTTTTTTTTTCATGCAAATTCAGTGGTAAATAGTACGCTAACACGTTAAAATGGCATTGATCATAGCACAGCTTGCTGATAAAGAGGAAATAATGTCTACATATAGTACAAATGAATTTAAAGGTGGTTTAAAAGTTATCATTGATGGCGATCCTTACTCAATTGTTGAGAATGAGTTCGTCAAACCGGGCAAGGGACAAGCCTTTGTGCGCACAAAGTTGCGCAATTTAAAAACAGGCCGTGTTATTGAGAAAACACTCAAATCGGGCGAAAGTTTGGAAGCGGCCGATGTGGCAGAAATAGAAGCACAATACTTATACACAGACGGTCATCATTGGCATTTTATGTCGCCTGCAAGCTTCGAACAAGTGGCCGCTGAGGGCACGGCCATGGCAGACGCTAAGCTTTGGATTAAAGAACAGGATATGTGTACGATAGTGTTATGGAATGGTCAGCCTTTAAGCGTGGCACCGCCTATATTTGTTTCTTTGAAAATTGTGGAAACCGATCCTGGCGTACGGGGTGATACTTCCGGTGGAGGTACTAAACCCGCTAAATTAGAAACGGGAGCAGTGGTGAAGGTGCCCTTGTTTATACAAGAAGGGGAAGTCATTAAGGTTGATACTCGTACCAGCGAATATGTATCGCGCGTAAAAGAATAAGGAATGTTTAGGGGCTAGGGAGAATAGCATGACACGAAAAAAAGTCAGTAGAGGCTTTTTGTTGTGGATTTGTCTAAGTATTGCAGCACAATGCGCAAACGCTGCGCCTAGTCAGAGCACGACTTGGCAACAGTGGTTGGCGGCAACGGAGCAAGAAGCGGTGTCTGCAGGAGTGTCATCCGCAGTAGCGAATACCGCTTTAAATGGCTTAACGCCAGATGAGCGCGTGTTGGGTTACGATAAAACACAACCTGAAAGTCGATTAAGTTATAAGCAATATCGTCAATCCCGCGGCGATGACGCTCGTGTTAGAATGGGCGTGAACGAATATAGGCGCAATGCGCCCTTGTTAAACCGTGTAGCGCGTACCTACGGTGTATCGCCTTGTGTTATGGTATCTTTGTGGGGGATGGAAACGAGCTATGGTCATTATGTGGGGAGCTTTCCGGTGATCCGCTCTTTGGCGACCTTAGCTTTTTACAGCGATCGCAGTGACTATTTTCATGAGCAATTGATAGACGCCTTACAAGTCTTAAATGGTGGACATATAGACAATGCCCATTATGTAGGAGAATGGGCGGGGGCTTCTGGGCAACCGCAGTTTATGCCCGCTAGTTTCCAAAAGTATGCGGTGGATTATGATGGGGATGGTCGTAAAAATATTTGGACCAGTCTTCCCGATGTTTTTGCCTCTATTGCTAATTACTTAGTGCAATATGGTTGGCAAGCAAATGCACCGTGGGGGTATGAAGTGAACGTGCCAGCACAATTAGGTTTGAAGATGGGTGAAAATAATTGGTATCCGGTTTCAACTTGGCAAAGTGCTGGGGTTACCTTAACCAATGGCCAATCGATCCCAGACAGTTTGGATGAAGCGGTATTGATTATGCCGGATGGGGGGCCTGGTCTGTTGGCATTCCATAACTTTTTTGTATTGAAAGAGTATAATAACTCAACTTATTATGCAGGAACGGTGAGTCATATGGCGAATGCAATTTGCCAGGAGTAAAAAAAATAGATGTTAAAAATATTCATCTGCTGTTTAATGGCCCTATTTGCACTGGCGGCTTGTAGTTCTAAACCCACACAGAAGCTATCGCCCGAGGCTTGTGCTGCTCTAAAGCGCGAGCAACGGATCAGTGATACCGAAAAAAAGCTGCAAGAAGGGGGGGTGAGCGTTATTCACTCGGGACAACAAACTCTCTTAGTATTACCTGCAGATAAATTTTTCTTTATGGATTCATCCCATTTAAATGGCGATAACTATGCCACCTTGAATATTCTGAGTGACTATATTTCTTTATTTGATGTGGAGACCGTCAAAGTGGGCGGTTATAGCGATAACTGCGGTAATTCACTGCGGGCGGTGGCTTTATCACGACAGCAAGCACAAAATATAGCGGATTACTTAAAGAACCAAGAAGTAAAAGCCCCTATTATTTATGCCATAGGGTATGGCTGTACCTTCCCTATTGCTGACAATCAGCGTGCCGATGGGCGAGCAATGAATAGGCGTATACAGATTACCTTTTATCGTTTGGATGTTAAACGATAGACTGGTTGATATTAATTTTTGGAAAACGTAGGGGCAACTCCCTGGGGTTGCCCGGGTTAGGACAGGCGCGGGGGCCTGCCCCTACGCGTGAATGATATGGGGAGAAGACTTATTATGGCAGAAGAAAAACAAGCTAAAAAAGCGGCTTTTAGCGCGCGGAAAAGCGCAATAGAAATAGTGCGCTTGAGAAATAATTATTATCGCGATAGTTATCGGTTTTTAATGGGCGCTGTGTTGGCGCTAGTAGTATTGTGTGTATTGATGATGGTGATCCTCTTTTATCTTTACACCACCCGACCTGCACCGCGTTATTTTGCTACCAATGTGATAGGGGGGCTGGTGGAAATTCAACCTCTCACCTCGCCCAGTTTATCGGATGCTGCTTTATTAGCGTGGTCCTCGCGCGCCGCAACGGCGGCCTTTACGTTAAACTATGCCCAATATCAACAGCAATTAGAACAAACTAAAAATACTTATTTTACTCCTACGGGCGGACAAAATTTTTTAGATGCTATTAAAGCTTCACTCAATCTAGAAACGCTATTACAAGGTTTTTTTGTGATGACCGCGGAGGTGGTGCAAGCACCCACCATCTTACAACGGGGCATTGTAAATACTGAAAATGGCAAAGCCTTTTCCTGGCAGGTCAATGTGCCTATACGTGTGCGATGGACTAGCCAAGCACGTACTTTTAGCAATATGTATAATGTTGTTTTAACGGTGGTACGCAGTAGCCCCTTGATCGATCCTGTGGCGAGACAAATGAACTTAGACAGTTTGCAAGGGATAGGCGTACTACAATTCGTAGCGCAAACCTTAAGTTGATCTTTAGGAACCATTATGGCAAATCGCCTGGATCGAAAAAATAGAGTTTATTTTAGAGTCGTTATTGTTTTGACGCTTATCATTATTGGCTTAATGGTGGCAACCTTCTGGCATATTCAACACCCAGAGGAACCTAAATATTTTCAAGTGAAAATAGAACAAGGAAAAAAGCAATTCATCCAATTGCAAGCCTATAATGCGCGGTTATTGTCACGCGATGATTTGTTACTGTGGGTGCAAGTAGTGGTGGGAGACATCTATACCTTTAATGCTATTACCTATCCACAAAAATTTAAGGATCTTCTTGCCAAAGATTTTACCCCAGCCGGTGCTGATTCTTTTCGCCAAGTTTTAGAGGACAGTCAATTGCTACAACAAGTGACTACACAGCAACTGAATTTAACCAGCATTGTTTCAGGCCAACCCGTTATATTGAAGGAAGGGGCGTTATTAGGGAAATACAGTTGGAAGGTGCAAATGCCGGTGCTGCTTACTTTTGAAAGTGCCAACCAAATTACGACGAAGCGTATTATCGTGACGGTTCTTATTGTTAATGTCCCTACAAAAGAATCGCCTCAGGCGGTTGCCATACAGGAAATTTGGTCTACGGAATAGTAGGAGGTCCTGTGGCGATTGGGTTTATCGACTGCAAAATGAATAAAACGGTCCAAATATTAGCAAATTTTCGTCAAATATTGCCCGATATTCTTCTCAAATTTGCTAATATTTTGCCCGGCTGTATTCATTTTTCGCTTCGACAAACCCAATCGCTACAGGACCTAACATGCAAAAGCAATTAACCGATTTAAATTTTGTTGATCTGTTGGTTATAGAAAATAGTTTTATTATTGACTTGCCGTATGCGAGCATTCATAACTTTACTCAAAAAATAATGTATGATACCAATGCCCGAGCTTATTTGCGTAAGCCAGTAGCGGAAGCGCTGGTGATGGCGCAGCGAAAATTGAATGTGCAGCAATTGGGGCTTAAAATTTGGGATGCGTATAGGCCTTTTCATATTCAAGAAATATTCTGGGCCCATTGTCCCGATGAACGTTATATTATGAAGCCCGTGCGAGAAAATGGGCAAATGAAAGAAGGTTCCGCCCACAATAGGGGATGTGCAGTCGATGTGACCTTAGTGAGCACAATCACGGGGAAGGAATTAGTCATGCCCACTCTATTCGATGATTTTAGTCCTGCAGCGCACCGGGATTATATGGATTGTAGCGTAGAGGCCATCCGCAACCGCGCGTTATTACAGGAGGTAATGGGTTCTTGTGGTTTTATAGGGTTGCCTACAGAATGGTGGCATTTCAACTGGCATGCAGCGCACGAGTTTGAGTTGTGTGACTTGCCGCATTATTGATTGCATTTATTTAAAATACATGAAATAATTTAACACCTTATCTTTTTGGCGCATATCTCATGGATCATACGGCACTAAAAGCGCGCTTGGCGGTAGCCTTGGCCCCAGGTTTGTCATTGCGTTCCTGGCAAGGAATCACTCAAAAGGGCTTCAGTGCCGAGGAATTCATCGCGGGGGGTACACGTTTATGGCAAAATCTGGCCTTAAAACGGAGTACTACAGACTACTTAACGTCCTTGCCCTGGTCGCTGATAGACGAATGTATTGCTTGGCAAGAGAGTAACCCCCATTGCCAAATTTGTTTTGTTGAAGATGTTTTTTATCCTGAGTTATTACAGGCTATTCAAGCGCCGCCTAAGGTATTATTCTTACAAGGCCGCAGCGAGTTATTACACAGGCCGCAATTGGCTATTGTAGGCAGCCGTAATCCTACGACTGCGGGGAACGAATGGGCGCTGTATTTTGCGCGTGAATTGGCGGCTTTGGGTTGGGTGATTACCAGCGGCCTAGCGCAGGGCATCGATGGTGTGGCGCATCGCAGCGCTTTAGAGGCCAAAGGACAAACGATCGCCGTTTTAGGGTCTGGCCTAAAACGCATTTATCCTAAGCGTCATCAGCGTTTGAGTGAGGACATTTTGCAGACGGGCTTATTAATTTCGGAGTATCCTCCTTCTACGCCGCCTTTACCCCAATATTTTCCCGCCCGAAACCGCATTATCAGTGGCTTGGCAGTGGGGGTCTTAGTGATAGAGGCAACGATGCAAAGTGGCTCGTTGATCACGGCTCGTTTCGCATTGCAGGAAGGGCGGCAAGTTTATGCCTTACCGGGTTCGTTACACAATCCTTTAAGCAAAGGATGCCATTTTTTAATTAAGGAAGGGGCCAAATTGGTTGAGACTATAGACGATATATTAGAAGAAACGGTGGGTTTTGCTTCTTGGTACGGCTCAAAAATGGAGCAAAAAAAGACCTCAACGGATAAAAAAGACGTTCTTTTGGATAAAAAAGAACAAAATTTACTCAAGGATGTTGATTTTTCACCCACTTCTTTTAATGCTATTCTTACCCGTACGGGGTTGACGGTGGCCGAAGTTTCCGTCATCCTCATGGCCTTAGAATTAAAGGGTTTGGTACGTCTACAAAGTGGCGGCTATGAAAGAGTGTAGGGGCAGGCCCCTGTGCTTGTCCTAACTAGGGCAACCACAGGGGGGGTTTGCCCCTACGCACTGATGGGCATTTTGAAATGTAATAGGTATATATGACAAAAAATTTAGTGATCGTTGAATCGCCCGCTAAGGCAAAAACGATAGAAAAATATTTAGGTCCGGGCAATATCGTCTTGGCGTCGTATGGACATGTACGCGATTTGGTGCCTAAAGAAGGTGCGGTTGATCCCGACAATGGTTTTGCGATGCGGTATGAAGTTGTCGAAAAAAACAGTAAGCATGTAGAAGCGATTGCCAAAAGCATGAAGTCTGCAGATTGTTTGATTCTCGCCACTGACCCTGATAGAGAAGGTGAAGCCATTGCATGGTCGGTACAAGAACTCATGCTAGAGCGCAAATTATTAAAAGATAAGCCAGTAAAACGCGTGGTGTTTCATGAAATCACTAAGATCGCTATTAAAGAAGCGATGACACATCCGCGTGAGGTGGCTATGCCTATGGTACATGCACAACAAGCACGGCGAGCCTTAGATTATTTAGTCGGCTTTAAGTTATCGCCTTTATTGTGGCAAAAGGTACGTCGAGGATTATCCGCAGGCCGAGTGCAAAGTCCGGCATTGCGTTTGATTGTGGAGCGCGAAGAAGAAATTGAACGTTTCAAGACAGAAGAATATTGGACCTTACATGCCCATCTCCTAGAAGCAAAGCAAGAATTTACCGCCAAATTACAACAATACCAAGGTGAAAAACTCACTCAATTTAGCATCGCGAATGAAGAGCACGCCACTATAGTGCAAGATACTTTATCTAAAGCTGCAGGGGATCATTTACTCGTGGTTGCTTTAGATAAAAAGCAACGTCGTCGCCAACCCGCAGCGCCATTTATTACTTCCACCTTACAACAAGAAGCAGCGCGTAAATTAGGCTTTACTGCTAAACGTACCATGATGATAGCGCAGCAATTGTATGAGGGTATTGATATAGGCGAAGGCGCTGCCGGTTTGATCAGCTATATGCGTACCGACTCGGTTAATTTGGCCAAAGAAGCCGTGGATGAAATTCGCGCTTATATTGCGCAACATTACGGGGCGCGAAACGTACCTGAAACGCAGCCAGTGTATAAAACCAAGTCCAAGAATGCGCAAGAAGCACACGAAGCGATTCGCCCTACATCCGTTTTGAATATACCCGATAAAATTAAACAATATTTAAGCGCCGATCAATACAAATTATACGCTTTGATTTGGAAGCGTACGGTGGCCAGTCAAATGATTCACGCTACTTTAGATACCGTTGCGGTCGATCTCTCTGCCGGGGAAGGAAATATTTTTCGTGCCAATGGTTCTGTGATCAGCGATCCCGGTTTTATTGCCGTTTATCAAGAAGATAAAGACGATGCCAAACCACAAGACGATAGTGAAACGGTATTACCCCCAATGACTGTAGGGCAAAAGATACCTTTGGAGAAAATTGTAGGCACCCAACACTTCACTGAGCCGCCACCACGTTATTCGGAAGCCAGTTTAGTGAAAGCATTGGAAGAACACGGTATAGGACGGCCGTCTACTTATGCATCGATTATTTCAACTTTGCAAAATAGAGAATATGTATTCTTAGATAAAAAGCGGTTTATTCCTACCGATGTGGGCAGAGTAGTCAATCGCTTTTTAACGCGTTTTTTTGCGACCTATGTAGACTATGACTTCACCGCTAACTTGGAGGACGATCTGGATGCGGTAGCGCGCGCTGAAAAAGAATGGATCCCCTTATTAGAAAAATTCTGGCAACCCTTTAAAACGCAAATTGCTTTGATACAAGAAACGGTAGAGCGCAAAGACGTAACTCAAGAAGCGATGGATGAAGCTTGCCCTAAGTGTGCTAAGCCTTTGTCTATACGGTTAGGCCGGAAGGGTCGTTTTATAGGGTGTACTACTTACCCAGAGTGCGATTATACGCGCAACTTAGAATCCTCTAGCACGGTAGAGCCCGAAATCATTGAGGGGCGAACCTGTGAGAAATGCGGCAAGCCCTTACTGATCCGCGAAGGGCGGTATGGTAAATTCATAGGGTGCAGTGGTTATCCCGATTGTCGTTATTTAGAACCCATTGAAAAGCCCAGCGATACTAAGGTTGCTTGTCCTAAATGCAAACAAGGCAGCATATTGCAACGTAAATCCAGACGGGGCAAAGTATTTTATTCTTGTAACCGTTATCCCGATTGTGATTATGCGCTTTGGGATGAGCCCTTAGCAGAATCTTGCCCTAATTGCCAGTGGCCTATTTTGACTTTGAAGGTAAGCAAGCGTAAAGGTCGCGAAAAAATTTGTCCGCAAAAGGAATGTGGTTATACGCTGTCTCTAGACGAGGAATAGTGTATGGTACTCAATTATAGTGCGGCCGTAACAGCGTTACGCAACGATGGCGTTATTGCTTATCCTACTGAGGCTGTTTATGGTCTAGGGTGCGCACCTTTTTCGGAAAAAGCAGTTAAGAAATTATTAGCGCTTAAACAGCGAGGAATGGCTAAAGGCCTTATTTTAATTGCGGCGGACTTTACACAATTGCAACCCTTATTACGCCCTTTGCCACAAGAACGATTCGATCAGATCTTAGCAACCTGGCCCGGGCCAGTGTCATGGGCATGGCCGAAAACAGATAAGATTCCCGCATATATACACGGCGATTGGGACAGTGTAGTGGTACGAGTCAGCGCACATCCTATAGTACAACAATTATGTTTGCAGTTTGGTGGACCCTTGGTATCGACGAGTGCGAATCGCCAAGGTGAGAACCCTTGCCGCAGCGCCGCAGAAGTGAAGACTGTTTTCGGGTCTTTGCTAGATGATATCCTCATAGGCGATGTAGGCGGATTGGATAAGCCCACACCTATTTTCGATGCGTTAACGGGGCACGCATTGCGGTAGATTGTGAAGAGGCTCTTTTATCGTTAAATTGTAGAATAAATTAGTGCTTACGGGACTTTTCATTGTGAATATAAAAATCCCTACGAATTTAACATGGGTTTTTGTAGCCATTATAGCGTTTTTACACCCCCTTGCATTTGCCGTAGAACTTTGCTATAAATGCCACCCTTATAACGAATTTATCAGCTAACCAATTGAGGATGTACTAAAAATGTCCAGAGTATGCCAAGTTACTGGCCGCGGGCCTATGACCGGAAACAATGTTTCCCACGCAAATAATAAGACTCGCCGTCGTTTTAATGTTAATTTACAATCACGTCGCTTATGGGCACCTTCTTTGGGACGCTTTGTTAAGTTAAGATTGAGCAATCAAGGTTTGCGTTTAATCGACAAGTTGGGTATTGATGTTGTTTTAGCTAAGCTGCGCGAACGTGGCGAAAAAGTGTAAATAAAACATACAGAAAAATGAATAAATAGGATTGAGACATGAGCGACAAAATTAAATTAGTGTGTGAAGAAGGGACCGGCGAGTACTATACCACCACCAAAAATAAGAAAAACACCCCCGAAAAAATGCGTTTGCAGAAATACAGCAGAAAGCTGCGTAGGCGCGCTTGGTTTAAAGAAGATAAGATTAAATAACCCCCCCTTTTTATGGAATATGCGCAGTGATTCGCTGCGCAATAGCTAGGGTCTGTTTACATTGGGTTTATCGGCTGCAAATAAAGCGGCTCAGATACTAGCAAATTTTCGTTAAATATAGCCCGATATTCTCCTCAAATTTGCCAATATTTTGCCTAGCTTTATTCATTTTTCGCTTCGACAATTCAATGTAAACAGACCCTATTTCCAAGAACAGTATTAGGTAGAATTAAAAGCTCAATTTAGCAAGATCGTGGCTCGATCCACGGGATTATTTTTAAAAATGAGCATTTTCATCCCTGCTTATCTAGGGAGCTGGAGCAGCCCGGGAAAGCAGAAGATAGGGTTTTAGGAGGAGTCCCTAGGATAGCTTCCAATTTAATCGGAAACAGGCCCCGAAACACCTCTCTATAAGCCGCCTAAAATGAGCAGTTTTGCCCCATTTATGCTAAAATAACCCACTGAAATTTATAACGAAGAGCGGCGTATGAGCGAGTTAAATAAAGAAATCCTTCCCATTACCATTGAACATGAACTAAAGAGTTCCTATCTGGATTATGCGATGAGCGTGATTGTAGGCCGCGCTTTGCCCGATGTGCGCGATGGTCTAAAGCCCGTCCATAGACGTACATTATTTGCAATGCATGAGTTAGGGAACGACTGGAACAAGCCGTATAAAAAATCTGCCCGGATCGTGGGCGACGTCATCGGTAAATACCATCCCCATGGTGATTCAGCCGTATACGATACCATTGTACGCATGGCACAACCTTTTTCCATGCGCTATTTGTTGGTGGATGGTCAGGGTAACTTCGGCTCGGTGGATGGCGATGCCGCCGCCGCTATGCGGTATACCGAAGTGCGGATGTCGCGCTTTGCTCATAGTCTGTTAGCCGACTTAGATAAAGAAACCGTTGATTTTGTAGATAATTACGATGGCAGTGAACGGATTCCGGCCGTTATGCCTACGCGCGTGCCACACTTATTAGTGAATGGTACCTCTGGTATCGCCGTGGGTATGGCCACGAATATTCCTCCGCATAATTTAGGCGAAGTGATCGATGCCACCGTGGCTTTATTGTTAAACCCTGATTTAAGCATAGATGATTTAATGACCTTTATTCCTGGCCCCGATTTTCCTACGGCGGGTATTATCAATGGCCGCGCTGGGATAGTCGCGGCTTACCGCACTGGTCGCGGACGCATTTATGTACGCGCTAAAACGCATATTGAAACAGATGAGCGCTCTAGTAAAGAAAGTATTATTATTACTGAACTGCCTTATCAGGTGAACAAAGCAAAGTTAATCGAAAAAATTGCCGACTTAGTGCGTGAAAAGAAAATAGAAGGCATTACCGCGCTGCGCGATGAATCCGATAAAGACGGCATGCGTGTGGTGATAGAATTAAGACGTGGTGAAATGAGCGAGATTTTATTAAATCAACTCTATACACATACAGCGATGCAAAGTGTTTTCGGTATCAACATGGTGGCTTTGCACGATGAACGGCCTAGAACCTTAACGCTAAAAGAAATTTTAGAAGCCTTCATTAAGCATAGGCGTGAAGTCGTAACCCGACGTATTTTATTTGAATTGCGTAAGGCTAAAGAAAGAGCGCATATCTTGGAAGGCTTGGGCGTAGCCTTGGCGAATATCGAAGAAATGATAGCACTGATTAAAGCCTCTAAAACGGGCCTAGAGGCTAAAGAGGCTTTATTGGCACGTACCTGGGAACCGGGTTGGGTGAAACAATTGTTATCGGCGAGCGATGTCAATGTAACTCGCCCCGAAGATTGTGCGCTACATGAAGGCTTGCATGGGGATACGTACCAGCTCACGCCTACGCAAGTGCAAGCTATTTTAGACTTGCGCCTACAACGTTTAACGGGCTTAGAACAAAACAAAATTCACGATGATTACCAAGAATTGGTAAAAGTAATCATCGACTTAATGGATATACTATCCTCGCCTGAACGTTTAAAACAAGTGATCAAAGATGAGCTATTAGCTGCTAAAGGCGATTTCGCAGATGCTAGACGTACGGAAATCATCGGTACTCAAGAAGACATCACTGTCGAAGATCTTATTACGGAAGAAGATGTGGCTGTAACCTTATCCCATGAAGGATATGTTAAAGTGCAATCGCTGGATAACTATCGCTTGCAACGACGCGGTGGGCGTGGTAAAGCCGCCACCAAGATGAAAGAAGAAGATTTTATTGAAAAATTGCTGATTGCTAATACGCATGATACATTATTGTGCTTTTCCAGTCGCGGTAAAGTGTATTGGTTGAAGACCTATCAATTGCCTGCTGCGCAACGTACTTCCAGAGGTAAACCTATCGTGAATCTTTTGCCTTTAGAAAGTGGCGAGCGTATTCAAGCCATTTTGCCAGTAAAAGATTTTACGGCAGATGTAGCGGTGATAATGGCAACGCGCGATGGCTTAATTAAAAAAATCCATGTAGAGCAATTTGCGAGACCGCGCAATAGCGGCATTATTGCCCTAGATTTATTAGAAGGGGATAGTTTAGTTAACGCAGAACTGGTCAACGCGAATCAAGAAGTGATGCTGTTTTCAGATGACGGCAAGGCTATTCGATTTAACAGCGATGAAGTCCGCTTGATGGGCCGTAACGCGCGCGGTGTAATGGGCATACGCTTAAAAGAAAATGCCAAGGTCATCGCCTTATTGAGCCTAAAGGAAGGCGGCGCCATTTTAACTGCAACTGAAGGCGGTTATGGTAAGCGCAGTGCGCTAGAAGAATATAGAGCCACGGGTCGTCATGGTTCAGGTGTTATTTCCATTATTGTCAATGAGCGCAATGGTAAGGTGGTAGGCGCGTGTCAGGTATTTCCGGGGGATGAAGTGATGTTGATTTCCGATCAAGCCACTTTAGTACGTACCAGTGTGGATGAAATCTCACACGTAGGTCGTAATGCCCAAGGGGTTATTTTGATTCGTCTAGAAGAAAATGAGCATCTGATTGCCGTGCAATCCATTGCCGATGTGGGAGACGATAGTGACAGTGGCGTAGAGGAAGCAGAATGATCTGGCATTGTTTTCTAGACCGTTGAATTTAAACGTTTTTATTTTTCACCTTAGGTTATAAATTCGACAAAAATACAATTATATCCTATACCTAGTTATAATAGGGGGATACGATGCAAGTCAAATTTTGGGGCACGCGTGGGTCTATTCCAGTGCCCGGAGAAAGTACAGCACGTTATGGCGGTAACACTTCGTGCGTAGAAGTGCGTAGTGCCGCAGGAACAACGGTGATCATCGATTGTGGTACGGGTCTGAGAGTATTAGGCCAAGAGTGGGTATCTGCAAAAGAAAAACCTAAACATGCTTATATTCTATTGAGCCATACGCATTGGGATCATATTCAAGGCTTACCTTTCTTTTTACCGCTTTTCATGTCGGGTTATGAGTGGGATGTATATGGCCCAAAAGGCTTGAGTTGCTCCATTAAGGATACGTTATCGGGACAAATGCAATATTCTTATTTCCCAGTGGGCATGGGACATTTCACGGCGGTGGTTCGCTACCATGATTTATTAGAAGGCGTGTTCTATTTAAATGATATTAAAGTCACTGTGCGCTATTTAAACCATACTTCATTAACCTGTGGTTTTCGCTTGGAAGCGGATGGCTGCACGGTAGTATATGATTGCGATCATGAACCTTATGGGGTCGAAGCAGCTTATGGTGATAACCCTTTAACCGAACAAGATAAAGAGCATGCCGAATTTGCTAAGGGTGCAGATTTGTTAATTCATGATGCGCAATATAGCGAAGAAGAGTATGCTAAAAAAATAGGGTGGGGACACAGTACAGCGGAATATGTCTGTAAGATAGCACAATATGCGGGGGCTAAAAAAGTCGCATTGACACATCATGAACCTGCGCGATCCGATGAGGCAATAGAAGCCCATGTGCGCACTATAATAGATCGTTTTTCCCCAAAAATGCCGGAAATAGAAATTTTTGCAGCGATGGAAGGGCAAACAATTGATTTAAAGAGCAGAGATGGGCAACCCGCTTCTCATCATGGCAAAGAAATTTCCTCCGCGACGAATACCGCGGCTATTTCTGTAGCGCATGAGCAATCAATATTAGTCTATGCGGCCGATCCTAACATTGTAGCGCTATTTACGAATGGAGCGCGTGCAAATAATGTTTTAGTGGCAGTGGTTGATACCATACAAGCCATAGAAGAGCAGATTAAATCAAAGAAGATTGCTTTGTTGATCATAGAACATAATCCACCGCAGCAAGATGCGGTAAATATTGTAAAGCTTTTACAGCAGACATTAGGGGCAGAGGCGAACAGTACACCCATTGTTGTGGTGAGTGCTCATAAAGAGACTCTGTTAACGTCACGGGAGGGTATTAGCGAATATTTAACGCTGCCATTAAGCCCCGCGTATGTACAAACCAGAATATTAGCGTGGTTATTACGCATCTCTTGTAGATGGCAGCCAGCGCCTTTTCCAGAGAATGAAAAAGCGCGTCTGTCCGCATTGCATGGTTTAAATATTTTAGATACAGAACAAGAAGAACGATTTGATAGAATCACCCGCCTAGCGACAGCCTTATTTCGTGTGCCTGTCGCGATGATTTCATTGGTAGATATGGATAGACAATGGTTTAAATCGGCGCAGGGTATAGCCGTTAAGGAAACGCCTAGAGATATCTCATTTTGTTCCCATGCCGTTTATGAGAATAAAACATTAGTCATTAATGACACCACCTTAGACAACCGTTTTGCCGATAATCATTTAGTGGTTGCAGAGCCTCATGTTCGTTTTTATGCGGGCGCGCCCTTGATTTTAAAAGAGGGTTATTGCGTAGGTGCTTTATGTATTGCTGATACAAGGCCTAGAATATTTAATGCAAACGAAGTTAAAGCGCTAGAAGATATGCGGGATATGGTAGTGGAAGAATTGTCACATGGCAAAGGGTGAGGTGTATTAGCTCGTGCTAGTGCCTACTTCCACCATTTCGAATTCCATCTTAGTTGCGCCACAATCCGGGCAACACCAATTGAGCGGGATATCATCCCAACGTGTACCCGGGGCAATACCTTCCTCAGGCCAGCCTAGGGCTTCATCGTAAGTCCAGCCGCACAATAAGCACATGTATTTTTTCATAGGATAAGGCCTTTAATGGTCACACTGCGCGTATTGTAATCAATCTGGGCTAAAATGTCAAGGAAGGACTTACATCTCACTATAATTAGGCCCGCTGCCGCCTTCTGGTAATGTCCAACGTATGGTGTCCGCAGGATCTTTAATGTCGCAGGTTTTACAATGCACGCAATTGGCGGCATTGATGTGTAGGCTGGGTTTGTTATCCACCATATTAATTTCGTATACGCCTGCCGGGCAATAGCGTTGCTCGGGGCTTGCGTACTGCGCATAATTAATGGTGATTTCTTTACCGAGAGAGCGTAACTGCAAATGACAAGGTTGATCTTCATCATGTTGCGTATTGGCGAGATAAACGGAACTCATTTTATCAAAAGTTAATACGCCATCGGCTTTAGGATAAGCAATGGGGGCGGCATGCTTGGCTAACATTAAAGTATTGCGATCTTTACGCGCATGGTGTAATGTCCATGGCACTTTACCTTTAAATAACTTTAAATCTAATCCACCCAATATTGTACCGCCCCATAAGCCATAACGAAAATACGATCTAAAATTACGCGATAGTTTCAATTCGTCGTAAACCCACGATTGTTCTAATAATCGAGGATAGGCTTCTAGCAGAATTTTACCGTCATTATTTTTTTCTAGAGCTTCTCCAATTGCCTCAGCGGCGAGCATGCCCGATTTCATCGCATTGTGGCTGCCTTTGATTTTCGCCACATTTAAAAATCCAGCCGCACACCCGATTAAGGCACCGCCGGGAAAGACTAATTTTGGAATAGATTGTAAGCCACCTTCATTTAAGGCGCGTGCACCATACGCCAAACGTTTAGCGCCTGCAAAAAGAGGGGCTATGGCGGGATGCGTTTTAAAGCGTTGCATTTCCATGAAGGGATCTAAATAGGGATTACGGTAATCTAACCCGACGACAAAACCCACAGCAACTTTTTGTTGATCTAGATGATAAATGAAAGAGCCGCCGTAAACGTGGTTATCTAAGGGCCAACCTGCTGTGTGTTGCACTAAACCGGGATGGTGATGTGCCGCTTCCACTTGCCACAATTCTTTAATACCCAAGCCATATGTTTGCGGATCGCAATTTTGTCGTAAGCCAAACTGTTTCATAAGCTGTTCGGCCAAATAACCGCGGCAGCCTTCGGCAAATAAGGTATATTTAGCGTGCAATGCGACACCCGGTGTAAATGTCGCTTTAGGGCTGCCATTTTTAGCTATGCCCATATCACCCGTAGTCACACCTATGACACGGCCTTCATCGCCAAATAATACTGCATTGGCCGCAAAGCCTGGATAAATCTCAACCCCTAAAGCAATGGCTTGTTCGGCTAGCCACTTACACACTAAACCTAAGCTCACGATATAATTACCGTGATTCTTCATAGTGGAGGGCAGCATAAAATTGGGCACAGTCCAAGCCTTGTCTTGACTTAAAAATAAGAAGCGATCTTCTGTAACGGGCACTTTAAGAGGAGAAGCTTGTTGGTGCCAATCGGGCAATAATTCATTCAAAGCGCGAGGCTCGATAACTGCGCCAGATAAAATATGCGCGCCTACCTCACTGCCTTTTTCAATGACACACACACTCATATTGCTAGACAGTTGCCGTAATTTGATAGCAGCGGCTAATCCCGCTGGGCCTGCCCCGACGATCAGCACATCATAAGACATCACTTCCTGCGCCATGATAGTTAAGTGCTCCTTTTTGGGTTGCCTAAAGGTTTAAAAGCTTGAATACCGGTAATAGCGCGACCTAAAATAAGAGCATGTATATCGGCAGTGCCTTCATATGTCTTAACAGTTTCTAAGTTATTCATATGGCGTATAATGTGAAACTCATCGATGATGCCATTACCACCCAACATGTCGCGCGTTTGTCGCGCTACATCTAAAGCCACTAAAGTAGAATTGCGTTTCATCATCGAAATGCATTCGCTGGCCAACTTGTGTTCGTCTTTCAAACGGCCTAAGCGTAAACAACCTTGTAAGGCTAAAGTCAGTTGAGTATGCATATCAGCTAATTTAAACTGAATGAGTTGATTCGCTGCTAAGGGGTGACTAAATTGTTGACGATCTAACACATACTGCCGCGCCGTATGCCAACAAAATTCTCCTGCGCCTAAAGCCCCCCAAGCGATGCCATAGCGCGCGTTTTCCAGGCAGCCAAAAGGTGCGCTGAAACCTTCAGCCTGCTCTAGACGATTTTCTTCGGGTACAAATACATCATCCATTACAATTTCGCCAGTAATGGAAGCGCGTAAAGAGCATTTGCCTTCTATCATGGGTGTGGTTAAGCCCTTCATACCTTTCTCTAAAATAAACCCATTGATGCGGCCTGCATCATTTCTAGCCCAGACTATAAAGACATCCGCAATGGGCGAATGGGTGATCCACATTTTAGAACCATGCAACTTATAACCGCCACTGACTTTTCGAGCGCGCGTTTCCATGCCGCTGGGATCCGAGCCATGGTTGGGTTCGGTTAAGCCAAAACAACCTATCCATTCTCCTGTTCTGAGTTTAGGTAGATATTTTTGTTTTTGCGCTTCGTTACCGTAGCTGTATATGGGAAACATAACCAAACTGGATTGCACACTCATTGCGGATCGATACCCTGAATCGACGCGTTCGATTTCACGAGCAATTAAACCATAACTGACGTAATTTATCCCCGCACAATCATAACCCTGCAAGGTGGCGCCTAATAAACCGGCCTCGCCCATTTCGCGCAGAATGGCGGGGTCAAAGTGTTCCTCCCTATAGGCTTTGAGTACGCGTGGCATTAAGACCAATTGCGCAAATTCGGCGGTATTATCGCGAATTAAGCGTTCTTCGCTGCTTAATTGTTCATCAAATAGCAGCGGATCTTGCCAATTATAAGCGATGGACTTTTCGGTCATGGAGTCTCCTTTTAACGAGTGCTTATAGGGTGAATGATTACAGAAAAGAGGGTTAAGAGCAAGGCTAGTAGGGTTGAAAGCTATCTATTTGTTTTGTAAGCAATTTTTTGGCTTTGCATGTGCTAAAGGTCGTATGTTATTTATCAAAATAAGGGGCGTCAAGAAGAAACGAAATGTATTTGAACTAAAGCAAGATGTAGAAGAACAAGAACTTCTAGATTCCATTCAATGTGAGGAAGGGAAAAGCGTAAAGAATATTGAGCAGTAGCGGACCTTTGCCAAAGTAGCTGTGGAAACTTCCTGCGTAAGGATGAGCGTGAAACGCTCCGGCTATGAAGTGGTTGTATCTTCTTGTTGCACGTGTGTTTTGGAATTTACTGCTTGTGAGAAAATAGATATCCTAGCTGGGGAATATAGGTCTAACTTTAACGATTTTAGCACTGATTCAATGTTTTTAGATTTAAAAAGGGATATTTTTAATCTCACCTTCATTCCCGCATAAATATTTTGATTAAACCCACTATGCAGTGGTGGCAGCTTTACACCACCTATGGATATGTTAAGGCTAAAGTGTGAAACATTTGAGAACCCGACCAGAAGTTGTATTTGTCAACCCAAAAAACAACTTTTAGTTATTTTATCTTAGTGCCAGCTAGCCCCTACCGCTTTCGTGCGACCGAGAGCAGTCATACCACTTAATACCAATAAAACACTAAACACGATAAAACCCCAGGCGGGCAGTGTTAGGGATAAGAAACTCCAAGTGGCTTTGGCGCAATCTGCACCCCCTTGTAGGGCCGTTTTCAGCACTTGATCGAAAGGCAAGGTATGAACTAGGTAACTTAAGCTGGCGCTACATTGGCTGTAGGTATCGGCGGGTGGGTGGGCCATTAGCCACAATTGGCGGCCTGCCAGCAATAAACCGAATAGACCTAGAATCAATAATAAAAAGAAATAAACGTTACGACCTATACGCGCTGGATTATGGATTGCCGCAATAAGAAAAATAGCGCCCATAGCGGCAACCACGATACGCTGCATTTCACATAATAAGCAAGGGAGTTGCCCTAGATCATTTTCTAGATAAAAAGCAAAAGCGCAGAAGAATGCGCAGAGTATAAAGCCTAAACTATAACTCAGTCTGGACATTAGGCCTCTTTAGTATTGTTTTTGTTTTGGGATAGCCCAGGAGCATACGCAACGACACTTAAGGGTGTGTTGTGCAATTGGGCTAGATAAGTGTTTACTTCGCGATTAAATTGTTTTTGTTCACTAGAAGAAATTGAATGTGCTTCCAACGGTAATTTAACCGTTAAGGGATTTTGTGGTACATTGTTGACTCGATATTCGTAATGCAAATGGGGGCCGCTCGCTAAGCCAGTACTACCTACATAGGCAATGACTTGACCTTGTTTCACGGCGCTGCCTGCGTGGATATTGCTCGCAAAACGGTTTAAATGTCCGTAGCGTGTGGTAACGCCGTGGCCATGATTAATAATAACCAGATTGCCGTAACCGCCTTCTTTCCCAGCGACAGTGACTATACCGTTTGCAGAGGCAACCACGGGCGTACCCCGCGGTGCAGCCAGATCTACCCCATAATGAGGGCGGGAAAATAACAACAATGGGTGTACTCTTTTCATAGAAAAGGATGAGCTAATGCGAGTGTAATGCACGGGCGTGCGCAAAAAAGTGCTTTGTGCGGTGACGGCAACGGCATTGCGTAGCGCATGGCTGTCGGCAGGATAATAGCGGCTAACTCCACGACTATCGACATGGCGGACTAGGGTGTAGGTTTTACCATCATTTGAAATTTCCATCGCCAAAATATTACCGGTAGCCACTGTTTTATTTTGCACATAGCTCGATTCGTAGATAACTTTAAAATGATCGCCGGGTTTTAAGCCGCGCTTAAAATTAATTTTTGAAGCGAACAAATGCGTGGCATCCAGTATAATTTTTTGGGGTAAGTGTTGTGCTAAGCCTGCTTCATAGAAAGTGGAGGTGATCACGCCGGCGGCTATGGTAGGCATAACTGAAGTCGGTTTTTTAGTTAATTTGGCATCAAAGTTATCGTCTAGTCTAGTGACGGATAAAGTTTGGGTCGGAGAAAGAGCGTAAGTAAGATCCGTTAATTCCTGATCGGCATTCACATGTATATTGACCATTTGCCCTGGGCTGATATGGGCTAATGTGCGCTTCACCAAGGGGATAGACAACAATGCCGCTATGTCTTGAGTTTGTATGTTTTGTGCCAATAACAAGCCGTTTAAGGTATCCCCTCTGCGGATGAGAACATTTTTATCGTAGGCTTGTGGTGCGGGAGGTGTAACCGCGTCGGTAGAATCAATTGAGACGGTATTGCCGGGTAAGACAGAAAAATCGTTTTGCTGCACATAACGAGTGTCATCGTAAGCGGTAGTAGGGACATCATTCTGGGGCCAGAAGAAAATAAAGAATGCCACCAGCAACGATAATATGAGTAGCGGATATAGACCTACACGTCTGCGGCTGCGAACATCCCTACGTACGGCGGCCATAGCGCCACGTGTTTTCAAAGAAGAAATCATATTTTCCACACACACCTACCTTATTAAAATCCTTTGACCTAACTCTTCACATTTGATTCTTAGGCTTTGTTGCCTACGCCCATCTCACACCAGTCATGTAGGGTACTACACTCCTGGTGCTCGAGGGCTAGGCGCCTCGCCTAAAAATCAACTGCTATGAGTTTAGATACCTCATAACCTTTTCGCGGGTTACATTCCCTGTACACTTGACGATAACGGCAATTCTACCGATAACGCTTTGTGTGGGCATCTATATAGGAGTATATTACCGTATCGCTAGAACTAGATCAACGCGAATGGTTGAAAAAAAGCGTTTTTTTTGCGATCATGGGCGGCTAAGGCGATAGTTTAAACAAAAAATATACAGTTTAAGGGGGTTCTGGTGTCTATTGATACAGTTCTAGCCGAATTAAAGCGCGGTGCCAATGAGATTTTGATTGAAGAAGAATTACATGATCGCCTTAAAAAAGGAAAAAAATTACGCATAAAGGCCGGGTTTGATCCCACGGCACCCGATTTGCATCTGGGGCATACGGTGCTTATTCACAAGATGAAACATTTTCAGGAAGCCGGTCATGATGTTATTTTTTTGATTGGGGATTTTACAGCAACCATAGGTGATCCGAGTGGCCGCAACGTTACGCGCAAACCCTTATCTAGAGACGAAGTCCTCGAGAATGCAAAAACATATGAAACGCAAATTTATAAAATTTTAGATAAAAAAAGAACCATCGTCGAATTTAATTCACGTTGGATGGGCACGCAATCAGCCGCCGATTTAATTGCATTAGCGTCACAGGTCACGGTAGCACGGATATTAGAACGAGAAGATTTTAGCCAACGCTATCAAAATGGACATGCGATTGCCTTACACGAACTTTTATACCCTGTAGTGCAAGGATACGATTCAGTGGCTTTGCAAGCGGATATAGAATTGGGCGGCAGTGATCAAAAATTTAATTTATTAATGGGACGAGAATTGCAGCGACTCTATGGGCAAACACCGCAAGTGGTGATCACCATGCCTTTGTTAGAGGGTTTAGACGGTGTTAGGAAAATGTCTAAATCGTATGATAATTACATCGCTATTGAGGAAGCAGCAGAGAGTATGTTTGGTAAACTGATGTCGATCTCCGATGACTTGATGTGGCGTTATATCGAATTGTTAAGCTTAAAATCGTTGAGTGAAATTCAGCAGTGGCAAAAATTTGTGAAGGAAGGCGGTAATCCGCGCGATGTAAAAGTTGATTTTGCTAAAGAGATAGTTACCCGATTCCATTCCGCAGCAGAGGCTAAAAAAGTACATGAAGCGTTTATAGCACGTTTTCGGGAACATCAATTACCGAATGAGATTGAGGACATAGAGATAGATTCAAGCGACGAAAACATGATGATTTGTACCTTATTAAAAGAAGCTAATCTAGTGTCGAGCACTTCCGAAGCGTTGCGTTTAATTCAGCAAGGTGGGGTGCGGATAGACGGGGAGCGCCTTGAAGATGGTAAGTACTCAGTGCCCAATGATGTTTTTCATGTCTATCAAGTGGGCAAAAGGCGTGTGGCGCGGATAAAATGGCGGCGGAAATAAAAAAACCGTACCGCCATGGTGAGAGCCATTAGAAGATTGACCCTGTATTCCCCTCCAAAAACTATGTTATAATTTTGCCATTCATTCAGACCGCCATCCAGGAGTAAGCCATGACCGTTGAAACCATTAAAAAATTAATCGAAGAAAATGAAGTTCGTTATGTGGATTTACGGTTAACGGGCCTAGATGGTAAAGAACAGCATTTAACCATTCCTATACATGCTGTAGATGCAGACTTTTGGACAGAAGGAAAAATGTTTGATGCCTCTTCTATACGCGGTTTTAAGGGGATACAAGAATCCGACATGGTTTTAGTACCGGATGCCGCTTCAGCCGTGATGGATCCTTTTTATAGCGATGCTACCCTTAACATTCGTTGCAATGTGATCGAGCCTAACACCATGCTGCCCTATCAGCGTTGCCCCCGGGCTTTAGCGGCGCGTGCTGAAAATTATTTACAGGCTACCGACATTGCGGAGACGTGCTATTTTGGGCCGGAGCCAGAATTTTTTATTTTTGATGATGTGCGTTGGTCTATTAATATGCACAGTGCTTCCTATCAGATAGATTCAGTAGAGGGTGCATGGAATTCAGGGAATGTATTAGAAGAGGGTAATAAAGGTCACCGCCCGGGTGTGAAAGGTGGCTATTTTCCGGTGCCGCCAGTAGATTCTTCACAAGATATACGCTCTGCCATGTGTAATACATTGGAGGCGATGGGTTTAATTGTAGAAGTGCATCACCACGAAGTTGCTACTGGAAATCAAAATGAAATTGGCACTCGTTTTAATACCTTGCTAAAGAAAGCGGATGAGATGCAAATTTTTAAATATGTAGTACATAACGTGGCACACTTATATGGTAAAACGGCAACCTTTATGCCAAAGCCATTGGTGGGAGACAACGGCAGTGGTATGCATTGCCATCAATCCTTGATGAAGAATGGTGTTAATCTATTTTCCGGAGAAGAGTACGCAGGACTTTCTGAAACGGCTTTATATTATGTAGGCGGTATTATCAAACATGCGCGTGCCTTAAATGCTTTAACCAATCCCTCTACGAACAGTTATAGGCGTTTAGTACCGGGATTTGAAGCGCCAGTAATGTTAGCCTATTCAGCCCGCAATCGTTCTGCTTCTATACGCGTGCCGTTTACACCTAGCCCTAAAGCTAGGCGGATTGAGGTTCGCTTTCCAGATGCGATATGTAATCCCTACTTGGCTTTTGCTGCCATGTTGATGGCGGGGTTAGATGGTATCCAAAATAAAATTCATCCCGGTGAGCCTATAGACAAAGATTTATACCATTTGCCACCCGAAGAAATGCAGGATATTCCTACCGTAGCAGATAGTTTATTTCAAGCATTAGATGCTTTAGACGCCGACCGCAGCTTTTTGTTAGCAGGCGAGGTATTTAGCAACGACATTATCGATGCTTATATAGCTTTAAAAGCAAAAGAAGCGAAGCAAGTGTCTATGATGACGCATCCGTTGGAGTTTGATCTGTATTATAGTAGTTAATGGCAATTATTTTAGGCCCGAAGTAACGCTTTTTTAGCCTGGGAGTCGTCATTGCGAGCTTGCGAAGCAATCCAGGGGTAAAAATCGCTGTTTTATAAGACCCCACGTTGTTTATCAGCCTTAGGGTAAGAGCTATTCGTTTCATTGTTCCAAGTTTTACTGGATTGCTTCGCAAGCTCGCAATGACGGGCCTGAGCAATTGAATATTACGCCTAGACTTTACGTGGTTTCTTTATTTTCTACAGGGTCTACCAAACACGCTTTTTGAAACAAGGCCAGCGGAATTAGCACGCATAAGATAATGCCACCTAATAACTTAAACGGGTAATTCCAGGTGTTGCCTACGTCTATACCCGTAGGGGGCGCTAGACCCAAGATTATAGTCACTATACAAGTTATAGCCCCCATCCCGCTTAAAATCCACATGCCTGCCGTGCCGCCAGGCACATTATAGGTGCGGTAGTGTAAAGGATATTTATAACGCAGATAAATAGCGGCGGCGAACATAAAGACATAGACGATCATCGCCAACTGTGCTGCCAATGCCGATAATATCCAATATGAACTTTGTATTGTGGGCATATAAACAAAGGTAAGAGAAATCAAGCTAAAAATAACGGCTTGTAACAATAGCAAAGTCACAGGCGCTTCTTTTTTATTTGTATAACTGAGCCAGGCTGGTAAACACTCATCTTCAATTGCAACCATAAGCCCTCGCACTGGCCCTATAACCCAAGTCGAAACACTGCAAAGAGCGCCGAGGATGATCATTAAAATAAGCCACGGTGTGAATGATTGTAAATGAAAGGGCGTTAAGAAAGCGACAAAAGCATCAATTAGACCAGAAACCAAATCGAGTTGCTGTTTAGGAATAACGATGGCAATAGCCAGAGAAGATAGGGCTAAAGACAATAAAATAATTAAAGCGGAATAGGCAATGGCTTTAGGGTAATCGCGTTTGGGATGGCGCACATTTTCGGCATGGGTAGCGGACATTTCCATGCCCAGTAAACCAAATAATACTGCCACTAAGAAAGCCAGATCGCCGCTCGTGTGATGCGTGGGAATGAAGGAATGCCAATGAAAATCAATTTGACTAGGGTGACCTGATAACAACCATACGACGGCCAATATAATTAAAAAGGCGAGTGGTAGTAGCGTGCCGACGATGGCACCAATGGTGCTGACCCAGCTGGATAGTTGTATGCCGCCACAATTGATTAAAGTTGTCACCCAGAAACTGCCTAGCAAGACGCTGATGAGATACGTTTTACTGTGGGCGAGTGCTGGGTTGAATAAATAGGCCAGGGCAGTGGCCACAAAAGCCAAAATGGTGGGATACCAGACTATGTTATAAAACCACTGTAGCCAAATAGTGACAAAGCCCCAACGTTTGCCAAAGGCTTCGCGTACCCAAATGTAAATGCCGCCCGTTTGCGGCCAGCCTGTAGCCAGCTCGGCAGCCACAAAAGAGACGGGAAAGAAGAATAACAAAGCCGCTAATACATAGTAAAAAATTAAGCTAGTGCCAAATTCGGCATTAATCGGCAAGCTTCTTAGGCTATCCACCGCGATGACGTTGATCATGACTAGGGTAAAGACAGATAAAACCTTGCGGTGTGTAGGGGCGGGGGTAGCGGTAGACATAAATAGAACATCTCTAGGGGCTGTGGTTATATGAAGTTAGTGTATCATCCTAAAATAAGGTCATGCAAATTCACTTTTAAAGAAGTGACTTGATAATGCTTGCTCGAACTATTAAATTGCACGATAAGTTACTGTTCGCGAAGTTTGTCATTGCGAGCCAGTGAGCTCAGCGAACAAGGCGAAGCCATCCAGAGGTAAAAATCCTGGGTTTGTAAGTGTCGCTTTACTTTATTAGTCTCACTGTAGGACGGGTAGCTGCGTGCTGCCAGAAGCTTTTTCATATAAATTCAAAGAAAACAAACCCTAATTTTACGCTGAAACAGGGGCTATTTCTCCCCACCTAACGGCGCTGCAATTGCATCACGCACTCGCTGTAATAACTTCATGCGATCGCGTAAAGTATATTGCTTGGCGTCTATGGGTGCGCCCAAATACACCGACACTTTTTGCCCTAAACGAAACCGCCATGTTTTTGCGGGCAGTAATTTATCGGTACCGATGATAGTCACAGGAATAATGGTAGCACCGGTTTGGATGGCTAGGTTAAAAGCGCCCTTTTTAAAAGCCTGTAATTGACCGTCGTGCGAACGGGTCCCTTCAGGCGCTATCCACAGGCGAATACCCTGCGTCATTTTCTGGGCGGCTAGTTCTAAATCTTTTATGGCTTGTGTACCATTTTCGCGATCTATGGCTACAAAATCACTTTGTTGCATAGCATCGCCCCACAAGGGCACCTTAAATAATTCTTTCTTCGCTACCATACGTACCGTGCCGGGTAAAGAGACCAACAATAATGGAATATCGTATAAGCTTAAGTGGTTGCTCATGAAGATGTACGGCGTGTGTTCTTGGAATTGAATAGCATGTGTGTCAATAATATCGTATTTTAGCTGGATGATATTCAATAAAGATCGCGCCCAAGCGGTAATGATTGCATCTAATTTTGGTCTGCTGGGTGGCTTTTTATGGGCATAAAAAATAGTTTTTAGAGAATAATAGGCCGTTGTGCTGGCAGAGCACAGCATAATCCACGCAAAACGGAGGGGTAATCTCTTCATTGCGGAATAACCTGGGTATGACGGACTAAGTGTGTTTGTTCTAATTTTGCTTGTACAATTTTAGCGTCGTCAAGGGTAGTGTAAGAACCGATGGACAGCCTATACCACTGCGTGCCATTTACAGTAGCACTGCTGATGGTGGTAGGATAGCCTTGCAAAATCAATTTCGCTTTTAATTCATCCGCGTCTTGATAACGTCTAAAAGCGGCGAGTTGTAAAACATAATGATGGTTAGGCGGTGTGACCACGGTCGGAGTAGCGGCTGTAATGGGTGCAGGGGTTTTTGCAGCGGATGGGGTCGTTGCAGTGGGTGTTGGGCTTTGAGCACTGGCAGCAGCAACAGGGGTAGTTGTGGCGGCATGTTTTGCCGCCACTGGCGTGGCAGCAGTAGATTTCTGTGTACCATTGCCTTGCGGTAGTAAGGTATAAAATTGATAATCTGGCTCTACAAAAGCGCTTTTGGACTTAGACTTGCTTGCCACTATTTTTTGCGGATGTGTGGATAACAAGGGTAGCGGCGTTATATAGCGATCGTAAAAAACAATCGCGGCAGCGCCAATGACTAATAAGACTGCATAATAGGTAAACTTTGAACCGCCGCGGTTATTGCTTCTACGGCGCCTAGAACTAGACGAGGGGGTTGCGCGTTTTCTTTTAGCTGTAGCCATAAAAGTCAGGTTCCTTTTTTATTTACATAACTTCCGGGTAACTTACCCCAAGTAGGGTTAATCCATGCTGTAAAACGTATCGTATGGCGCCAATTAAGCACAAGCGCGCATTCCGCAGCATACTGTCCGTCACCAAAAATTGGTGCGAATTATAATAAGTATGAAACTGTGCCGCCAGTGTTTTTAGAAAATGCGCAATTAAATGCGGCTCGTATTGTAAGGCGGCTTGTTCTAATAACGCTGGATAGCGGTTTAAACTTTCACACAATTCTTTTTCTTCATCTAGGTTCAATGCTTCCAAATGCGCTAAACCTTCGCGTTCGTTATACTCTAGTCCTTGTGCTTGCAATTGCCTAAAGACACTGCAAATACGCGCGTGGGCATATTGAATATAATATACGGGATTATCGTTGCTTTTAGATTTTGCTAAATCCAAATCAAAATCCATGTGCTGTTCATGGCGTCGTGCTACATAAAAAAAGCGCGCCGCATCCCGACCGACTTCTTCTCTTAAAGCACGTAAGGTGACAAAGGAGCCGCTACGAGTAGACATTTGTACTCGTTCTTTACCCCTGTACAATACCGCAAATTGAATGAGTTCTACCGCCAAACGATTGCAGTCTAAATTTAAGGCGCGCAGGACGGCTCTAATGCGTGGCGCGTAACCGTGGTGATCAGCGCCCAGTATATCAATAATGCGCGTTGCTTTAGAAAATTTTAAAACATGATAAGCGACATCCGAAGCAAAATAAGTGGGTTGGCCGTTTTTACGCACTAAAACGCGATCTTTTTCGTCGCCAAATTCAGTGGCTTTAAACCATAGATTACCTGCTTGCTCATAAGTGTGACCTAAAACTTTTAACTGATCTATGCCCTGCTGTAACAGTCCTTGTTGCATCAATTGTTTTTCAGAAAACCACTGATCAAAGTGCACGCCAAAGCCGTCTAAATCATCGCGTATATCGGCTAATACAGTGTTTAAGGCTAAATTAAATATAATATCGTAGTTGCTTGCACCTAAAGTTTTTTTCATGGCGTTGCCTAGATCGTCTACGTGTTTATCTTTATCGCCATTGGTTTCACCCTCGTCGGGGGTAATGTTATGCCACCAAGCGGTGGTAGCACGTTGAAGCTCGTTTTGATGCATTTCTTTTAATTGTTGCGCTATTGCGATGACATAATCGCCCTTATACGCGTTCGTAGGGAATACGAAAGTTTCGCCGCACAGTTCTAAATAACGCAGCCAAACACTTAAAGCGAGAATATTCATTTGCCGTCCGGCATCATTGACGTAATATTCGCGATGTACTGCATACCCTTGACTGCTTAATAAATTGCCTAAAGTATCACCATAAGCGGCACCACGGCCATGACCTACGTGTAAGGGGCCAGTAGGGTTGGCAGATACGAATTCTAAGTAAACCGATTCATTTTGGCCTAAGGCGCTGTTGCCATAGCGTTCTTTTTGCTCTAAAACTCGGGGAATGACCGCCAAAAAGCCCTGGGTTTCCACAAAGAAATTAATAAACCCGGGACCAGCAATGTCCACCCGGCGGATAAGGGGATGTTGCGGCAAATGAGCAATAATGTGTTCAGCTACCGCACGCGGTGCTAATTGCAGCGGTTTGGCTAATAGCATGGCGATATTGCAGGCAAAATCACCAAATTGCTTATCGCGGGTATGTTCAATCTGGATGTTAGGGTGAATATCTGCGGGTACTAAGCCTTGCTTTCGCAGGGCAGCTAATGCGCTTTCAATGAGGTGGCCGATTTCTTGTTTCATGTTCAATAAAGTACCCGTTTATATGGAAGGCTATTATATCGTTTCGCAAGGGGTTTGTCAGTAGCGCATGGATGCACATTATGCCCTGCCGTAGGAGGCAATCGAGAAGGCTCCCAGAACTGTGTCCACCCTGTTGTAGGTTTAAAAACGAAGGTATTGTCATCCTCGGCCGAAGGCAGGCGATCCAGCTTCAATTTAAGTTTTTGCGCTTCTTCCCCACTGCGCGAAGAGGACAACATTGCTGTACATAGCGATCCAGAAAACTGTATTAAGCTAGCTTTAATAAAATGGTCTATAGCCTAGCAAAAGAGCTCTAAACCGAATATAAAATTGGCTATTTCCCCTAATATACTCTATGCTTATTCACACATAAACCAATTGAAAAAAGGATAAACCCGCTTTATGGCCAAAGAAGAATTTTCCAAAAAAGACTCCAAGGACTCCAAGTTAGATTATATGTTATTCCGCGGGGGAGATCAGCAAAGTTTTTTAGAAGATTTGGCTACCTTGGTAGAAGACGGTGTGCCCGCCAATAAGGCCATTGACGTACTGGAAAGCGTGTTAGAAGGATCAGCGAAAAAAGCGGCTAAAAGTATCCGCCGCTCACTGGCTCAAGGACAATCTTTTTCCGATGGCATGGTGGGTTGGTTTCCGCATTATGTCGTCGAGCTAGTGCGTATCGGTGAGCAAGGCGGCACCATGGTGCACAATATACGTGTGGCAGCGGAAGCCTTAGGGCAGCGTTCAGCGGTGGTATCCACTCTCTTCTCCGAGTTAACTTATCCATTAGTAGTATTGAGTTTTGCCTGCGGTATTGTCATGAGTTTTAACAGCAAGGGCGGCATTTTGGAGCAATTTGCCGTAATTAAGCCTGTCTCTATATGGCCAACAAGCGGTCAGGTATTATACAACTTAGCCCAATTTTTAACCGATGACTGGTGGCTAATTGTTTTAGGAATTATTGGGTTTATTATAGGGCTTAATATAGTACTGAAAACCTATATCGGTCCGGGCCGCGACACTATAGACAAATTACCGCTGTTGAGTCTTTATCGCAAGTTGGCGGCGGGCAGTTTTATGGAAACGTTGGGATTATTGGTATTGAATGGGGTGGTGTTTAAGCAAGCCTTAACTTTAATTTCCAGCCAAGCCAGTACTTACTTGCGTTTTCATATGCGCTTAATGGAACGACGTTTGGGTAAGGGCGAAGGCAATATTGCCGATGTATTGGATACGGGCTTAATTGATCGCGTGAATATTATACGTCTACGCGCTATCGCTGAGGCCAAGGGCTTTGAACATGCCTTGGTGCGCCAGGGTAAGCAAGCCACACTGAACAGCATGGCCATGCTGAATAAAGTGGCTAAGCTGTTAGGCTCGCTTATTTTAGCTTTGGGTGCTGGTGTGGCTGGATTGATGGTGATGGGAACTTACGCTATTTCACAAGTTTTGGGAAGTTAAGGGCAACCTGGCTATACTGGTTTTTTAAGCTATACTACCAGTAGGACGTATGAAAAGATTTCGTGTGTTTTTTTAATTTTAGGAGAGAATGAAATGAAGAAAATGTTAATAAGAAAACCTTTCAGTAATATGGAGGGTTTTACGATGATGGAAGTGCTGCTTGCACTAGTTATTAGTTTTCTAGTGGTGGCGGGGATAATTGCAGCCTTTATACTGGCTAAAACAAACGCTAATGCCCATAAAGTAGTGAATGATATGACTACTATAGTTGCTTCTGTACAATCGTATATAGCGGCTGGCAATTCAGCAAGTGGGGCTACAGATACTACACTTGCAAATGGAGGTTTTATAGCAAACCCGTTCAATAGTCCTTGGGGTTCGGCCTATACGATTGCCGGAACTGCAAACGGAACAGTTGAGATCACCGTTGGTGGTATAGGTGGTACCGGTGATAAGAATTGCACAGCAATAACTGGTTTGGTGGGTACAGCAGCTACAGTTACGGCGGGTGCTACTTGTAAGTTTACCTATCCGCTATAGGTCTTAAGGAGACTATCGACAATGTCAGTAACATCGAGTTATAAGCAAAAAGGTTTAACCCTGCTAGAAACGTTACTGGCATTGGCGGTAGCTATCATAATTGTCGGTGGTATCTTACTTTTTTTCAGAAGCATCCAGAACAGTTCTAATATAGCCGCTACCATAAAAACAGTAGGTAATATAAGCGATGCGGTGCGTACTTACGCACAAACGTCTAGTTATGCACCCGGTTCAATTAGTTTGTCTACCTTACAATCTCAGGGTCTGTTAACTGCTAATGATAGGGTTAATCCGTGGTCCAGCTCTACTTCGCCCACTGTGTTTACGAGTGGTAATTACATGGGAATTTATTTTAATTCTGTGCCGGGCGCGGCGAGTAATAGTGGCATCTGTGCTAATTTAGCTCAACAGTTGTCTAGTTCTTTACCGTTACCTGCTCCGGGGTCCGCCACGCTGAATGGCGTTACCTACAACATTACGAGTACAGCTATGACGGGAACTTGGCCCACGACAGCCTGTGGTGGTACGACGTGCCCAATCCCCTCTGGCAATGCTGCTGCTGTGTGCCAAGGTACTTCGGGCGGGCCTCTAGCTATCATTATGGATCTCAGCTAAAAAGAGAAAAGCCTTACCTGAATTGACGTATTGCCATCCTATGTTCTATGATGTGCTCAAACTTTGGCAAATAGAACGGTGGCTGAAATGGTAATTAATCGACCTACAACTCAAATGAAGGGCTTAACGCTCTTGGAAACGATGTTTGCGCTGGCAGTCGGTGCTTTTGTATTGATTGCTGTGGTGATAGTCTATAAATCCATTAGACAAAGCGCCAATGTGAGCCAAACGATGACCGACCTAAATGCTATTAGAGCAGGGTATAAGTCTTATCTAGCCAGCGGTTATAAATTTGATACAACCTTAAGCAGTGAAGCCCAATTACAAGCGGTACAAGACGCCGGTTTTTTACCCGATCCCTTGAATACTCCCTGGGGACAGCCTTATGTTGTTTCATTGACTAAGTACTCTGGGTATATCACTATTGCTATCCCGGGGTTAAATAAGGTAAATCAGGACAACCCCAGCGCAGGCGATGGCCGATGTCAAGCGATATGGAAAGCAGCCCAGGCTAGTGGTGGATTGGCAACTGAGCCCGCGACTGCAGGTTATGATTGTGCTTTTAACTATCGATTTCCTTGAATGGGGTAAATAACGCGCTATTAAGATAGTCTTAATAAAGTCCGTTATGGGGCATAATATACTGTGCACCAATGTTGAAAAATGAAATGGAGAGGCGTAATGCCCGCAATCTTAACCAGAAAATCAGGCTGGCATATGAAGGGTTTAACTTTATTGGAAACCCTGTTTGCCTTGGCCATTAGTGCGCTGGTATTGGTGGCTGCGGTTGCGTTTTACGCTTCAAGCAAACAAAGTGCCAATATCACGAAGGCTGTAAAGGATCTCAACACCATTGTGGGGCAAACGCATACCTATATGGTAATGGGGGGGCTGAGTGACCTAACCGCGGATAATGCTAATACGGTGTCGGTGTTACAAGGCGCGGATTACTTGCCTAGTCCCATGAGTGATCCGTGGGGGCAGGAGTACAAAGCGGTAATGACTGCAGGCACGAGCACCGCAACCCCTACAACGACTATCACGATAGTCAGCCTAGGCTCACCTACGGGTGACACTCCGGATAAGAGTTGTGTTGCTATTGAGCAAGCGCTTGGGGGTACGGCTACTGCGGGTACTACGGGCTGTAGTTTTGTGTTTACCCTGTAAGGTGGTAATGGTATTCGGTTAAGGGAAAGGGTTGGTAAGAGAAGGATAAACAGATCGATTTGGTAAAGGTTTTTTCTGCTGCCAACAGTGGATTCGTAGGGGCAACCCCCTACGGCAGATCAAGGTTCTGCTAATGGTTTAGAGTTTAGCCGAATGTGGGGGGTTGAAGCCGAAGGGAAAAATAGTTTTTTTTTAAGTGTTTTAGTTTTTTTAATTTTTTGAGGAGATAATGTGATGAAACAAATGTTGATGAGAAAACCGATTAGCAAAATGGCGGGTATAACGTTATTAGAAACCATGTTTGCGATAGCGGTGGGTGCGTTGATCGTGATTGCCGCGGTTATATTTTATACCTCGACCAAGAATAGCCAGAATACCAGTAAGGCGACGACAGATATAAATACTATTGTGGCGGCAGCTGACAATTACATTGCGCCTGGATCAGCTGCTTTAAACGCTTTAATTACTCCAGAAGCGCCAGCGACGGATGCTATCGGTGTGTTGCAGGGAGTGGGTTATCTGCCAACTCCAATGAGCGATCCTTGGGGGGGTAACTACACGGCAACTGTGGCGGCAAGCACGGGCACTAATAAAGGTTCACCTGGTACGATCGCAATTACTATTAGTAGCCTTGGGTATGACGATGCTCTTTGTTTGGCAGTTGCTAATGCATCGCAGGGTGCTGCAACTGGTGATGTAGAGCAAACAGTCGATGGTAAAACGACCGGCGGACTGTGTGAAATTACGCGTAATCTTTAAACCGAGGTAGGGAAAAATCGTGAACAATTCGCCAATGACAGTAGCCATGCGTTGTAAACAAAAAGGGTTAACCTTGCTGGAAACGGTGCTGGCGTTGGCGGTAGGGGTTGTTGTTATTATGGCGGTTGTGATTTATTTTCAAACCGCCAATAGTAATGCCAATATGGTAGCCACCATTAATATAACAAGGGATATAGGCAATGCGGTGCGTGCTTACGCACAAACGCCTAACTATACCTCAGGCAAAGTTCCTTTGGCCGATTTACAAGCGGCGGGATTGTTAGCGGCTTCTGATACGGTGAACCCTTGGTCCATACAACCTAATTCTTTGGTCGTATCTACCAGCGGCAATTACCTCGGTATTAGCTTTTACAATGTACCTGTTAAAACGAGTGCGACATCTACTTTTAAAAATAAGGCTGGCGGAATTTGCGGTACTTTAGCGACACAATTGTCCAGCATGTTACCTTTGCCTTCTCCGGGAACGGTAACGTTGAACGGTGTTACCCATAAATATGGAACTTATACCCTTACTAATCCTACTGGGGGAGGGGTAACGGCGGTGGGGAAAGACAAAGACGGTAATACAATAACAAAAACAGCCCAAGGCGCGGCGGTGTGTCAATATACTCAAGGCGCTAGCACGGGCACACTGTCTATCGTGATGGACCTCACCTAATCAAATACAATGTTTAGGCTTAGCTAGCCCTGCAATTTTAGTACCCTGTAAAATAGGCCCTTTAGGAAATAACGCATATAATTGCGCGCTGTCTATATCGCTTAATTTTAATTCCTGACGCAAGTATTTTAAAAAAACGCGCATAGTGGGCAGCAGGGCATATTGCTGATAGAACTGGCGTAGCGCATGTAAAATTTGCCAATGGTGTGACGTTAATTCTATTCCTTCTTGTTGTGCTATTTCTATGGCGAGGATTTCTGTCCACAGACTAGGATCTTCCAAATAACCTTCTTGGGTAAACGCTATCATCAAAAACTCACTACTTTGCTGTGCGCTAAGATCAAGCGTAGCCATTGTGCCTCATCGATTATCGTTGCATTGAGCGACGATGAAATTTTTCTTGTATCTAAATCTTCTGCCAAGATAAAGAGCGGGCAGGGTAGGGTAGGTTTTTCTTCCTGCAACACCGCTGCAAAAACACCATCGCCTATTAAAATGCAAGCATCGGTAGCATCGAATACCGCGCTGGGAAAATCATGCCAGTTTGGTTTTTGCCATAGATACAATATACTCATAACGTATAAACCGCCAGACTGTTATTTAATAAAGCTTTTAACTCTGTCGATGCGATAGGCTTAGCCAGATCGGGTAAGTGCGACACATTCCATTGCCGCGTATTTAAACTAGCTTCATCTACCCAAATGTCGTTAACGTCGAACAGCGGCAATGCTTGTAAACGTTTGTTATAAGTGGATTCGGTATGGGTATCGAATAAGGAATAGACGCCATCGCCGTAAAAAATGAGCTGTATGCGATAATCAAAGCTTGCCAGCGCCATGATGAGATCTAAACATTCATATTCATGTTGTTCATTACGAGCGCTTTGTTTAATACAAACGATGTTGTGGTTCATACTGTTTCCCAGAATCTGTCATTAACGAGGATCCCTGTCATTGCGAGCTTGCGAAGCAATCCAGGGATTAACATGTAACCCAACCCTCACCCCAAAACAATCACCTTATTATTCTGCTGGTACAACGCTGCCAAATATCCTAAACCTACACTGTTAAAACTACCTACTACCGCCTCTTCGCCTCCACGGCGCTGCAAGCTCGCTACGCAAACGCCCAAATCTACCTGCAACGCGCTCCAATCTAACACAGGACGGAGCGCATGATAAGCGCCGTCGCCGTAAAAAAAAATACCGCTCAGGGTTGCATCATTACTAGAAACTATCGTTTGCGCCAACCGAAATGCACAGAGGCTACTGCTTTGATCCGGCGGGCATTGCACTACCAAAGCAATAGTTTGCTTATTCATGTCGCTTAATTCATCATGGCGACGCGTTGTTTGATGCGCTTAGGAAGCAGTGCATCGGTCCCTAAACGTTTGATCTTATCTTCTTCATATTCGCTAAAGCTGCCTTCAAACCAAGTGGCGCTGCCGTCGTCTTCAAAGGCCAGTATATGCGTTGCGACACGATCTAGAAACCAGCGATCGTGCGAGACGATTACCGCAGAGCCTGGGAATGTCAGCAAGGCTTCTTCTAAGGCACGCAGGGTTTCTACGTCTAAGTCGTTGGTAGGTTCATCTAATAATAAAACATTGCCACCACTTTTTAACATTTTTGCCAAATGCACGCGGTTTCTTTCACCGCCAGACAGATCGCCTATATATTTCTGTTGGTCGCTTCCCTTAAAATTGAAACGGCCTAAATAAGCGCGTGAGGGAACTTGATAACTGCCGACAATGATTTGATCGAGGCCATCGGATAACTCTTCCCACACAGTTTTCTTCGCATTCAATGTATCGCGCGATTGATCTACATACGACAACTGCACCGTTTCACCGATACGCAAACTGCCGCTATCCGGTTTTTCTTGTCCAGTAATTAATTTTAATAAAGTAGATTTACCCGCACCATTGGCACCAATAATGCCCAAGATGCCACCTTTAGGTAAGCTGAAAGACAGATCTTGAAATAAAATACGGCCATCGAAGGTTTTATGGAGCTTATTGGCTTCAATGACGACGTCACCCAAACGTTGTCCTGGCGGAATATAAATTTCTTGAGTTTCATTACGTTGTTGAAACTCTTTAGAATTCATTTCTTCAAAACGTGCTAAACGAGCCTTGTTTTTAGTGCGTTTGCCCTTAGGATTAGCGCGTACCCATTCCAATTCTGCCGCCAAGGCTTTTTGATGCGATTTTTCTTGACGTTCTTCTTGCGCTAAGCGTTGTTCTTTTTGTTCTAGCCACGAAGAATAATTGCCCTCAAAAGGAATACCTGCTCCGCGGTCTAATTCTAAGATCCAGCCAGCGACGTTATCTAAGAAATAGCGATCGTGGGTAACAGCGATGACAGTGCCTTTGTAACTTTGTAAGAAATGCTCTAACCAAGCGACACTTTCTGCATCGAGGTGGTTAGTCGGTTCGTCTAACAGCAACATATCGGGTGAAGATAATAACAATTGACATAAAGCGATACGACGTTTTTCACCGCCCGAAAGCTGATTGATATTGGCATCCCAAGCGGGTAAACGCAGTGCATCAGCGGCTAATTCTAAAGTGCGTTCTATATCCCAACCATTCACAGCGTCGATTTTATTTTGCAAATTACCTTGCTCTTCCAATAGCGTATTCATTTCGTCATCGCTTAAAGGCTCACCAAAACGTAGGCTGATGTCGTTGAATTGTTGTAATAGTTGCAGCGTTTCAGCAACGGCCAGCTCTACATTGCCGCGTACGGTTTTGGTAGGGTCTAACTGCGGCTCTTGAGGTAAATAACCGATACGCGTGCCGGGATTGGCTTTGGCTTCGCCTTCAAATTCACGATCGATGCCGGCCAAAATCCGTAATAGTGTCGATTTGCCCGAGCCATTTAAACCCAATACGCCGATTTTAGCGCCTGGATAAAAGGAAAGATAAATGTCTTTTAAAATAGTGCGATTGGGTGGAACGATTTTACTGACGCCGCGCATGTTGTAGATGTATTGTGCCACAGGGGGACCTCTTCAAAGTTGGATTGTGCATAAGATAACCGATTGGCGTGTGAAAAGCAATGTGAGATATTTAAAATGAGCATATGGAATGGTATCATTGTCTTATTTGCGGAGGAAGTTGCTCAATGAGATTACTATTAGCCATATTTCTACCATTCGTACAATTCTTCACCATAGGCAGGCCTCTAGCTGGTATTTGTTGCTTGTTATTACAAATTACATTGATTGGCTGGATCCCTGCAGCTCTATGGTCGGTGTACGCATTAAGTCAATATAAAACCGATAAAAAAATAGAAAAGGCATTGGGGAAACGCCCATCTTAGGTGTTTCTGGTCTATTCTATAGGGCCTTTCTTCGCGACGGCGATAGCGCGCAAGGTCTCTATCATTTTGATTTCACAATAATTTTTGACTCTTACTGATTTTTCGGCTCGCTTTTTCCTTACCTTTATTGTACAATTATGTTCTCATTAAGCCTATTTCTAAGGAATCAGCATGTTTAATAAACATTCCTCGTTAGCCGAGGTCGATCCAGAATTATATCAGGCTGTTGCCGCCGAAGAACGTAGGCAAGAAGAGCATATAGAATTAATCGCCTCTGAAAATTATGTCAGTCCGGCAGTATTAGAAGCGCAAGGGTCGCAATTAACCAATAAATATGCTGAAGGTTATCCGGGTAAGCGCTATTATGGTGGTTGCGAATATGTAGATGTTGCCGAGAGTATTGCCATTCATCGCGTCAAAGAATTGTTTGGAGCCGCTTATGCCAATGTGCAACCGCATTCAGGCTCTCAAGCCAATGCCGCGGTGTATATGGCCTTAATGGAGCCGGGTGATACCTTTTTGGGTATGGACTTATCGCAAGGTGGGCATTTAACGCATGGTTCTAAAGTCAATTTTTCCGGCAAATTATATCGTCCTATTTCTTATGGCTTGGATGAAAAAGGCTACATAGATTATAAACAGGTTGAAGCCTTAGCCTTAGAACACAAGCCTAAAATGATTTTAGCGGGGTTTTCGGCTTATTCACGCAGCGTAGATTGGTCTATTTTTCGAGAAATTGCCGATCGCATTGATGCATATTTTGTAGTCGATATGGCGCATGTAGCCGGATTGGTTGCGGCGGGCGTATATCCTTCTCCGGTTGCCATCGCGGATGTCACTACTTCAACTACTCATAAGACCTTACGCGGACCGCGCGGTGGTTTAATTTTAGCCAAATCGAATCCGGAAATTGAGAAAAAGCTGAATTCAGTTGTTTTTCCAGGGATGCAAGGTGGGCCTTTAATGCACGTTATTGCTGCTAAGGCTGTGGCATTTAAAGAAGCCTTACAACCCGAATTTAAGGCGTATCAACAGCAGGTGGTTAAAAATGCGCGAATTTTGGCATCTCTACTGATGGAAAAGGGTTTTAACATTGTCTCTGGGGGTACCGATAACCACTTATTCTTGTTAAGCTTACTGGATAAACCTTATACGGGCAAAGATGCGGAAGAAGCTTTAGGGAAGGCCAACATCACGGTCAATAAAAATACAGTTCCGCATGAAACGCGCTCGCCTTTTGTCACCAGCGGCTTGCGTTTGGGTACGCCCGCAGCAACGACGCGCGGTTTTAAAGAAGCCGAGATGCGCCTTTTAGCCGAGTGGATACAGCGCGTGTTGGAAAATATCAGTGATGAGCGCGTATTGCAACAAGTTCGCACAGAAGTGTTACAATTGTGTCAACGTTTTCCGGTTTATCAATAAGGACGTATCCAGGAGTAGGTAGTTTTACGATGTATTGTCCATTTTGCCATTTTCAAGAAACAAAGGTGATTGACTCGCGCTTGGTGGTCACGGGGGATCAAATTCGGCGCAGGCGGGAATGTTTATCCTGCAATGAACGATTCACGACTTTTGAAGTGGTAGAGTTATCGTGGCCACGTATTATCAAACGCGACGGTACGCGCAGTCAATTTGACGAAAACAAGTTAAGAGTGGGTATTTTAAAATCCTTGGAAAAACGCGCTGTGGCTACAGATGCAATCGAAGCAGCCATCCACCATATTTTGAGCCGCTTGCGCGCTGTAGCCGAGCGTGAAGTGCAGTCTTCTTTAATCGGAGAATGGGTTATGGAAGAATTACTGTTATTAGATGAAGTCGCATATGTGCGTTTTGCTTCAGTGTATAAATCTTTTGAAGATTTAGAGGCATTTCGTAAAGAGATACAAAAATTAAAACATAGAGAAGGGTAGGTAAACAATGCAAAATATTAATCCGCGTAAACGGCGCATGTCTAGACGCTTTGCCATGCAAGCCATTTATCAATGGTTATTAACGGGGAATGAATTAAATTATATTAGTCGACAATTTACGGTCGATGAATATGCTAGACAAATGGATGTAGAATTTTTCCATAAAATTCTAAGTGGTGTTTTAGAACATTACGCAAAACTGTGTGATATATTAAGCGGCGTTATAGCTAAAGATTCAGATCGTTCTTTAGAACAAGTTGATCCCATAGAGCGTTCTATTTTGCTGTTAGGGACTTATGAATTTGCCCATTGCTACGAATCGCCTTACCGAGTCGTTATCAACGAAGCGGTTGAACTGGCAAAAATTTATGGCGCAGAAGAGAGCTTTAAGTATATCAATGCCGTATTGGATAAATTGATGCCTAGCTTAAGACCGGTAGAATGGCGTTCGTCGCAAACTAGAGCAGATAAATCAGAATAAGGCTAAACGCAGATCTATTGTAGGAGCGGCTCGTGAGTCAATGGTATTCGGTAGCTAATGCTTGTATTCGTAGGGGCAGGCCCCCGTGCCTGCCCTAGATGGGCAACCACGGGGGGTTGCCCCTATGCCAGATTATCGTTTTGTGGATGTTTTTGAGTTTAATGAAAAAATGGGAATAGTTACGAATGACAGATAAACAACCCCTAAGCCAAAAACAAATAATCCGATTGGTATTATCAAACCCATTGCACTATTTAAGCTGCGGTTTGGGCAGCGGCTTGTTGCCACGCATGCCCGGCACGTGGGGTAGCCTTATCGCCATTCCCTTTTTTTATGTGTTGAGTAAATTACCCTTATGGCAATATGGGTTGTTGTTAGTTATCGCTTTTGCTATAGGCGTAGCACTGTGTGGTTATTCTGAAAAAGCATTTCGTAAAAAAGATCCCAGCAGCATCGTGTGGGATGAGATGGTGGGCATGTGGATTACGCTGTGTCATGCGCCGTTTAGATTAGATGTGCTGATCGCTGGTTTTATCCTCTTTCGTATTTTGGATATTTTCAAACCCTGGCCTATCAACTGGCTGCAAAAACATTTGCCCGGTGGTTGGGGCGTGATGGCCGATGACGTCGCCGCAGGACTAATGGCATGGGCATTGTTGCAGTTGTGGATATACTCATAGCAGTTGGTTCTATAGGGTAGAAGACTAGTCCTCGAGCACCAAGAGTGACGTACTCTTGTCATATACTAGTGCGAGAGAGCGAAGGCCACAACACCTAAAAATCAAATGCGAAGAGTATAATTATAGTTTGATTTTACTTTCACTGTTGGATAGCAAACGCCGAATATTATCGCGATGTTTCACAATCAATAATAACGATAACGTAATCATCGCTACTAAATAGTGTGGATTGGACCACAGATAAATATACAGCGGCAACAATATCGCCATAACCAATGCCGCTAAAGAAGAATAACGAAATAAAGCTGCAACCACAATCCACGTTATCAGTGCCATGCAGCCTACAGGCCAGGCCAGAGCCAAGAAAACCCCCAATGCCGTGGCTACGCCTTTGCCGCCCTTAAAGCCAAAAAATATTGGAAACAAATGACCTATAAAAGCGGCTAAGGCTACAAAAGATAAAGCTGTGGCGGATAGGGCGGTAAAATGAGCGATATAAACCGGGAGAAAACCTTTCAGCGCATCGCCAAATAGCGTAAAAATGGCAAGTTTCTTGCCGCCTATGCGCAATACATTGGTCGTGCCCGGGTTGCCAGAGCCTTGTGCGCGCGGGTCGCCCAAACCTGCTAATCGGCAGATAAGCACAGCGCTGGAAATAGACCCTAATAAATAGGCGCCTAGGATGAATACGATAAAAGTTACCATAGGGTGTATTGAAAGCTTTTTTGCGGTAAAAAGCAAGGGCTGCGCTTGTGTTTAGGTTATTTAATCGCTACTATACTCTTCGCATTTGAATTTAGGTTTTCTGGATTGTGCCCATTTCGCAAAAGTCAGGTATTCGTAAAAACACTCCTTTTGCCTGTGGGCTAGGCGCCGCGCCTAAAAATAAACTGCTATGAGTATATTATTTTGTTATGATTATGCAAGGATATAAAATTATGTCGCAACAAGGCCTAGATCTCATTTGGATCGATCTAGAAATGACAGGTTTGCAGCCTAAGACGGATCGCATTATTGAAATCGCTACTATTATCACGGATAAGGAATTGAATATATTGGCCGAAGGGCCTGTAATCGCTATTTACCAAAGCGAAGCAGTGTTATCGCGTATGGATGAATGGAATGTCAATCAACATCAAAAATCAGGTTTGGTTGATAGAGTGCGCGCTAGCCATTACGATGAACGCCAAGCAGAAGAACAAACACTAGATTTTTTAAAAAAACATATCCGTGCCGGGGTATCCCCTATGTGCGGCAATAGCATTTGTCAGGACAGACGTTTTCTAGCAGAACACATGCCTGAATTAGAGCACTATTTTCATTATAGACAAATCGATGTCAGTACGCTTAAAGAATTAGCCCGCCGGTGGCGTCCGGAAATCCTGGATGGGCTGCAGAAAGACTCACGGCATAGAGCGTTGGATGATATTTATGATTCCATTGCCGAGCTTAGGTATTATCGTGAGAAGATACAGACTTGGTAAAGTATACTCACAGCAGTTGAGTAAGCGAGGCGCCTAGCTCTCGAGCACAAGGAGTATATATTTCATACATGACTTGTGCGGCGAGATGGGCGCAGGCAACAAAGCCCAAAAGCCAAATGCGAAGAATATATTAAAACGGTTTTGCAATACACCAATATTCTAATTCTAAAGGACCCTGCATCAATAAAGCGCGACTAGCGGCTTCTAAGGTATTACCACTAGTGCTTACATCGTCTAACAAGGCTATATGCGAAACGGCAAGGGGTTGTTGCAGCTGAAAGCTATCGCGCACATTGTTTTTGCGCTCTTTAAGAGCTAACTTGCTTTGTGGCTGGTTATAACGATGGCGCAGCAAAGACCGGATATCCATGGGAATATCAAAACGGTGACACAGCGGGCGTGCGATCTCAATGGCTTGATTATAACCGCGTTGCCGGAGGCGGCGGGGGTGTAAAGGTATGGGCAGTATGCATTGTGGCCAAGGCGTGCTTCTGCGTGCCAAGGTATGCGATAATAATTGACTGAGTAAACGGCAATGGATGAAGCTTGCTCCAAATTTAGCGGCGTGGATCCAATCGCTGATAGGCGGAGTATAATGGAACACAATGTAGGTACGTTGCTGTGGCATGGGATTTTTTAAACAGTGTGCGCAATAGGGCTGCGTGCTAGGTAATGGTTGCGCACAGCGGGCACAAGCGGGTGTATTCCATGGCAATATATTCAAACAGCCCGAGCATAAGTGTTCGATGGGATGGGTGGCGGCCACAGTTTGTAGACAAATAAGGCAACGCGTTGGCCATAACAAGTTAAACATAAGAGAGTAGACACCATCATTAAGAATTCTACTAATTATATATTAAAAATGCATTTATGAAAACATCTTTTGCTATTTATCCGCCCCGCATTTATGCTGATTTTCAACGTCTGGGCGCGCGCGGTGATTATTACACCACTGTGAGCGAAGTAGTGGGCGAAAATTTATTGCAACGTTTACCCTCACTTAATCTGCAGCCGAGCGTTATTGTTGATCTGGGCGCAGGCAGCGGCATTTTTACAGAAATGCTCACACAACATTATCCACAGTCGCGCGTAATTGCCGTTGATTATGCGCTTTCTCAATTGCGCAATCTAGCCGAATCTAAAGAGTCCGCGTTGTGTGCGCGAGCAGAATTATTACCTTTTGCAGATCATTCTGTAGATTTGGTTTTTTGTCACCTGATGTTACATTGGAGTGCAACTCCCGAAATGGTTATTCTAGAAATTCACCGCATTCTAAAACCTAATGGCGTGTTGTTATTTTCTGTTTTGGCGCCGGATTCTTTAAAAGAATTACGGCAAGTATTTTTAAACATATCCGATAAACCCTATATCCCTACTTTTACAGACATGCACAATTGGGGTGATTTATTGCAGCACGCGCAATTTAAAAATCCCGTAGTCGATGTAGAGTATTTCAGTTTATATTATAAAACTTTTGCGCAATTAATGTTAGCAGTGCGGCAAGGACCGACTTATTTCTTGCAAAATATGAATAAAGGTCTGATCACACCCCGTCAGTGGCAATGCTTAGAAAAAGCTTATGAAGCTTATCGCGATGAATATGGGTTAGTAGTGACTCTTGAAGTAGCATACGGTATTGCTTTTGGCAAAAGGTTGACGCAACCAGCTGACCCAGTACAAGAAGCCAGCATTCCAGTGCAAAACGTTCAACGTAGAAAGTAAAGGGTTTATGCGACGAAGGAATTTTCAATACGTAAAGGGGGATCGATTAAAATTGTGCTGCCTAAATGGAATGAAGGATTGGGGTGTTTTGAAAATCTAAAAAATACTTTACCTCAAAGTTCAGAGTGCGCGGTCACGCGCTTTAGGGGGAATCTCTGGGTCGGCGCTAACACTATAGCCTAATAATGTACATTCAACTTAGCTGTTATTTTTTTCAAGAGGGGATCATCTATAGGCACTTTATCTTTCTTTAACAATTGTTGCGCCAATGCCCATTCAATATGTTCTTTGACCATGATATCGGCATAGTCTAAACGCTGTTTTAAGGCGGTAATAATGGCCTCATCGTAAACGGCATTGCCCATGGCAACGGCAATATTACGTAACCACCGCGCGTGACCTAAACGGCGTATAGCAGAGCCTAGGGTTTTTTCTAAAAAGGTATTTTCATTCCAAGAAAATAAATCTATTAATTCTGCGCTGTCGAAATCGTGGCGGGCGTGAAAATGCGTTTCAGCTGTTGCGGGCGCATAGCGATTCCACGGACAAATGAGTTGACAATCATCACAACCATAAATGCGATTGCCTATCAGTGGCCTTAATTCTAAAGGGATTGCCGTTTTATGCTCTATGGTTAAATAAGAAATGCAGCGTCTAGCATCTATTTGTTTGGCATTGACCAAAGCGCCAGTCGGACATATTTTCAAACAAGCCTGACAATTTTGGCAACCGTCTTGAATGACAGGGGTATCAACTGGCAGCGGTAAGGTGGTGAGCAGCTCGCCTAGAAAAAACCACGAACCGGCTTCTTTGCTGAGTAATAAAGTATTTTTACCAATCCACCCTAAACCCGCTTTTTCAGCGATGGGTTTTTCCATTAAAGGAGCGCTGTCGGTTAAGGCCCGATAACCATAACCACCTACCCGATCATTAATTTGTTTGGCTAGTTTGGCTAAGCGTTTGCGCATCCATTTATGATAATCACCACCGACGGCATAGCGAGAAATATAGGCTTTTTTGCTGTTTTTTAATTGTTTTACCAGTTGAGTATTGGGCGGTAAGTAATTCAAGCGCACCGAAATAATGCGTAAAGCGCCCGCGAGTAGATGTGTGGCATCGGTGCGCAGCTCTGGGTTGCGTGCCATATAATCCATTTCGCCATGAAAACCTTTTTCAATAAATGCGTTCAAATCGGCGCGATAAGTATTCAGATCTACATCGCAGATGCCTACAGCGGCAAAACCCAAAGCGATGCCCCATTGCTTAATGTCTGCTGCTAAAGCATCGAAATCTAATAGTGTCATAAATATAAGGCCAACAGCTCTTTAACGGTTGCGCGTTGATGGCCGGTAGCGCTAATGGTACGCTGCACATCACAAAAGACTAATTTTTTTGCCTGTTTGTATAAACGCCGAGTTTCGGGTATGGCGTGATTGGAAACAATAATACGCATTCCTTTTTGCTGTAATTCTGTGCACAGATCTGCTAATACTATTTGTTTATCCAGTGTGAAATCAGAAAGGTGGTAACGGGTGAAGCTGGCAGAATTGCTGAGAGGATAGTAGGGGGGGTCACAATAAATCACATCTTCAGCGCATGCTTTACGCATAATGCTGGTAAAATCTTCACAGCTAAAAATAGCGCGTTGTGCTTTTTCATGAAAAGCGTGCATTTCATTGTAAGGAAAATAAGGTCTTGTATATTCTCCCATGGGTACATTAAAATGCCCCTTATTATTGTAACGGCACAAGCCGTTGAAACAATGGCGATTTAAATATAAAAACAACGCTGCTTTTTCGTGTAAATCAGTACTGCAATTAAAGCGCTGCCGTAAATGATAATAACGCTTCACAGTATTATTAGCCACAGTAAAAAAGGATTGACAAAAATCAATAAAAGGCACGCCTTCTTTCTGTAAACATTCATATAAATTGATGAGATCAGGATTACAGTCGCTTAAAAGATAATGATCAAAGGAGCTGTTTAAAAATATAGCGCCTGCACCCACAAACGGTTCAATTAGGCGCGAACCTAGAGGTAAATGCTGGCTGATCCAATGGCTCAGCTTAAATTTACCACCAGCCCATTTTAAGAAAGGTCGAATGCGGTTTGTCATACTAGTTACTTACTCAAGGCTCAAATGTCTACATAATAAGAATTTTTACGCACTTTCGCAAGCTAGAAGGAAAGATGCTTTGAAGGTAATCTACGGAGCTGCGACAGCGGCTACTGAGTGCTTAGGAAGTGGTGTCGGAGATAATGAAAAAGTACTCAGCACACCACTACCACAGCCCCGCAGATTAAATACCCAGGGCAGGGTTGAAAATCGTTGGTCTAGACTCGGAGGTTCTGGCGATAACCCCTATTGCGTAGACCCCACATAATAAGGAGATTGGTCAGCAAAAAGCCATTTTACCAAGCGAAGCTCCTCAACAGTTAAGGTTTCTAACAGATACCTTAAGGAAATCTTAAGTGAACCCTCTATTTTAACTATAGACTATTTTGGGGAAAGTGCAAGGACATTGTAAGAAAAAACACAATAATTTTAAGAATACCACTTGCCTACGAAATATCCATGCCTCATAATATACAACTCCTTATTGAACGTTAGCCCTAGCTAATTTCCATTTCTAGCAATGTATCTTCATACAATTCTCGAGTTTGCTTTTTGATCAGAATCTCTTCCACTTGTCGGCGCATTTCGACCATTTCTTTGGCATTACGTTTAGGTTGAGCAGGATTACTGTGCAATAACCCCATGACAGAAGAAAAGAATTCATCTAAGCGTTCTTGAACAATTTCTTGATCATTATCATCCGTGTTAAACAAGGCATTATTTTGTGCCATGATCATATCTCCTTATCTTGTATTCTTAGCCACCATGCTATTATCGGCATTCTATGATAGAATTCGTACCATTGCAATAGAAAAGCGAAAAAAAAATGGCTATTTTATCCATTCAATCTCATGTGGCTTACGGATATGTGGGCAACAAGGCGGCGGTTTATCCCCTGCAAGCGATGGGGTATGATGTTTGGCCCGTGAATACGGTACAATTTTCAAACCACACTGGTTATGGCCATTGGGAAGGCGAAATATTTTCCAAAGAACACATCCACCAGGTCATATTGGGTTTGGAAACGTTAAATTTAATTCCTTCTTGTCAAGCTATTTTATCTGGCTATATGGGCAGCGAAGCTATTTGTCATGAAGTAGCCGAGACGGTGAAGCGTTTCAAGGCGAAAAACCCAGCTTTGCTGTATCTGTGCGATCCGGTCATCGGCAATCAGCATTGTTTTGTTAAGCCTGAGGTATTGGAATTTTTTAAACACCATTTGGTTGCTGATATTATTACGCCGAATCAGTATGAAGCGGAGACTTTATCCGGCATTCCTATTAAAACAGTTGCTGATCTCAAAACCACAGCCCAATTTTTTCAAGACAAGGGCTCACAAGTGGTGATCATTACCGGTGTTAAATTAAATGATGTTGCGCCGGATACCTTGCATATTTATGGTGGGGAGGGTAATCAGCACTATTTATTGGCAGCGAAGGAATATACTTTTCCAGTACCGCCGAGTGGCACCGGCGATTTGTTTTCAGCCGTTTTTTTGGGGTCTTATTTGACCTATAAAAATCTAGATCATGCGTTGCGGCGCAGTGTAGATTTAATGAATAGAGTCTTAGCCAAAACAGCCGCCAGCGGCGGGCGGGAATTGCGCGTATTGGATGTAGATTATAAACAAGACAATACGGTGGCTGTAAATAGTATAATGATTTAATCACTGCCTACAAGTTTTAGTGTAAAATCGCTACTCGTTATTTATATGAATGAGGAATTGGTTCCCATGCAACACTATTTTTCTCTACATACTCACATGTTGTATCTTTTTCTATTTGGCATGGCTTTCTTATCCGGTTTTATAGATACCATCACGGGAGGAGGGGGGCTCATTAGTGTACCTGCGCTGATATATAGTGGTTTGCCTGTGACCACGGCTTTAGGAACCAACAAATTTCAGAGTATATTTGGCCTGAGCATGGCAGTCTACAAATATCACAGGAGAGGATTTATCAATTTCAAAATGATTTACCGTGGCTTGCTGATGGGGGTTCTCGGCGCAGTTACGGGGGCCGTGCTAGTGAATTATATCTCTAATCATTTTATGAAATATATTATCCCCTTCTTATTATTGGCGGTGTTTATTTTTAATCTGTTGAATAAAGAATTAGGTTTAAAGCCTGGGAAAAAACATCTGCCTGAACCAGTGTTCTTTCCACTGTTTGGTTTTATTTTGGGATTTTATGATGCTTTTTTTGGGCCTGGAACAGGGAATTTGTGGATCATTGCGGTTGTTTTCTTTTTAGGGTACACCTTTTTGGAAGCCTCTGGGTATGCGAAGGTTTTAAACCTAAAAAGTAATTTAATTGCCTTGTCTATCTTTCTGTATTACGGCGAGGTCAGTTTTATTATAGGGGCTATCATGGGTATTGGACAACTGATAGGAAGTTATTGGGGCGCGCATATGGTCATTTTAAAAGGATCAAAACTAGTGCGGCCACTTTTTATGACGGTGATCTTTGTGAATATACTCGTGTTGTTTTATGATTGGATTAAGATGTGAAGGTTATTTCCCCGCCGGAGTAATAGGAACAGCACCGGCCGCTGGCGCCACCACGCCTGAGACTACGCTATCAGATACTACCTCTGCAGCAGTATCGGCCATGGTTTTACCATTCAGGCTTAATTTACCTTGCGAGTAATCTAGACTAAATAGATATTGTGCATCACTGCGACTTAAGTACCCAGAGGCAACCCATTTATTGAGTAAAGCTTCTGTCGTTGCATTCACATCAGCGCTGGTTTTTTCAGGGTATTGATGCTCCGTCGCCATCTTAATTAAATCAGCCAAGAATAAGACGTTGATATGGGCTTCGGCTTTTTCAATCAACTGTCCTATGTCTTCTGCTTGGAGCACTTTAGGAAAAGTGAGCGAAGCATCGATTTGCAACATGCTAGGCTGAGCATGGCCTGGCGTAGGCTGCAAACTAAATTGAGCACCCTTATTGACTACAGCAGGCAGCGTTTTGCTGATTTCATTCCCCAGGATTAAGAGTTCAGATTGCCTGCTCAAATTATGTAATTGTCCCTGAATGAGTCCCGTAGGTTTAGGACGGCTAATTGTCAACACTATTTGTGCGTTTGACCTAAACCAGCCGCGATGATATTGCGTTAAGTTGAGGTTATATTGCAATGAATTGGCATTCATTAAAGTATCGTATTGCGAAGCCAAATCTTTCAGTTTTAACCAGGCCGTCGCATCGACATTCTGCATGTTCAGGTTATAACTGAATGGGCCATAATCTACAGCACCCATTTGCATGCTATCTGCCGCGAGCGTAACGGTGGTGCTGAGTAAGTTGCCACTGACATTCGAGTTACCTTGCAACAAAAAATTGTTAAGGGTTAGTTCTGCTTTATCATTGCGGTTAGTCGTAATTTGCGGGACTTTTAATTCGGATGAGCCTACCCATAGACCCGTTTTATAGCGTAATTTTACGTTGACATTCGCGCTGGGTATTTCAAGTCTGGATTGTTTTTGATCGTAGGACAAGGCACCAATGGTTACGTTGGCTTTAAGGTTGTTCAAACCCGGAGACAAGGTCATTTTAGTTTTAGCTCCTTGCCAATTTAGGGTGGTATCGCTATTCTTAAAATTTAATGCAGAAATGTAGCTGGTGGCGCGGATTCGGCCTAATAAGGATATTTCGGCGGACCGTTCTTCCCAATTATTGCTTTGGGATCGTAAGCCTTGTGCTTGTAACCATTGCCGTGTTTGCTCATTGGGGCTGATCATCGAAACAAAATAGCCACGACCGAAACCAAAATGGGATTTGCCTCCAGCATCTTTGCCCCAATAAAAAGGGCCGTGATAAATTTTTTCGTCAATGACAAAGCTGGCGACTACATCTTGCTGCGCTACCGGAAGTGGCTCCCCTTTGCCTTGTAACATATGATTGGCACGGGTCAAGAGTTCATCGTTCAAAGATTGATTGGTTTGACCAAAAAAATAGGGCGTGCCCAAAAAAAAGGCAATGATAATACTGATACTGGTGACGATGGCTGCCTTACGCATAATAAACCTCTAGCTTTGCATTGTTATCTCCCCCATCATAGCGTATCTACACTATAATGTTAACCTTTTGGGCTATTTTTTTCAAAGAAAACTAGGGCCTGGAGCCATTGAGTTTGCGAAGCGAAAAATAAATCAAGCCAGGCAGAATAGTAGCAAATTTGAGAAGAATATTGGGCCATATTGGACGAAAATTTGCTCATATTTGGACTGCTTGATTCATTTTGCAGCCGATAAACTCAATGGGTATAGACCCTACTGGTACTCTTTATGGCTTAAATATGATAAGGTTAGGGCATTGTTAAACGCCGCTAGTAAACATCATCGGCATGGGGGGAGGATGGACATTCTTAATACAAAACGAGGGCTCGTTGAAAGTTTAATCCTACAGTTTGATGCCGCTCTAAAAACCCTGGCGCATTCTGCCGTGGCGGTACGCCCTAGTCCTGCTCACAGCGCAACCCCCACGCTCACCTCCTTAGAAAAACGCCTTTCTGCACAGTGCATGCGTGTTAATCATGCGGGTGAAGTCGCAGCACAGGGTTTATACCAAGGTCAAGCCTTAACCGCACGCGATCCCTTCGTGGCTGAAAAAATGCGGCAAGCCGCTTTAGAGGAAGTGGATCATCTGGCTTGGTGTGAAACGCGTTTAATTGAATTAGACAGTCATACCAGTTATCTAGCACTTTTTTGGTATACAGGATCATTTATGATAGGCGCTATTGCTGGAATTTTTGGCGATAAGTGGAGTTTAGGCTTTGTGACCGAAACGGAGCATCAAGTGATGGCCCATTTAAATTCGCATTTACGCTGTTTGCCCGTGGCCGATAGCCGTAGCCGTGAAATTGTAGCGTTTATGTATGAAGACGAAGCGCGTCATGCAACGCAGGCCATAAGCGCCGGGGCTGCATTATTGCCAAAACCCGTTTCTCTATTGATGCGCATGATGGCAAAAGTAATGACTACAACGGCACGCTGGATTTAATAAGTCGTTATGAATAAGGAAAAGATATGGATCAACTGTCAAATTATTTAGGCGGCTCGCTGCAAACGGTGCAATACCTATTTTTAGCGATACAAGTTATTTTGCATATCGTCTTTGCGGCAGCGGTGGCGCGTGATGCTGGGCATTTGGAGAAAACAGGTGCTAAGACATTATTGGTATCGGGGGTAATGTGGGCTTTTGCGACATTGCTCGGCGGTGTTTTTGTGGCGGTGGTTTATTGGGTGTTACACCACTCTACGCTAACAAGAAGTAATTATTCATGAGTGTAGAAGAGAATACAGGCAAAAAAGCGGCTACTTGGCCATTGTTGTTGGCCTCTATAGGAGTCGTTTTTGGCGACATAGGTACCAGCCCGTTGTATGCTTTGAAAAGCTGTTTTGTGGTGGGTTACTTAAGCGTTATCCCCTTAAATGTGTTGGGGTTATGTAGTTTATTTGCCTGGACATTGTTTCTGGTTGTGAGTGTTAAATACGTTTATGTCGTTTTAAAAGTCAATAACCAAGGTGAAGGCGGGTTGTTTGCTTTATCGTTGTTGTGTTCACGGCTCAATGTAAAAGGCTTAAAAAAGATTCCTCTGCTGTTAGGAACTATCGGTATCGCTTTATTTTTTAGCGATGGCGTTTTAACCCCCGCGATTTCAGTTTTAGGCGCCTTAGAAGGGTTACACACCGTCACCAATAAATTTGATGGCCACATAGTAGCCTTATCTTGCGTGGTATTAACGTTATTATTTTTCTTTCAGAAAAGAGGAACTTCGGCTATAGGCAGCTTGTTTGGTCCGGTGATGATCTTATGGTTTAGCGTACTGGGTTTATTGGGTATAGGCAGTATTCTGCAAACGCCGAGCATCCTAAAAGCATTGAACCCTTATTATGCGCTGCTGTTTTTTACCCATAATCACTGGAGTGGCTTCCTCACGATGGGCGCAGTTATTTTGGTGGTCACGGGTGCCGAAGCACTGTATGCAGATTTAGGGCATTTTGGTCGAAAGCCTATTCAATATGCGTGGAGCTTCTTTGTTTTACCCGCACTATTAATGAATTATTTAGGGCAAGGGGCTTTGTTGTTGCGTACCCCGGGTGCTATCAGCAACCCATTTTATTTATTGGCGCCGCATTTTTTCATTTTGCCGTTGATTATTTTGGCCACTGTGGCAACTGTGATTGCATCACAAGCGGTAATTTCTGGCATGTTTTCTGTGAGTTGGCAAGCCATTATGCTAAATTATTTGCCGCGCATGAAGGTCATTTATACCTCACGTGTTCAGATTGGCCAAGTCTACGTTCCTATAGTCAATATGATTATGTATGTTCTGACTGTATTCACGGTCGTCTTTTTCCGTACCACCGACGCCTTATCGGTGGCCTATGGATTGAGTATTGCCAGCTGCATGCTCTTAACGACACTACTCATCATATTCATGGCGCGTTATGAATGGCAATGGAAACCGCTGCATTTAATCTTATTTTTTGCGCCGTTATTATTTATAGATCTTATCTTTTTTTCAACCAACGTAGTCAAAATTATTGAAGGGGCCTGGTTTACTTTATTGATTTCAATGGCAGTGTTTTATCTCATTCGCGTTTGGCGCACAGGGCAGCATGCCAAAGGGGTACAACAGCAGTTTAAAGAAGTTCGTTTACTGGATTTTCTTAAAGAATGTCGCCAGCATTATCCGCAGGCCTTGCCGGGCACCGCGGTATATTTAACGCGTTGGGTAGATCGCGTGCCAAAAGCGTTAGAGATTCAGGTACAGCATAATAAATTATTGCACGAGAAAAATATTTTTATAGGCATTGAAACCCATAAACGTCCTTGGATATCTTTTCATAAAAAATATTTAGCGCAACAACTAGAGCCTAATACTTACCACATTGAGGCGCATTATGGATTTAAGGAAATTCCCGATTTAAATAAGGTTATTCATTGGGCCGAAAAAGAAGGGATTTTGAGTGCCAGTGAAACCCTGTCCTTTTTTATTACTAGGGCCTCGCCTAGAGCCTCGATTGATAGAAGTTCCCACACCAACGTGTTGACTGGATTTAGCGAAATTTTGTATATATTTTTAGCTAATAATGCCCTGCCAGCGACGGAATTCTTTAAGTTGCCCATACAAAGTGTCGTTGAAGTTATTTTGCGCTATGAGGTGTAATTAGCCCTCGTGTGCGCTATAATGTCCATCGCTAGAGCCTGGGGCCAATGACTCAGGCCCTCATGTAGATGTAGGATAAGGGGGTAGGGGTGGACCAGCAATTTGACGACGACGAACAATACACCGCAGAACTATCGCCGGTAATTGATCCTGCCAGCGAGACGCCAATTAGCATTACTTTGATCAACTATACGGCAGACAGCATTACTGAGCGCAGCGATATTTCCGCAGCCGCCTGTCAAAGCTTTTTAAGTGGCGATTCCTTTACTTGGATCCATGTGCAAGGCCAGCCGCGGCCATCGGTGATGTTGGAATTTGGACGTTTATTCGATTTGCATCCTTTGGCATTAGAAGATGTCATTACCTTGGGCGAACGATCCAAAACAGAAACCTATGAGAATCAGATATTGGTCATTTTAGGGATGCCGATCAAACAAGGTACCAAGATCATCAACGAACAAGTGTCTTTGTTTTTGGGCCGCAATTTCTTGGTGAGTTTCCATAAAGGTGAAACCGATCCTTTCCGCGCCGTACGTAGACGGTTGCATCATCCAGAAGCGCCCTTGCGCCATCAAAAGCTCGATTATCTTTTATATGTATTAGTTGACGTTATCATCGATCGTTCTTTTCCCATCATCGATGAATTTGATGAAGAAATCGAACAAGTAGAACAAGAATTATTTGGCCCAGAAGGGGTGGGAACTTTTCAGACTTTATATACCATTAAACGGGAGTTGTTGGTACTACGTTTAAAATTGCGCCCGCAGCGGGAAGCCATCCGTGCTTTAATGCGCGACGATAATGATTTGTTAAGCGAACATACTAAATTGTATTTGCGTGACTGTTACGATCACGTGATTCGTCTTATAGACATCATTGAAATCTATCGTGATATGACCTCCAATATGTTGGACGTGCATTTGTCTTTAGTCAATCAGAAAACATTCCTCTCCAATGAAGTGCAACGCAAAGCAACGGTATGGGCAATGTTGTTTGCGCCACTTACCTTTATCACAGGTATTTATGGAATGAACTTCCTAAATATGCCAGAAACCCATTGGAAAAATGGTTATATTTATATTATATCGGCAATGGTTATCATTGGCTTTGTATTGACTATTCTATTTAAGAAGCGAAAATGGCTGTAGTGCGTCGCGATATCTTAATTATCCGTAAATTAGCTTTAAAAACGGCGATTGGCATTTATCCGTATGAAAAAAAAATCAAGCAAACGGTGCTGTTAGATTTGGAATTAGATTATGATAGCCGCCAGGCCGGCGCGAGCGATGATTTAAAAGATGCTTGGGATTATAGCGCGCTGGTGGAGGATTTAAGAGTGTTGTTAGGCACGCTGCAGTGTAATTTGATTGAATCTTTAGCCGATAAAATCTGCAGCCATATTTTAAAGACATATTCTTGTAACCACGTGCGCCTGACCTTGGTGAAACCACATGCTTTGGCGGGCAGTACTGAGGTAGGGCTTACTGTAGAACGGTTTAAATGATTTTATCGTAGGGGCAACCCACTAGGGTTGCCCTGGTTAGGGCAGGCACGGCGGCCTGCCCCTACGACAAATCATCAATTAATCGACTCGCGCCAATTCTTAACGTACGTGGATTTAACCACGCTTTTCCCATAACTGCGCGTGCTAAGTACAGATAGGCATGGGCATCGGCAACGCTGCGTATGCCGCCGGATAATTTTAAACCTATGGCTGAGCTTTTGCTTTGCTCGATCAAGGTTAATAAAGTATAAGCCGCTGCTAACGTAGCGCCGACTTCAATTTTACCCGTAGAGGTTTTAATAAAATCAGCGCCGCTGTCTATGACCATTTGTCCCGCCAAACGAATGAGCGCAGGTTTGAGCAATGCACCTGATTCAATAATAATTTTCACTATTTTATTTCCACAGCGCTTACGTACCGCAGTTAAGAAGTGATTCACTGTGTGAAACTGGCCATTGACAAAGTCCTGATAGGGTAGAACGACATCGATCTCATCGGCATGCAGGGCTGTAGCTGTGTCAATTTCCTGTAGCACGGTATCTAAACTAGAATTGCCGTGTGGGAAATTAACGACGGTGGCAATCTTTATTTTTTTATCCTCGAGCTTATTTTTAGCGCGAGCAATATACTCTGGATAAACACATACCGCTGCTACCCCTGCAGCCTTAGCACACAATTCGTCTACGGCGCTATCGTCATCTTCACCTAGATAGGTTAAATCAATTAAGCCACGTAATAGCGCAACCAGATCAGGTTCTATAGGGGCAGCACGTGCTGTTTCAATTGCAAATTGTGCTGCTTGCATACTGTGCATTAAGATAATTCCCGAACAAAACCAAAAATAAGCTTTTGCAATATTTTTGCGGCTTTTTGGCCGTTATGCAAAGTGTCTTCATGTGTTAGGGCATCTGTGTTCATACCTGCGGCTAAATTAGTGATAGCGGATATTGCTGCTACGCGTAAACCGCAGTGACGCGCCACAATAACCTCGGGAACGGTAGACATACCGACGGCATCAGCGCCCAATAAACGGAAAGCACGAATTTCGGCGGGGGTTTCAAACATGGGCCCTAAAGCAGAAATATAAACACCTTGTGCTAAGTGTATCTCTAAATCTTTAGCAACAGACACCAACAATTCGCGTAGTTCTAAGTCGTAGGCTTCTTCCATGCCAAAAAAGCGTGGGCCGAAGGCTTCATCATTGAGACCAATTAAGGGATTGTGTCCTTGAAAATTGATGTGATCCGTTATCATCATGAGACTGCCTGCAGGAACATCTTGGTGTAAAGAGCCTGCTGCATTCGTAAGAAACAAAATCTCTATACCTAATAATTTTAAAGTGCGTATATACGTCTTAACGATTTCATTTTTAAACCCTTCATAATAGTGGATACGCCCTTGTAAACAAACCGTAGGCACGCCGTTCAGATAGCCTAGGGACAATACACCCGCATGACCGCTGATGGTGGTTTGTATAAATCCTGGGATATCGGCATAAGGGATGGTGGTGGCGTCTTCTAGACTGTTGGCCACATCGCTTAATCCAGAGCCTAAAATCAAACCGAGTTTAGGGGTGAAATTGGGTTTTTGCTGTTGGATAAATGTTTTAGCACTAAAAGCAGCTTCAGTCATGAGTATGCTCCAAATTATGTGGGCCAAATGAATGCGGTAATAATTCGCCTAAGGTGAAAGTGGCGCGATGGCCATTTTTATCGCCTATATGAATGAGTGTATCGTCGCTGGCAAATTCACGGATACGTTGCCTACAGGCGCCGCAAGGTGTGCATAAAGCGTCCCCGCTGCCGATGACAAAGATTTCAGCGATCTTTTTTTCACCCTGACTGATCATGTGGGCTATAGCCACTGCCTCAGCGCACAAGGTAACTGAATAAGAGGCATTTTCTATATTCGCACCAGTATAGTATTTCCCCGTAGTCGTTTTGAGACTACATCCTACGGCAAAATGAGAATAAGGAGAGTAAGAATAGTTTAACGCAGAACGCGCTTTTTCAAAAAGAGTGGAATCTAATGATGTCATAAATAACCTTAGTTTATGGGTTGTTGTGGATAAAAGGCAAACCAGCACTGCACCAGGTTTTACTGCCGCCCGCTAAAGACTTAACATCCGTATAGCCGATGCGTTGTAGGTTTTCTGCTGCCAAAAGGGAGCGTATGCCACCACTACAATAGAGAATGATAGGCGTTGCCAGATTAGGAACCAAGGTCCCTATTTGTATTTCTATTATGCTACGGGCGAGATGTATAGCGCCAGGGATGTATCCTTGTTGCCATTCATTTTGTTCACGCACATCCATCAAGATGACTCGGCCTGTTTGCAAGGCGTTTACTGCATCTTCATAACGGATTTCGACTACGATTTTGCGTAAGCTGGATAAAAAGCGCTCAAATGGGCTCATGCTAATATTATTCCTAATAAGAAGGCAACATTTTAGCATAGCGCTCGGAAGAGTGCTATCTGAGCCTGGATCATAAGGGAGCTGTTTTTGCGAATTGCCGCTCCCCTAAGCATTGCAGTTCGGATATTTAATCGCTCCCTTACAGTCGCGGCTCGAATGATTTTTTTTTCTAGCTTGATTTAGATGAGGCGGTTCTGACATAAAATAGCACAAAATATTTTTTTCTGAACGGTTGATTTATAGTGGAATTTTGTTTTAACTTGTGTATAATACCGCTCGGTTTAAGCTGTGTTGCTTAGAATAAAGGGTTCTTTTTATAACTTAAAAATAGAGTGAGGGGATTGTTATGGCGGTTACTCATAAGAAAATGTGGAAATTGACTATTCAGCATTATTGTTCATTGGAAAAAAACAGTATGCCTAGTGATTTGCAGACGAAAATATGGGGAGTGTTTAAGGATACTTTGATGGATTACTTTTCAGAAAAAGATGTGAAGAGAATACTCGATGAAAATGCTATTGCTATATCTGAAATTGCGTGGGCGCGCTTGAAAGCGCTGGATTATAAAAAGATATCAGTTGTTGATTTAAAAGAAAAATTAAAATCAACGCAAGTGCCGCCTTTAAATAAAGATCAAAACGCTCAATCCCTTCATTTTGCCATTTTGACAATAGATTTGTATGAGTTGTGCGGGCACCTGAACAAAATTAATGTATTTAACAGTTTTTTTGTTATTCAAGAAAAACCTAAACGGCGTCTGTGGATGGATTGTGCCGATGTTAATGAAGATAAGGTAAAAAAGTTCGTATCTCTATTGAGAGAATGCGGGATGAGTGCGGATAAATGCGATGACGGTTCAGTAGTTGTGTTGGGGCCGGCATTTAAAGCAGATTTTATAAAAAATCAATCTAAGTTAGTTAATTTTGCCGAAGAGTATAATACTTCAGAAAAGGTAACTGCTGGTTGCATCCTATAAAATAAATTCTAATAGCAGGAATAACATAACTACTCGCGCCATGTTGTAAGAAAAACGCATATTGAGTGTATTTAGAGTAGTTATGGAATAACAGTATTGGTTAAAGAAGTAACTTTGTCTTTAAGCCTATTATAAGGAGCTTTAATTTGGCTTAAGGGCCGTTTTATAAGGCTTTATCGTTACGAGCCAATAATTTCTGCCGCGTTGGTTCATCCACGAAAGCGGCTTTTAAACTATTACGTGTCATTTCCACTAGTTCTTTTTCATTAAAATGAAAATAACGCACCGCATTGTCATATTCGTTAGCAAGGCTCGTGGCAAAGAAAGGGGGATCATCTGAACTTAAAGTGACTCTGACGCCTAGATCTTTTAAACGGCGCAACGGGTGGTGTGTAAAATCAGGATAAACTTGTAACGCAATATTGGATCCTGGGCATACTTCTAAAGCGATGTTGCGCTTTATCAATGCTGCAATCAGTTTATCGTCTTCTATAGAGCGTACACCGTGGCCGATGCGGCTAATAGGCAGCGTATCTATCGCTTGCCAAACGCTTTCAGGTCCAGCCATTTCACCGGCGTGAGCGGTACATCCTAAACCGGCATCGGCAGCGATGCGGAAAGCCTCGCTAAATTGTTCGGCAGGAAAATGGATCTCATCGCCCGCAAGATTAACGCCAGTAATGAGTGGGTGTGGATTGGCTGCTGCCCATTTGGCAACTTTAATACAGCTGTCTACGCCAAAGTGGCGTACGAAGGCTAAGAGGATACGCGCTTCTATGCCAAAATCGCGTTTTGCTTCTTCTATACCTTGAATGATACCGCTAAGGCTGTCTTCTATACTGACACCGCATAATAAAGAATGATCAGGGGAATAAATCAATTCGACATAGAGCGTATTCACTCGTGCACATTCTTCTAAATAAGCATACGTTATGTCGCGATAATCTTGCGTGCTTTTTAGCATGAGAGTGGCCTTATCATATACTTGTAAAAAATCTAAAAAATCTTTCCAAATATAGGTTTCATCGGGCGCAAAAATATTTTCCGGTGCGATTAAGCCATTCCGTTTGGCTAAATGACGCACCAAAGTGGGTTTCATGCTGCCTTCTAGATGCAGATGCAATTCTGCTTTGGGAATATTGTGGGTATTGCTCATAAGTTGAAACCTCTATAAAAAAGAATGGCCAGAAGACAAAGGCTTAATGCCTAAATAAGTTGCTATGCTTTGTCCCGCATCCG
>JAJNBM010000036.1 GCA_021156165.1 Gammaproteobacteria bacterium | reverse complement strand
CCCACCTGAACCCATTCCGAACTCAGAAGTGAAAACGTTCAGCGCCGATGATAGTGTGATTTACTCATGTGAAAGTAGGACGTTGCCAGAATTTAAACATGAAAAGCCCGAGGAATACTCCTCGGGCTTTTTTTTGCGTATTGCAATATCAGCCCAATTTTTAAGAAATAATATAGGATTTTCGTAGGGGGGAACCCCCTGTGGTTGTCCATCTAGGGCAGGCACGGGGGCCTGCCCCTACGGATACAAGGGTGATATTAGCTTAACCGAATGCCATTGTATCCCCTACGATAGTGCATTGATTTAACCAGATCAGCGAAAAAATGAAAAAATTTGACCTTTGGTGTTCTTTTGCTACTATTAAGAGAATAGAGCTTAACCATCAGATGGGGCATATAAATGGATTGGTATTTAAAAGTACTGCAAAATTACGCGGTATTTTCGGGCAGGGCACGGCGGAAGGAATATTGGTATTTTATTCTGTTCAATACCATCGTTACTATTTTTCTTTCACTTATAGATTTCTTTTTATTTTCCCAGAGTGGACTCGGTATTTTCTGTTTTATTTATGGGTTAGCTGTGCTTATCCCTTCATTCGCCGTTTTCGTACGTCGTTTGCACGATACCGGTCGCAGCGCGTGGTGGCTGCTTTGGATTTTAATACCTCTTATTGGTGGTATCGTTTTATTGGTTGTAACGGTATTGGATAGCGAGCCAGGCGCTAATAGATATGGACCCAATCCTAAATAGGCGCCTATTTGTGGTCATTGGTAGTCATTTCTTCCTATACAGCTTTTCCTCCCCTTCTGGGCGAGTGCTGTAGCGTTTGTATTGCCACAGATATTGTTCCGGTTTAGGGCGGACGATGTCTTCTATGCGTTGATTTAATCGTTGTAGATCTGCTTCCACAGAGCCTTCCCCGAAGCCAGACAAGGGTTGCAATTGAATATCGTAGTAACCGGCTTCATCGCGGTAAAAAGCGATAGTAAAGGTTTTAGCGCCGGTTTTATTGGCTAGGGCATGAGTCACCACGCTGGTTGCGGCGGGGAAATTAAAAAAATCAATAAATAGGCTGCGTTTACGGCCTATATCTAAATCAGGAGCGTACCACAGTATATTGGGCTTACGCAGATAACTTACCATGCGCTGTAAATGGCCGCGCGTGAATGCTGGATAAGCATATGTTTCAATTTTTTTTTGCATGACGCGGGCAATGACCGGGTTGCGAGGTGGATTATATTGGACGCCGCAAGATAAGCCAGTCTTTTTTATTAATAGGTAACCCGCAAAATAAACGCTGGTTAGATGCGGAAATAAGAGTAATACGCTATGGCCATTGGCAATGCTTTGGCGCAGTGCTTCTAAACCTTGAATAGAGCGCAATCGAGTCAGCAGTCGTTTTTTAAACGGAGAAAGTAGCGCAAGGCCTTCTAAGGCAGAGATCCCCATGGCAATGAAACTATCTTGTAATAACAGAGCCTTTTCTTCTTTTGACAAGCTGGCAAAGGCGATATCGATATTAGTAGTCGCGATATTTCTAGAACGGGTGTCTAGGCGTAATAATAATAAGCCCAGACTTCGCCCTAACCACAATTGTTGCTTATAATTTAACCAGGTTAATGGTGTCAAAAGGTAGGCTAGCAGGAGATAGCAGTAGCCGGATATAAACTTGATCTTTGCTTTCACACACAGCCCCTCTAATGACAAATAATGGCGATTAATGGTAACATATTGGCATAGGGTCTGTTTACATTGGGTTTATCGGCTGCAAAATGAATAAAGCGGTCCAAATATTAGCAAATTTTCGTCAAATATAGGCCGATATTCTCCTCAAATTTGCTAATATTTTGCCCGACTTTATTTCTTTTTCGCTTCGACAAACCCCATGTAAACAGACCCTAGTAGCTATTCCCTTATCTACAAGTACAACAAACCTGGGCTTTAATAAAAGCGCGAGTAACACAGAGGCTATGATGTCCATTGAAACACTAGATATACAACAAATCGATTTTAGTCAAAGCAAAATCCTCGTTTATGGTGATGTGATGCTAGACCAATATTGGTTTGGTGATACAGAGCGTATTTCCCCCGAAGCCCCCATCCCCGTAGTCCATGTACAGCGTAAACGCCAGTGTGTAGGTGGCGCGGGCAACGTGGCCTTGGGTGCGCAATCTTTAGGTGCCACAGTGCGTTTATTTGGGCTGTGTGGCGATGACGAGGCCGGGGATGATCTGGAAAAGTTATTAGACCAGAATAAGGTGATTTCACATTTATGCCATTTAGCTAATATCCCCACTACCGTTAAATTACGCATTATGAGCCACGACCAGCAATTATTGCGTTTGGATTTCGAAGAGAAAATTCCTGTCGAAGATGATCTCATACAAGAGTTAGTATCGCATTTGGATGCGGCACAAGTACTGATCATTTCTGATTATGCCAAAGGGGTCGTAGGTGATGTGAGTGGTCTCATCGCCACAGCAAAACAACAAGGTGTGGCCGTATTTGTAGATCCTAAACATAGGGATTTTTCTATGTATAGAGGTGCTACCCTCATTACACCCAATCGCAAGGAATTCGAAGCCGTTGTAGGGGTTTGTCAAAATAATGAGGAACGTATCATCAAGGCACGAGCACTGTTAGCAGAGTTTTCCTTTGACTTTATACTCATTACTTTGGGTAAAGAGGGTATGCTATTTGTGCCTGCTGTGGGAATGCCGTTACATTTGCCTGCACACAAACAAGAAGTATTTGATGTAACCGGTGCTGGCGATACAGTTATTGCCACTTTGGCTTGTGCTATTGCCTCGGGTTTTGAATGGAACACAGCCGTATTATTATCCAACGTGGCTGCGGGTTTAGCGGTTACCAAGCTCGGTACGACAACGGTGAGCAGCGAAGAAATTATACATGAACTGCGTTTAGAACAAGGCGGTAGCGCGCGTATAGTGAATAAAGAGGCTTTATCTGCTTTGGTGCGTAGAGAACAGCAAAAAGGCCGTAAAGTGGTCATGACCAATGGTTGTTTTGATATGCTGCATCCTGGACACGTGGCTTATTTACAAGAGGCACGGGCCTTAGGCGATTGTTTGATTGTCGCAATTAATGACGACGAGTCGGTGCGCGCGCAAAATAAAGGCGCAAACCGACCCATTAATCCTTTGGCACATCGGATGGCGGTATTAGCCGGTTTGCAAGCGGTAGATTGGGTCATTTCGTTTAGCGAAGAAACGCCGGAAGAATTGATCCGCGCTATTTTGCCCGATATTCTGGTCAAAGGGAGTGACTGGCGGGGAAAAACGATTGCCGGTGCTAAAGCGGTAGAAGCCAATGGCGGTGAGGTTAAGTTTTTAACCTTTATAGAGGGCTATTCAACAACTTCTATTATTAATAAAATTAGAGAGTAAAAAATGATTATTGTAACTGGGGCGGCTGGTTTTATAGGTAGTCGTTTAATTAAAGCTTTAAATGCACAAGGTTTTAATGATATTTTAGCGGTGGATAATTTAAGCGATGGCAAAAAATTCAAAAATTTAACTGCTGCACGTATACGGGATTATGAGGACAAAGAAACCTTCTTACAAAAGCTAAATGATAACCGCTATTCTGAAAAGATAGAGGTTATTTTTCATCAGGGCGCTTGTTCTGTGACGACAGAATGGGATGGTCGTTACATGATGAAAAACAATTACGATTATTCTAAGCAGTTACTAAGCTACGCCTTAGCACACAAAATCCCCTTTATTTATGCCTCTAGCGCCGCGGTGTATGGCAATGGGCAGATTTTCGAAGAAGAGCTAGCTTATGAAAATCCCCTTAATGTGTATGGGTACTCGAAATATCTTTTTGATCAATGGGTACGGCGTTTGTTGCCCGAAACAAAAAGTCAGATTGCAGGCTGTAGATATTTTAATGTCTATGGCCCTGGCGAAGCTCACAAAGGCAGTATGGCCAGCGTGGCTTTTCATTGGCAACAGCAATTGCAACAAGGTGATACCCTGTGCTTATTTGCCGGTACTGACGGTTATGCCAATGGCGAACAATGCCGCGATTTTGTGTATGTAGACGATGTGGTCGCAGTGAATATATGGTTATGGCAAAATCCTGCCGCACGGGGCATTTTTAATGTAGGAACTGGGCGCGCGCAAACCTTTAATGACGTGGCGCGTGCCGTTATTCATGAAGCTGGCCGTGGTAAAATTGAATATATTCCTTTTCCGCAACATTTAATAGGGCACTATCAAAGTTTCACCGAAGCGAATTTAGCCTTGTTGCGCAGCGTGGGTTATGATAAGCCTTTTAAAACAGTAGAAGAAGGGGTAGCTGCGTATTGGAGAGAAACACATGGCTTATAAAGGCAAATGGCTGATTCTGCTTTTGCTAACGTTTTTATTGAGCGCCTGTATGGAGCCTTATTATCGCGGGGTGCCTGATAGCCAGTGGCAACAATTGACGGGAGAACAAAAATCGTTGATCATTGATCAAGCCTATAACAATGATATAGTTCAAGCTCCAGCTGCTAGCGGTGGAACGTGGACGGCAAACACACCCATAGGCACATTCAACTCGCCGCGTGAAAATAGTCACGATGCCTTGATGCCCGTGCTGCATCCTACACAAACTGTGTTGACGCATACGAATGCGCCTGCAACTTTGGTATGGCAAACGGGAGCCATCCATGCTGGCATGATTAATCATCCTGTGTTTTATGGCGCCGACAGCCGCAGTTATAGCAAAGCCCAACAAGTGGTGTTTATGACTTCTTTACAACAAGCCTTAAAGGAGCAACAAGCATTTCGCGACGTCACTCTAGCCGTAAAAGCCCCTAGCACTGTGACAAAACCCGTGATTACTGTTTATTTTAAATCTACGCGCGTTGCCGATGGTACTGAAGGGAACCAAATTACTTTAGATACGGTATTGCGCATCGACGCGCCGAATCAACCTATATTTACACGGACTTATTTAGTCTCTGGTATACCGGATATATCTTTCGCTCAACAAGAGAAAGCGGTTTCTACCGCATTGCTCGATAAAATTTTGCTGGGTATAGACGAGTGGGCTGTGAATGCCCAACATACAAAATGAGGAAATTTCGATTGCGTACGTTATTTGCTTTGGGCTTAATGACTTTTGTTGCTTTAATAACGGGCTGTGCTCATAATCCCAATATTGATACCGATGCAACCTATTGGCAGCATAAACCAAAGACCATAGTCATTGTCACAACGCACGCCGATAAACCGCAATACGCGGATGAAAATGGCAGCAAAGGTGTCATTATTGATACGGTGAATCTGCTGCTGACGCACCAATTAGAAACGCACTTAAGCCAAATGGATCTAAATTGGTATTATGATGATTTAGCGAAAAAGTTTCAGCAGACTCTGGTTAAAGAAAATATCACCGCTGTGATTGCTACTGAGCATCCTTATTTGGAATCCAATATCCTTTTTAGTAAGCGTATTAAGCTTAATTATGCGCAATTAGCGGCGGAATACAATGCCGATCAAATTTTGGTATTGGCTTTGCCATTTTACGGTGCACGCCAGCCGCTGCAACCGAATATATTCGGAGCGGTGTCTCCCATTGAAGGTGCTTGTGTGCTGTATGCTGAATTAAGCGATCCGCAGCATACTACCTTCTACTGGCGTCATACCAGTACAGTAACCAGGTCAGTGCTGGGGAATGCTAATCAACCACCGGATTATCCTAATTTGACGCGGACGATTATAGAAAGCCATGAAATGGCGGAAGAAGAGTTGTTAGACAGTTTACGCTCAGGGCGTTAGGAGAAAAGAATGTTACGTCCCTACCAAAATATCCTGCCACAATTAGCCCCAGGTGCTTATGTGGATCCCCAAGCGGTAGTCGTGGGTGATGTGGCCATAGGCAAGGACAGTTCATTTTGGCCTGGGGTGGTGGCACGCGGTGATGTCAATCGTATTGCGGTGGGTGCGCGTACGAATATACAAGATAATAGTGTTTTACATGTAACCCATAAAGGGCCTTATAGCACAGAAGGCTTTCCGTTGATCATAGGCGATGAAGTAACCGCGGGACATCGCGTTATATTACACGGTTGTCATATACACGACAGAGTATTGATAGGCATGGGCTGTATTATTTTAGATGGCGTTGTGGTTCATTCAGATGTGGTAATAGGCGCAGGGAGCTTAGTACCGGAAGGGAAAGTACTAGAAAGCGGTTATTTGTATTTTGGTAGTCCGGCCGTAGTAAGAAGGCCATTAACCGAAGCTGAGAAAGAGCACATTATCTACAGCGCAAATTATTATGTAAAAATAAAAAATAATTATTTATGAATTGCGCTGATTTTCGTCACTGCGAATAAAACCCAATTAAAAGTTATTTTCAGGTAACAGTTGGAAATTAGTTTGGATTGGAGTGGTTGTGTTTCTTGAACAACAAAAAAAAGAAGAAATACAGCCCCATGGACTGCGCGCTGCGGGAACGTCTTGTGCTAAGGGGGCATTCTGTTCTCTGTTCCCCAAGTCATTTATTCTATTCCACCAGCGCAAGCCCAGCGCGCCCGCTGTCACACCAACCCCTATAGTATATCCTATGCCTACTCCGTAAATGCCCAGCGGGGTTGCAAAGCCTAGAGCGGCAGCCAAGCCAATACCGCTGGACATGCCGATTAGAGCAATGATATTCGGGACAATCAAGTCGTTCAGAGCCCTAGATTGTTGCAGTAAGTTATAACGAGCAGAATCTAAAATAAAACCCAAAGATATGATGGGAACTAAGATGGCCAGCATGCTTGAAATATCCTCTGTAGTCCCGCTGGATGGAGCATCTTGTGGAACCCCACCTGATATAATTTCCAAGGCTTTAGGAAAGACCGCAAAAATAACCGGCAAGGGTGTAAGATAAATCAGGGTAGTTAAAAGGCCATATATTCCTGTATTCTGAGCGCTGCTAAATTTTTTTGCACCCACTTCTCTGCTCATCTCTTGAGTGCAGGTGATACTAAATGCTGCCAACATAATAAGCTCGAAATACATAAACTGCATACAGTAGGACATGGCGGCTTCTTCTTCCGTCCCCAGCAAACCACTGAAAGTGGCTACAGACAGGGTCATGGCAAGTTCAATGGCGATAGTAAAGGTAATAGCGCCGCCTAGACGCAGTATTTCTATTAATCCGTCTAAATTTCTTATTACTCTCTCCACTGAAACTTTATAAAAATCGAATTGCCTATACTGTTTGCTGAATTTAACAAAGAGGCCATAGGATAAAGCCGTCAGATAAGATTCAACGACAAAGCCTAAGGCTACACCTTTTTGCTCCATCCTAGGGATTTGCAGAGGGCCTACGTTAATGCCAAAACCCAGTAGCACAGATAAGGACGCCCCTATAGAAAAACTCCCCAATGCCATCCACATAGCGGCTTGAGTTTCTCCAAAACTAAACATAATTTGTTCTATGCAGAATCTCGCTGCTAATCCTGGAACCGCAAACCCATAGGGCCTTAAAAACTCTGCTGCTGAACGGGCCACAGCCTCATCTTGCCGGAAGATTGTCGTCAGTATGGGCCTGGAATAATAAAGCGTTAAAACAGTAGGCGCTGTCAACACCGATGCAAGTAGGAATGCATTAATATTCGTGCTTTCAATTTTTTCTTTCTTACGTTCCCGGGTGATAGCAGGACTTAAAATTTGTATAGGTTCTTGAATATCTTCTTCGTTCTCGCTCTCCCTATTTTCTTCCTCTTGCCACTCTCCAATTTTATTGCTCAAACAAATAGCCACCGAAAAGAGTGGCGCGAGTAGCAGGGAGCATACAGTGCTCATCATAGTAGAGGCTGCGGTAGCCGCTGCGGTATCTTCCTCAGATTCACTCAAGCGTTGAAGTAATAGAACGGTTAAAAAAATCTCAAAACTAAAAGTGAAGGAAAGACCCATGGGAATACCAATACGCGATATTTTTTTAAAAACAGTAAAAAAGGAAGTGAAGGCCCCACCCTTATTTTCAACAGCCTGTGGATCTGCATTAAGCGAGCCATAAATATTAACGGGTTCTTCGTTTGGAAACAGTGCGTTTGTTTCAGCAATGATATCAATGGAAGTATCATCAGCATCGTTCAACGCGGTGTTATCACCTGTTGTTTGTATTTTTATAATATCTTCGTACGCTATACTCATTTTAATATCCTTTTTAAACTAAAGGGCTTGACATAATGCCAAAAAAGTATAATTATTACAGCTTTTTTTCAAAAAACGGGTAGTGATGGCCGAGTGCTTTTAGAATGGGGCCTATCACTGCACAATGGGGGCGCCTACTTGAAAGAGTAAGTGTAGCCTGGCGAGTGAACCAACACTAGAAGCCCACTAACCAAACAACCTGGTCTAGAGGATGTTGGCTGATGGAAATAGTAACGCATAACCCTGCATTCGCACAAGTAGAATGTATATTTTTTACCTACATCTCTATGCACTTTGTCGGCATATTTTCCAAATATCCAGTTTATCCAAAAAGATTGAGTACGGGCCCGTGTGTCATGACGCGTGGCATTGCTTTGGCTAGGCGGATAAGTGCAAGCAATTCAAAAGCTCGTATCTAGTGGCTAAGTTCCGTGCTTTTTTATGGGAATTGAGCCGCGCGGAGTTGCCGCAGACTAAGCATAAGATTGTATGAAAGGAAAGACTATAGCACGAAAGCGCTGGTGTGCGTTTTACTATCAGCCGTGTGGTGGCACTGCTGACTTACTGGTCAGCTGAGTTTGATGCTCACGCGGGCCTTTTTTAAAGCTGTAACTCATATTTTAAGGAGTATGGATGATGCTTATATTAAGCTGTTAGGGGGAGAAACTATACTCATTAAGGATGATATTCACGTTGTAGTTGTAGGGGTTCAAGGTAAACGAGTATGTTTAGGGATACAGGCGCCGCAGGAAATTTCTGGGCATCGTTCGGAAATACGAGAACGCATTCAAAATGAAAAAAAATTTAAATTCTGAGACGTAAATAGAAGATGATTACGACTACAATTCATTATTAAATACAATTTTAAATAGCCGGTGATAACGCTAAAAAGTAGAAGGTAATGATGTAGATGTGCTGATTTAAGCAGGGTAGATATGTGAGGTAAGCGATTGTTAAATCGTAAAAATTTAGTTAATTTCTGTGCTTTTAGCTTTATTCTGTTGTAATTATAAGCAAAACACCCTATAATGTGCGCACATTCGAGCCGCACCTCTTCGTGGGCGGCGGGGGAATGGATATGAGGGGTGGCATGAAGAATCTCTGTTGCCTGTGACATTATAAAATAATAATTATTTGCGAGTAAAAATGACACTAATACCTACTTTATCACGCTACTATGGAACACTATTTAAAACAACTATGGGGAGTGTGCGCTTAGCCTCATCAAAAAAAAATTTTGTTCGGTTTGATCCAGAACTTTCGAAAGGGGCAAAGATTATAATTCCTATTAGTTTTAGTCGATATATTGTTGATAACAATATTTCTGTTAAAAAAGCTAGAGAATATGACGATTTTTTAGGGGCTATATTTGAGCGAACCTCTTATCTCTTACATTCTGGAATTATATCTCGTGTGGATGTTTTGGCAACAGGGGATTTACAGAGGATTAATTGGGACAATTCTTTAGTTGATAAAGTTGAGCAACATTTTTTTAATACTCATAAGGCCATACTCTCTGAACAATCCCACACATACAAATGGGACGAATGGATCGAGGTGAAGGGAAAAGATTTTTTTGAGGAAAAATATAGAAATATTGTTGATCGATCAAGGGCAGGTTCAGATTGGCACACTCTTATGTTAAAAACACAAAACAGTTTAAAGATAGGCAGCTCCACTGAACAATCTTTAGAATATCAACGAAGAGAATATGCGGCTGTATCTATGATGGATGAATATAGCCACTTAGTTTATGCTGGACCAATGTCTGTTGCCTGGGCATATTTATATAGTAAATATTTTGATCTACCGATTTTTTCACAAGCTAAATTTGAAAAAGCAGGCAGTGAAAACCAGTATATCCCAGGCTACGATGCGGAGCAGATAACCAGAATGCTGTTATCAAATGTAAAGCAAATATTAACTAGCCCAAGCTTCCCGCCAGGGGGCAAAGAAAAACTTATTGACGAAATGACGAGTTTATTTTATACTTATGGCCACTTTAGCCATAATAAAGCTGGTGTAAGTAACGAAACCGGCAAAGACGCCCCCGTTTCTTTTAAATGCAAATGAGTTGTGCGTTAATTTCTTAAATTGAGAATAGATTGTATGGATATCAAGGACTTTATTATAGCGCAAAGTGCTGGGAATTTGTATTGGAAAGATAAGGATTGTAAATATCTTGGGTGCAATAAGAACTTTTCTATTATTTGCGGTCTAAGTTCCCCTGCCGACATTATTGGCAAAACAGACCATGATCTATTTTCTAATTTTCTTGGGGAAATAGATATTAAGAATCTGTTAGAAGTTGATAAAACTGTTCTTTATGAAGGAAAAACGATTGTCTGTGAAGAAACAGGCATAAATGAAAAGAAAGAGCGGGCCATTTTTTTGACAAAGAAAGCTCCCCTGATAGATTATAGAAATAACATTATTGGGATCATAGGGACTTCGATCGATATTACGAAGGAAAAGCAAGCTGAGGTTTTAAAGACCGAATTTATTCAAAACATGCAGCACGATATGCGCACACCTGCGGTTGGTCTTTGGGGTGTACTGAACATTCTAGCCACATCAGAAGAAGACACCCATAAAAAAGAAGCCTTGGATATGGCTGTTGAAGCTAGTAAAAGACTTTTAGATCTGTGTAATGAGACGGTTGAATTTGGCGATTTGAGCGGTAATACTCGACCCGTCATTCAAAACAATTTGGATGTGCGCGCGCTGGCGCAATCGGTAATTGAACTTAATAAACCCGCCGCTTTTGCTAAAGATCTGGTGATTCATCTTAAGGTCGCTACCTCGGTGCCACCCCATATTGCCAGCGACGAATACAGGCTGAGCCGCATCCTAATCAATTTAATGGGGAATGCTATAAAATTTTCCCATGAAGGGGAAATAACTTTAAGCATGACTGCTTCTATAGAAGAGGGTGAGATTCGCAAAGGGTTGTTAACGATAGAGCTAAAAGATATGGGGATTGGTATTGCACCTAATAAAATCAATCATATCTTCGAAAAATTTAGCCGCGGCGTGGCTTCTAATACAAACCTCTATCCGGGAACTGGCCTAGGTCTTTATGTGGTAAAAACCTTTGTGGATGAATTAGGTGGCGATATCAACGTACAAAGTCGTGAAAATGAAGGAACTTATTTTAAACTGAATATTCCTTTTAAGGCTCTGTTGGAAGATATGAAAAAACCAGGGGTGGAGATTAACGAACATTTTAGATCGCCGATTCAAGCAGAGGTTGTAGGGACAAAGCAGAATACAACAGCAACCGTCCAAAAAAGGTCTGTGGCGAACACACCGTTTAGCCATGAGCTTTTAATCGTCGAAGACGATAAAACTTGCCTTTTTGCCGAAAAGAGTTTGCTATCTTGCTTTACCAACCATATTGATACTGCAGAGAATGTAGCCGAGGCCTTAGAGAAGTTGGCTACAAAGCGCTATGACCTAGTGATTTCTGATTTAGGCTTGCCCGATGGCTCCGGCAACGATATTGTTGCCAAGATCAAAGCGACGTCAGAATCTCCGAACTATAAAACACCTTTTGTAGCGATGACGGCACATCAAGACGCTTTAAAGCATCAACAAGCGATGGACGCCGGGTTTACCGCCACTCATACCAAACCCTTAGGCGCTGAAAAGGCAACCGAGCTTTTAAATACGTATCTGGTAGAGAGAGCGGCTTCCCCCCCTAAAAAAGAACAAGGCTTGCCAGTGATCGATTTGGCTTTAGGAATGAAGCGGACTGCTTCTGTGAATGAAAGCGGTATAATAGAACTCTTAGGCATTTTATGGGAAAGCCTGCAGGTGGATATTCCCATATTAAAACAGGCAGAAGAAAATAACGATCTTTTAGGGGTAAACGCTATCTTGCTGAAGATAAGCGGTGGTTTATCTTACAGCGGTACCCCACGTTTAGAAGCAGCCTGTGATGTATTGTATACCATGACAGAAAGCGGCATCAAAAATTTAGCCCAAATAGAAAATCTCTTTTCTGCATTCTACGATGAGGCAGCGCTTTTTGCGGAGCAGTTCAAAGAGCTGATTAAAAGCGTTAATGCTCAGAATAATCATTCTTCCTTTTAATCTAGCTAAACCATTGTTTTATCGTAGGGACAACCCCCTGTGGTTGCCCATTTAGGTCCGGCACAGGGGCCGCCCCTAGAAAAATACTGAGTTACTTCTTTTTTAAGGGGCGAGTAGTTATATCCTCTGCGTGTTTGCGCTTTCTGGATATTGGCGGAAAAAAATCAGAGACATTGGAAGATGGAGCAGAGGTACTGGAAGATGGAGCAGAGGTACTGGAAGATGGAGCACAGGTACTGGAAGATGGGGCAGAGGTACTAGGAGAGGGGAGGGATTCATCTATCATCTGTTTAAGTATTCTACTGCGATTGGAGTTATCTAGGCGAAGTAACAGCATATTTAACTTATCAGGGTGAGTATAGGTAACTATCTGACCCAGGATACCAGACTTTTCTAGTGGGGCTAGAAATTTCCTTATATTGTGAACTATCGAACCAGAATGATGAATAGAAAAGCAGCTCAAGACCTTCGTCAGCAGAACATTCCTGTTCATGTTTGGGCTTTGTTAGATCCTCCATCAGGAATTTGAGTCTTTCTATTACTGTCTGTTGACACTTGAATCTTATAATTAGATTCGCAAATAAATCATTTCGCTTATTTTGTATAAGTATACCAGTTAATAGAGAAACAGGTGACCCCTCTACGAAAAATTCTCCCCGAAGGCATATTCTAAAGATTTCTGTACAAGCAGCCGAACTTAAAAGAGCGCATACATAAAATAGTTCTTTGTCGGAACAATTTTTATAACAGAGCAATTGAAGTAGAACGGACGGAGTTCCGATAGCGTTCCAAAAGATGTCGCCTACGCCGAAATCTGAATCCACCGAAAAGATTGCTTCATTTTGAATGTATTTCACTAGGTCTGGCTCAATTTTTATATCATCTTTTTTATAGCATTCGCAAGCATTTATAATATCTGCTATTTTTGACAGAGGTTCTCTGTCGAATATTTTAGTAATAATTTTGCTCAGGGAATATGGAATAGCATCGAATGAAATATTTTGGAATATTTTCACATCTTCCAGGGTTTGCACTAACGTCTCTAATTTATCCTCAAGTTTTGTAAGCGTAAGCTTCTGGCCTTCTTGATCGAGATACGGCAATAAAGAGCCTAGCGTTGCATTCGTAATTGTGTCCCTTAGACGAGGAAGGAAAGCAGCTAAAACTACATTGCGCTCTTCATATGTAAGCCAAGCTAATAGACGTACATTAGAAAAATTTTGTTGAATGACACTTACTGTTTTTTCTATATTACTCATGGATGCTTTGTTGTAGATTGGAAATAAAGCTGCGATTAATAGGGCATCCTTTTTAAAATTCAAAGGCCCTTTCTCTAGCTCTAGTATGTCATCGGTTGTTTTAATAAGGTTCAATAATTTTTGCTGGTGGTTGGGATCGCTTAATAGTTTCACGCGCGCTGGAATAGATAGCCTGGATAATAAAAAGCACAGTTCTTCGCAGGTTGTAGAGGTTTCAAATTTTTCTTTAATACTTTCAATAGATAGCATAAGGCACCTTCTAATCTATTTTGTTGAACGGAAATCTAATAAGCGTAAATTATACTGGCATTTTCATTGCAGTGCAACAAATGAGCCAAAACAAGCGCAAACTCATATGTTATTATCAGGCATATTAGGGTCTGTTGACATTTGGTTTATCGGCTGCAAAATGAATACAGCGGTCCAAATAGTAGCAAATTTTCGTCAAATATAACCCGATATTTTCCTCAAATTTGCTACTATTTTGCCCGGCTGTATTCATTTTTCGCTTCGACAAACCAAATGTCAACAGACCCTAAAGCTTATTGTTTAAAAACAGCCAGTTAAGGAAGTGTCAGTATTCTTGGCTCTCTACCGCAAACACTTTTCCATCTTCCAAGCGCAGCGCCGTTAATTGCCTGCCCCAAACGCAACCGGTATCTATTAAATATAAATTCTGATACGGGATAGGTAATATACACTGTGCCCAATGGCCAAAGATAACGCGTGTATTTTGATTGAATAATGAGGGCAATTTGAACCAAGGCAGCAATCCGTTGGGGCAATTTTCTACACTACCTTTATAGTCTAATTCTAAATGGCCATCGCTGCGCATCACCCGCATACGTGTGAATGCATTGACGATAAAACGGGCGCGATCGTAGCCTTTTAAATTTTCATTCCATAGACTAGGTTCATTGCCATATAGCACTTTTAAAAAGGATTTATGATCTTCATGGCGTAACAAGGCTTCAACTTCCTGTGCTAAGCGCTGTGCGGTATTGAGAGCCCACAGCGGATAAATGCCAGCGTGCGTCATGACGGCATTAAGAGCATGGTCGTAATGCAGTAAAGGTTGTACTCTTAGCCAAGTGCATAACAAGTTGGCTTTAGCATGCTCTAGAATGTCGCTGAAGGTATCTGCCTTTTTTAAAGGGGCAACTCCGGCAAAGACGGCAATTAAATGTAAATCGTGATTACCTAAAACGAGTACACAGCGATCTTGGATATCATATAAATAGTTCAATACAGCCAAGGAACCCATGCCACGATTAATTACATCGCCGACTAGCCATAAACGATCGTGTTTAGGATTAAAAGCGATTGTCTTTAATAAATAACTCAGCGTCTTATAACAACCCTGAATATCGCCTATAGCATAAGTAGCCATTTAAAGCGGCCCTAGATTAACCACAATAATATCGCATAATAGATGACGCAGCATATTTCCAGGCAATGAGACACCGAAAAGTAAGCTTAGGCCGCGGTGGTGATGCGCGCCGACAACGATTAAATCGATATGGTGTTTTTCAATCAATTTAATGATTTCATCATGTTTATCGCCAGCAAGCACCCAGTTTGAAATTTTTTCCACATCCAGCTTCTTGGCCAGCGCCTTTATTTTTTTATGTGCTTCCTTTTCTAGTTGTTGCGCATTATCCAACTCGATGTTCACAGCGATTTCTCCTATACCATAAAAAGGTGGACTGGATTCGACTATGTGCGCGATGCTTAGTTTGGCATGGTGCAATTTTGCCAAGGCAGCGGCTTTTCTAGATACCACGGCACTGTCGTCGCTTAAATCGGTGGCGAGTAGAATGTGTTTATAGATGCTCATGGTTGTTTGCTCTAGTGCTTCATATATCTTTTATTATAGCGGTTCT
>JAJNBM010000003.1 GCA_021156165.1 Gammaproteobacteria bacterium | reverse complement strand
CCGCAAGCAATGCGAAACGAAATGGTGCCAAACGATTTTGTATGGGTGCGGCTTGGCGCAAACCTTCACAAAAAGATTTGCCCAAGGTGGTGGCGATGATCCGCGCCGTAAAAGATTTAGGTTTAGAAACCTGCGTTACGCTCGGGATGTTAGAGGCAGAAGATGCTGTGGCATTAAAGAAGTCAGGTTTAGATTTTTATAATCATAATTTAGACAGTTCGGCAGAGTTCTATAATACCATTATTCAAACGCATACTTATGAAGACAGATTAAACACCTTAAAGCAGGTGATGGCCGCAGGAATAAACGTTTGTTGTGGCGGAATTTTGGGGATGGGGGAAACGAGAGCAGATAGAATTAAAATGTTACTGACTTTATATGAATTATCTATAGCGCCTAAAAGTATTCCCATTAACCAGTTAATCCCCATTCCAGGTACACCCTTAGAAAAGGCCCCGCCCTTAGATCCTTTTGAGTTAATTAGAACCATTGCTGTGACGCGTATTTTATTTCCTGAAGCGAGGATCCGTTTATCGGCGGGCAGAGAAGATATGACGAATGAAACCCAAGCCTGGTGTTTTATGGCAGGTGCTAATTCCATATTCATAGGGGATAAATTGTTAACGGCAAAAAATCCTGAATTAGATCGAGATAGGGTTTTATTGCGAAAACTCAATATGCAGCTTCCGGAAGAAACTTATGCTTAAGTATAATTTAGAAAAAAGAATGGCCAATTGGCAGAAAAATAATTTGATGCGTCAACGCCATGTTATGGGTAACCGTCGCTATGGCGATAATAGGCTTCCTATTGCTGATAAAGATTACCTTAACTTTGCCAGCTATGATTACTTAGGACTAATTCAGCATCCAGTTATTAATAACGCAATGATCAATGGAATAAAGCAATATGGTATAGGCAGTGGCGCATCTGCAATGGTGGCAGGATATTTTAATGAACACGATAGCATTGAACGAGAATTTGCCAAATGGCTTGGTTTTGATAAAGCGATTTTATTTAATTCAGGGTATAGTGCCAATCTGGGGGTCATGACGGCTTTATTAAGCCGGGATGATACGGTTATTTCTGATAAACTATGCCATGCTTCCTTATTGGATGGAATACAATTATCCAGAGCCAAGCATTATCGTTACCAGCACAATGATGTAACACATTTGCAAAAAATAGCTGCTAAAGCCAATCCCGATATGATTGTCAGTGAAAGTGTTTTTAGCATGCAAGGCGATATTGCACCTATAGCTGATCTTGTTGCGGTTGCGGAAAAATACCAAGCCGGATTGGTGATCGACGATGCCCATGGTATAGGTCTATTAGGTTGTGATGGGCGCGGCACGAGTCAATATCAGTCTAAGCTATTGTGCGTAGTGATGTCATTGGGAAAAGCTTTCAATGCCATGGGAGCTATGGTTGCAGGGAATGGCGAGATAATAGAATCGATTTTACAATTTTCCAGGAGCTATACCTACAGCACTGCTTTGCCGCCGGCCCTATGCGGTGCGCTTAGGGCGGCGTTAAAAATTATTCAAGAAGAAACGTGGCGCCTACAGGCATTGAATGAAAATATTGCTTTTTTTAATGCCGAGGCACGGGCGAGAAAATTGCCTCTGGTTTCGATCGATAAAACGCCTATTAGAGCAATCATAATAGGGGATAACCAAAAAACGGTATGGCTACAAGAACAGTTGTTGAAACAGGGTGTTTATGTCGCTGCTATTCGCACACCCACCGTGCCAAAGAATAGCGCTCGTTTAAGAATTTCATTGAATGGTTTACATACTAAAGCAGAGATGATTTTCCTTTTAGATAAAATTGTTGAATATTACTTATGAAAGATGAACTTATTTATACCATTCCAGGTTGGGGATTTTCTGCCGACATTTTCAACCATGGAGCGTTGGCAGATAATACCTGTTTTGGAATGAATTATTTTAATTATAGCGATATGTCTATAGAAGACATTGCTCTGCAATTATCAAACGCTATCACGAAGCCTGGCACTATAGTCGCTTGGTCTTTAGGAGGCTTATTTGCAATTAAAATAGCGAGTTTGTTTCCCGATAAGGTGAAAAAACTCATATTGCTGGCGAGCCAGCCTAAATTGCTAGCCGAGATAGGGCATAGTGGTATTGATCCCAAGACAATACAAGTATTTATAAAAAGCGCTTGTCAAGACTTTTCTCAGCTTAAGAAAAAATTCATTTCCGAGGTTAACTTTCCAAATAAAAATTTTCTATATAGAAATAGCTTAAATACTTATTTTTTAGATAATTTTTCAGGGCAATTAAAAGACTTATCGAAGTTTTTTTCTGCGGATTTGCGAGATGAGTATAGCCATTTAAGGAAAGAAATACTCCATATTATTGGGGGCAAAGATGCCGTTTTAAAGCAAAATGAGCAATGTTTACGAAAAACGAATAGCAATATTACAGTTGTGCATATAGCTGAGGCAGGTCATGGTGGTTTTTTAACCCATGCGAAGTTGTATCGTTCTGTTATGGATGAATTTATAGATGCCTGATAATATCACCAAAAGCAAAATAAAACATCATTTCAATAAGGCATATAAAACCTATGACGCATATTGCACCGTGCAAAATAATGCCAGTCAGCGTGCGCTTGAATTGTTAATGCCGCATTCATCTTATTTTGAAGTGATAGCGGATTTTGCTTGTGGCACAGGTGAGAGCACCTTAAAACTCATAAAGCAGATACGTCACGAAAAATGCTATGCTGTCGATTTTTCAGATAAGCTATTAAGTATTGCCCAAAATAAATTACTCTTTCCTGTGAACTGTATCTTGTCTGATTTTGATGAGAAACTTTTTCCTGATGATTTTTTAGATCTTGTTTTCTGCAATATGGGACTGCAATGGTCTTTGGCTTTAGAGAAGACACTCATATTATTGAATCGTTATTTAACAAAAAGTGGATATTTTGTTTTTTCTGTTCCGGTTTCAGGAAACTTTCCTGAAATAAGAGCGCAATTTAAATCTGTATTATTTTCGCCTGCAGATATCATTCGCGTTTTAAATAAGAGTGGCTTTAAAATAGTTGATCATTATAGCTACAAACATATTCAATCATTTCAATCCCATTATCAGGCCTTAAAATCTTTGCAAGCATTAGGTGCTAATTTCTCGCCCGGGTTGCGTCATGATAATAGGGGCTTGAAAAAAATAAATGTACGGGAAGTATTTGTAGAAGAGTGTATTCTGCCGCAGCTAACTTATTGTATAGGAATTTATTTATGCCAAAAAGCATCTTTATAACGGGCACGGATACTGCTGTAGGAAAAACAACGATAAGTTGCTTATTATTGAAGAAACTAAAACAACTAGGTTATAAAACATTTGCTATGAAACCTATAGCCTCTGGTTGCACAATGGATGAAAATAATCATTTCGTCAATGAAGACGCATTGGCTTTGCAAGCGGCTGCTTCCATATTTAAACCTTATCCCGCGATTAATCCTATTGCTTTAAAAGAGCCTATTGCGCCGCATCTGGCAGCAAAATTAATGGGGAAAAAATTATCGGTTGCTTTATTAACAGAAACGATTACTGCTCATGTGCAAGCTGAAGCCGATATCAATATTATAGAAGGCGTAGGTGGTTGGAGCGTACCTTTAAATGAAACAGAGCTTTTTTCTGAAGCGATTTTGCAGTTGAATATACCTACTATTCTAGTAGTGGCAATTAAGTTAGGCTGTTTGAATCACGCGATTTTAACGTATCATAATATAGTACAGATGAAAGTGCCGTTATTGGGTTGGGTGGCCAATTGTATAGAACAAGACACACTGGCTAGTAGCGGAAATATCGAAACCTTAAAGCAATGGATTCATGCACCTTGTTTAGGCGTAGTGCCGTTTAGAAGTTAGACATTCTATCTATGTAGTATTCTATCTATATAACTTCTTTAATGTCGTGTCTCCGGACGAAAAGCTTTGCACGCTGCCGTCTGCCATTTTTAACAGTAGATGGCCTTGTGCGTCTATGCCATGGCCAATGCCGCTGTACTCTTGATTTCCCGAAATCACGGTTACAGGTTGTTGGTATAAAACATCGCGTTGTTGCCATTCTTCTAGGAAGGTGGCTAAACCGCGGCTAGAAAATCGTTCTAAATATAATAAAAGTTGCAGAATCAACTCTGCGCAGATTGCATTGCGATCGATGTAATAGCCGCTTAATTTCTGTAGGGATGACCAGGCCTGCGTTATTTCTTTATCACTGGCTTGTTGCGTATTCACATTCACACCTATGCCGATAATAGTTTGACAAAAACCATGAGATTCGGCTTGAATTTCTATCAATATGCCCGCTATCTTTTGTCCCGAAACAACCATATCGTTGGGCCACTTGATCCCCATTTTTTCCTTTTGCCCAATAACGATCTCAATGGTGTGGCAGAGCGCTAGACTGACCACCAAACTTAAACCCGATAATTCACTGATGTCTTTTTGAAAAGGATAGAGTAGTGATAGATAAACATTTTGGCCAAAAGGGGAATGCCATTGCCTATTTAAGCGCCCTCGCCCTTGGCTTTGCGTTTCGGCGATACAGACTCTAATGTCCTTATTGCCTTGCAAATAGCATTTAAGATATTGATTGGTTGAATCTACTTTTTCTAAAACCTCGACACTTACAGCTTTTTTAGCCAATAAGCGTAGTATTTTTTGGGGGTCAAGTAAAATAAGAGGTAAGTCTAAGCGGTAGCCTTTGCCTTTGACGGAAGTTAAGGGGATATCATATTGCTCTAGCTTTTTAATAAGTTTCCATACGCCTGCGCGCGTCATCTGTAATGCATCACCGATGGAGGTGCCATCGTGATACTCCCCATCGTTGAGCAGCTCAGTGAGTTTAATCAAATTGTCGCTGATAGTTTGCATAATTACAGCAAAGGTTCTTCGCTGCGGCGGGTCAATACTTCATGGCCATCTTGGGTCACCAAAACGATATGTTCCCATTGCGCGGATAAACTGTGATCTTTAGTGACGACGGTCCAATCATCGCTTAATAATTTAACCGCGGCTTTGCCTGCATTGATCATGGGTTCTATGGTAAAAGTCATTCCTTCTTGTAATACCATCCCCTGACCCGCAATACCATAATGTAAAATTTGCGGATCTTCATGTAGATTTTGCCCTATGCCATGACCGCAATATTCGCGTACCACCGAGAAACGATGGGCATGGGCGTGTTCTTGAATAGCGGCGCCTATGTCGCCTATAGTGGCTCCCGGTTTAACAACGGCAATGCCGCGATAGAGACATTCTTGCGTAACACGAACCAAGCGCTCTGCCAAGACACTGGTTTTACCGATTAAAAACATTTTACTGGTATCGCCATGATAGCCGTCTTTTAATACGGTAATGTCGATATTTAAAATATCACCGCTTTTTAGGACGCGATCGCTAGGGATGCCATGACATACAACGTGGTTAATGGATGTACACATGGACTTGGGAAAGCCGTTATAACCTAATGAGGAGGGGAAAGCCTGTTGTTCATTGATGATATAATCGTGGCAAATTTGGTTGAGCTGGTCCGTAGTGACCCCTGGTTTAACATAAGGAGTTATCATTTCCAATGCTTCGGCGGCCAGCCGTGCCGAAACACGCAGTTTTTCAATGGCTTCGGGTGTTTTAATTAATGTGTTCACTATTTGCTCAGTTGAGTTTAATTATACAGTATGATATAAAGTCCTGCCGAAACATGCAAATTTCGGTAAATCGTACCTGTAGTATTTTGAAGGTGTGAAGACAAACGTAGGGGCACCCCCCTGTGGTTGCCCCTACGCGCAGATTCGTATCTCGATATTATAGGGATAAATAACACACATGTGCCATAACGTACAGCAGGGTGCCTGGTACATCTCAGCTTGAGATGTATGTGCTCACAGCATTTGGCTTTTAGGCGAGGCGACGAACCCTCGAGCGCCAGGAGTGTATGTACTCATACATGACTGGTGCGGATGGGTGAAGTCAACAAAGCCTAAAGGTCAAAGGCGAAGAGCATAAAAGTCAGAGGCGAAGAATATCAGGTTTGTTGTGCGGGCACGTGGAGGCCTAACCCTTGGAGAAATGTATTAAATGATCAACATGAAAGATATGTTAGCAGCGGGTGTCCATTACGGTCACCAAAAACGCTATTGGAATCCTAAAATGGAAGCCTATATTTATGGCGTACATAATAAGGTTCATATTATTAACCTAGAAAAAACATTGCCATTGTTTCACGATGCGTTGAATTTTATCTCATCTAAAGTGAGCAACCGCGGTAAAATTTTATTTGTAGGGACTAAGTATTCGGCGCAGGCAGCCATTAAAGAAGAAGCTATACGCTGTGGTATGCCCTATGTGGATTACCGCTGGCTAGGCGGCATGCTCACCAACTATAAGACGATGCGACAATTGATTAAGCGTTATCGTGAACTAGAAAAGATGAAGCAAGATGGTTCTTTCGAATATTTCACTAAAAAAGAAGCGCTACAATTTCAACGTGAAATAGATAAATTGGAACGTGCTATAGGCGGCATAAAAGATATGGGCGGCTTACCCGATGCTCTATTTGTTATCGATGTAGGTAACGAAAAAATTGCCATTACCGAAGCGCAGCGCTTAGGTATCCCTGTTATAGGCGTAGTGGATACTAACCATTCTCCAGATGGCATAGACTACGTTATCCCAGGTAATGATGATGCCAGCCGTGCCATTCGTTTTTATGCTAAAACCGTTGCCGATGTCATCTTAGAGGCCAAAGCGGTATCTACACCCTCTGTAGCGATGCTGAGCGATAAGGCAGCTGAAATGGTAGAGTCTGCCATACCAACTGTTTCAGATAACAAAGAAGGGGCTTAATTAAAGATGAATATATCCGCAAGTTTAGTCAAAGAATTACGGGAGCGCACCGGCGCTGCTATGATGGATTGTAAGAACGCTTTAACATCAACAGCAGGGGATATAGAGGCTGCTATCCAATTGTTGCGTGAGAAAGGGGCTATTAAAGCTGCTAAGAAAGGGGATCGCATTACGGCAGAAGGCTTAATTGCGTTTGCTGTGAGCGCTGATCATCGTAAGGCGGCACTCGTTGAAGTCAATTGCGAAACCGATTTTGTGGCACGTGCCGAAGATTTTATCCAATTTACGCACCGTGTGGCTCAATTGGCCTTGGAACATAATGCAAAGGATAGCAATCAACTTAATAATCTGGTATTCGATGCGAGCGAAAATTTAAGCGTAGAAGCAAAAAGACAAGCTTTAATCGCCAAATTAGGCGAAAACATCAATATTCGCCGGATTGCTTTGGTCACTAGCCATGGGTTAATTGGTGCCTATAATCACGGCAATCGCATCGGGGTATTGGTAGCGATGAAAAGCGGCGATATGTCCTTAGCAAAAGATCTCGCGATGCATGTGGCGGCGTTACAACCTTTAGTGGTCTCTCCAACAGAGATTTCACCACAGCTTATTGAAAAAGAACGCGAGATTTATACCGTACAAGCGGCTGAAAGCGGCAAACCTGCGGACATCATTGCCAAAATGGTTGATGGGCGCATTAAAAAATATTTAGATGAAGTCAGCCTCTTAGGCCAACCTTTTGTTAAAGATCAAAATATATCGGTACACAAAGTACTTGCTACTCAAAAAGCTGAAGTTGAAAGTTTTGTGCGTTTTGAAGTGGGTGAGGGCGTAGAGAAACAAGTAGTAGACTTTGCCAGTGAAGTGATGGCACAAGTTAAAGGATAGGGCTGGTGTATTTCGCAATACGAAATCGTAGGGGCAGCCCCCTGTGCTTGCCCATCTAAGGTCGGCACAGGCGTCTGCCCCTACGCGCTGAGATTTGAAGATAGATTGAGGAGTTAGTATGTTTGGCAATCGTGAAAAGCCTAAGTATGGTCGCATCATGTTAAAAATGAGTGGCGAGATATTGATGGGAAATTCTCAATTTGGAATTGACCCCGTGGTTTTAGATCGTATTGCCAGCGAAGTCACTGAAATTGCCAGTTTAGGCATTGAAGTGGGTTTGGTGATGGGTGGCGGTAATCTGTTCCGTGGTGAGGCTTTGGCTAAAGTAGGGTTAGGGCGAGTCACAGGGGATCACATGGGTATGTTGGCTACTACCATGAATGCATTGGCTCTGCGAGATGCCATGGAACGTGCGGGTGTAGAAACCCGTGTGATGTCGGCTATCACCATGACCGGGTTAGTCGACCCTATGGATATACGCAAAGCAGATTACCATCTGCGTCATGGCATAGTCGTTATTTTTTCTGGTGGTACCGGTAATCCTTTTTTTACCACCGATTCAGCAGCCAGTTTACGTGGCATAGAAATTGGTGCTGATGTGCTACTAAAAGGAACCAAGGTGGATGGCGTTTATACCGACGATCCTACTTTAGTGCCTGCGGCAAAACGCTATAGTCAGCTCAATTACCGTGAGGTTATCGAAAAAGATTTACGTGTTATGGATACAACTGCAATTTGTATGTGTAGGGATCACCAATTGCCGATTATCGTTTTTAATATCAATAAACCCCATGCTTTAAAAGACATTATGTTAGGGCTGGATGAAGGTACCTTGATCCACGCCACACAATCTACTTTGGCAAACTCTTAATACTTTTGTATAAGGAACCGTTATTATGTTAGAAATTATTTATACCGATGCCACTACTCGCATGAAAAAATGCATTGAAAACCTGCATGCCACTTTATTGAAAGTCCGTACAGGGCGCGCCCACCCCAGTTTGTTGGATTCCATTAGGGTATCGTATTACGGTACTGATACGCCCTTGAACCAAGTAGCCAATATCACGTTGGCTGATTCTCGAACCATCAGTGTGTCGCCCTTTGAGAAAAATCTGGTAGCTGCCGTTGAAAAAGCCATTTTAACCTCCGATTTGGGTTTAAACCCGGTTACGGTAGGCAGCATTATACGCGTACCTTTACCTCCTTTGAGCGAAGAGCGTCGTAAAGAATTGATTCGTCACGTCAAACTGGAAACTGAGAACAGCAAAGTTGCCGTGCGTAATGTGCGCCGTGATGCCAATGCGCAATTGAAAGAATGCTTAAAAGATAAAAGTATCAGTGAAGATGACGAACGCCAAGGACAAGATAAAATTCAAAAATTAACTGACAAGTATATAGAAGAAATTGATAAAATTTTCACCCACAAGGAAGCTGAGTTGCTTGAGGTATAAATCAAATGGAAGGTATCTATACTTCAAAATGCGCATCCGGACGTAGGGGCAACCCCCTGTGGTTGCCCTTTTTGGGCAGGCACGGGGGCCTGCCCCTACGATCTTTAAAGAGCGAGTAGTTGTAATGGAATTACCGCAGCATATCGCAATAGTCATGGATGGCAATGGCCGTTGGTCTAAGGCACGTGCTAAACCGCGGCATTTTGGCCATAAGGCCGGCTTAGAATCCCTTAAAAAAATCATTGAAGCGGCGGCTAAACGAGGCATATCTTATTTAACCGTATTTGCTTTTGGTATGGAAAATTGGCTGCGTCCAAGTGCAGAAGTCAATTATCTCATGAATCTATTTCTAACGGCCTTGCGTCGCGATATAGGACGCTTGCACGAAAATGGTATACGAGTGCAATTTATTGGCGATAGACAACAGGTTCATGCCGATCTGATACAGAACATGCAAGAAGCCGAATCCTTAACACGGGATAATAGCCGAATGACGCTCATCGTTGCTTTTAACTACAGCGGCCGATGGGATATAGGGCAAGCTTGTCAATTATTGGCCGAAAAAGTAGCGGCAAATAAATTGAGCGCTGCTGACATTAACGAAGAATGTATCAGCCAGCATTTATCCACAGCCGCCTGGCCTGATCCAGATTTGTTTATACGGACAAGTGGCGAGCAACGGCTGAGCAATTTTTTATTATGGCAATTAAGTTATGCTGAACTCTATTTTACCAATAAACATTGGCCGGAGTTTGATGAAGCTGAATTAGATAAGGCCATCGCATTTTATGCTTCAAGGGAACGGCGTTTTGGTAAGATCAGCGAACAGTTGCTCATAGGAGCAGAACATGCCTAATAACTTCTCATTATCTCTAGCCCGTCATTGCGAGCTTGCGAATCAATCCAGGGGTAAAGATCGCTTTTTTCTGAGTGCCGCACAATTATTAAGCATAAGGTTGTTACCCATGGTTATTTTTAGCTGTATAGTTTTTGCCTGGATTGCTTCACAAGCTCGCAATGACGGCGTTCTCGCATTCCTTTACTATCGAAGCTATTTCCTAGGAGGAGAGTAGTTACAATGCTTAAACAGAGACTACTCACAGCAGCACTACTCATTCCACTGGTTCTAGCCGCTATTTACTTTTTACCGCTATTTTATTTCTTTTTGTTGAGCTGCGGCATCGTTATCTTAGCGACATGGGAATGGTGTCTCCTTGCCAATTTTACAGATCCCAAAATTAAAATACCCTATCTAATATTAACAGCACTGTTGTGTGCTTTAGTCTGGTATTTACCCTTTGAATTATTTACTTTAGGCGGCGTTCTATTGTGGGTAGCATTCATAATAGCATTATGCCGTTATCCTAAGGGTAGTGTTTTGTGGCAACAATCGCCGTGGCTGAGGGGCTTTTGCGGATTGTTTGCGATCATCGCTTTTTTAGCGAGCCTCATGGTATTAAAAATAGCCTCACCTATGTTCGTTTTTATTTTGTTAGCCATAGTGTGGATAATGGATTCGGCAGCGTATTTTGCCGGACGCTTATGGGGTAAAAGGCTAATGGCGCCGCAAGTTAGCCCTAAGAAAACCGTCGAAGGATTGGTAGCGGCATTACTGGTGATAATAGTTTTATCTTTACCGCTGGTATTATGGGTTAATCCTTATAAACACGCATCATGGGCATGGTTTCTCTTAATTCTAATCACCGCCGTAGTGTCCGTATGGGGCGATTTAGTGGAAAGCATGGCAAAGCGTCTATATGGCGTTAAGGATAGCGGCCATTTATTACCCGGACATGGCGGCATTTTGGATCGCATAGACAGTTTACTAGCCGCAACGGTTTGTTTTGCTTTCGGGCAGATGCTGTTATCGTAAAGGGGTTAAGGGCGTAGCTACTCGGCCCTATGAAATGGATTCTAATAGCAAGGAATAACAGTACCCGTCATTGCGAGCTTGCGAAGCAATCCAGGGAAATGTGGGGTAATGAAAAGGAAGATCTTTTGCAGTGGGGCTAATAAACAACCTGGAAACTTATAAAACAGTGATTTTTACCCTGGATTGCTTCGCAAGCTCGCAATGACGGGGCCAGAGCAATAGCAGTTATGAGAAATGTATAGGTTATCTACAAAAAACAGGAGAAAAGGAATTGTCAATTATAATATCAATCCTACTATTTCTAGTGTCGATCTCTATTTTAGTCGCTGTACATGAATGGGGACATTTTATCGTTGCGCGCTGTTGTGGCGTGAAAACGGTACGCTTTTCTATAGGCTTTGGCAAAGTTATTTGGCGTAAAATGACACGCAGTGGTTTAGAAATTGCAGTATCGGCGATTCCTTTGGGTGGCTATGTTAAATTCTTAGATGAAAATGAAGGCAAGGTATCCTTAACGGATCGTCCTTTTGCTTTTAATCGACAATCTGTTTTTAAACGCATCCTGATTGTTTTAGCTGGGCCCTTGTTTAATTTTTTACTTGCCATAGCCGTCTTTTGGCTTATGTTTATGATAGGTGTACATCAAATCAAACCCATCATCGGCGAGGTGGTACCTCATAGCTTAGCCGCTAAGGCCGGCTTTTCACCCATGCAACGTATTGTGGCTATCGATGACGATACAGTATCTTCCTGGCAAGATATACGCATGGCCCTATATGGAAAACTAGCCGAAGACAAACCGCTATTGGTATGGGTGCGTGGGCCTAATGATGCGGCGGCGCATTCTATATTGGTCAATATATCTGGAATACGCTTAGATGAAAATAATGTCGATATCCTAGAAGACTTTGGATTATTTCCCTTTGCATTAGATGTTCCAGCGATCGTAGATCAAGTCGAGCTTAAGAGTCCTGCCGCGGCACTGGGTTTGCGGCATGGCGATAAAATTATCCGTATTAATGGACAAGCGATAAACAATTGGCAACAGCTGTTGGAACATATCACGGGCTTAGGCGGAAAAACGGTAAGCTTGGTCATCCTGCGCAATGATACTGAAGAGACGTTGAGTGTAGCGCTCGGCAAACGCATCGATCACCAAGGCGAAGAACGCGGTTATTTGGGCGTTAGGGCTAAGCCATTGCCTTTGCCTAAAGACTTATTGGTCGTTAAAAGATATGGGCCATTGACCGCTATTCCCATGGCGTGGCATGAAATGTGGAGCATGACCAGCTTATCGGTTAATTTAATGTATAAAATGATCAGAGGTAAAATAGGGCTGAGTGGTATAGCAGGTCCTATAGGAATTGCGGAGGGCGCGGGTATAGTAGCTTATTCGGGATTAGCCGCTTATTTAGGTTTTTTAGGATTAATCAGCATAGGCTTGGGAATTGTTAATATATTGCCCATTCCGATGTTAGATGGTGGATATTTGTTCTATTTTTTACTGGAAATAGTGCGAGGCAAGCCATTATCGGATAGAGTTCAATTAATAGGCATAAAAATAGGCTTCTCAATCCTGCTTGCCCTGTTGCTGTTAGCCACTTATAACGATATCATGCGTCTTTTACAGTAGTGCGCTTATTTTACGCCCGAATAAATACGTAGGGGCGACCCCCTGTGGTTGCCCCTGTTAGGGCAGGCACAGGGGCCTGCCCCTACGCGCATCTTGAAACATAATGGGTATGTAAGGATAATTATGAAACACAGACTTAAATTATCGTTGATTTCTACGGCATTGCTTGCTAGTCTAAGCGCGCCTATCTACGCAGAAGAATCATTTACAGTCGATAAGATTGAAATTCAGGGTTTAAAACGTATTAGTGAAGGTACCGTATTAAACTATTTGCCTATACAGATTGGGCAAACCATTAAGCCTTCCGATACAGCTAAGATCATACGTGTCTTGTATAAAACAGGTTTTTTTAGCGATGTCACTTTGGATCACCAAGGTAATACCTTAATTGTAAAAGTGGTAGAAAAGCCCACTATCGGTCAATTTAAAATCTCGGGTAATAAGAGTATTCCTACTAAAGTTTTGCGCAAGACTTTATCGGATTTAGGTTTTGCCGAAGGGCGTGTGTATGATCCTTCTTTATTAGGTAGCATACGCGATTCCTTACAGCGCGAATATTATAATCGCGGTAACTATAATGCCACCGTCACTACCAAAGTAACACCTACCTCCAGTAACCGCGTCGATATTAACATCACCGTCTACGAAGGACCTTTGGCAAAAATCAGTGAAATTTCTATTATAGGCAATCATGCGTTTAAAGAAAAAGAATTGGTTAAACAATTTAGTCTGTCGACTACAGGCATGTTTTCTTTTCTAACAGATAACGACAAATTTTCCCAAGAAAAGTTAAATGGCGATTTAGAGACTTTGCGTTCATTTTACATGGACAGAGGCTATGTGCAATTTAAAGTAGACAGCTCTGAAGTATTATTAAGCCCCGATAAAAAGAAGGTAACGATCCTCATTCATGTTACCGAAGGCTCACAATTTACAGTGAGCGGCTACAAGATGGCGGGCACTTTTGTAGAGCCTAAAGAAAAATTAGAAAAATTCGTTCATTTTAAACCTAATGAAGTGTTTAATCGTAAAAAAATAACCAATATGACCCAAGCCATGAATAACACTATGGCCAACGACGGTTATGTGTATGCCCATGTAGAACCTTTACCTGAAGTGGATGCCGCTAAGAAACAAGTGTTTATAACTTTCTTGGTGAGCCCAGGTAACCGTTATTATGTGCGTAATATTAATTTCCATGGCAACGATAAAACCCAAGACCAAGTGTTGCGCCGAGCCATGCGTCAACAAGAAGGCGCCCCTTATTCCTTATCTAAATCTAAGCAATCCGAAACCAATTTAAATCGTACCGGTTATTTTAAAACCGTCAAAGTCGATAATACAGCCGTAGCGGGCAGCGACGATGAAGTGGATTTGGACTTTAATGTAACCGAAGCGCCATCGGCAACGATGTCCATGGGCCTAGGGTATACCAATAGTTTGGGATTTTTGGTGAATGCCGCCTATTCACAACCCAACTTTTTGGGGTCGGGTAAATCGGTAAGTGCCAATATACAAGTGGCTACTGGAGAGCAAAATGTATCCTTAAGTTACTTCAATCCCTATTACACCATGGATGGTATAGGGAGAGGATTTAGTGCTTATGCGGATCGCTATGATACCAGCGACACCTATACCGACAGTGTCGCTTATCAAATGAATGACTACGGCGCTAAAATGTTTTACAGTTTTCCTGTAGGTGAGGAGGATAAGCTGAGTGCGGGCATAGGCTATGGTGCAACGTTATTAAATACGGGTACCAGTGCCAGTGATGCGGTTATTAACTTCATGGACAATTATACCTGGACTCTGCCTTTGCAGCGTGTGAATGAAGTGGCAATCGATCCAGCCACGGGCTTGCCTATAGACTACCCAACCCATGAAAGCATTTATAATGTGAATTTAACCTCTGCTTGGGGACACGATGGTTACGATAGGGCCATTTTCCCTACACGCGGCTATTCCCATTCGCTGAGTGCCAATGTATCGCTGCCTGGTGGCGGTACCAGTGTCAGTTATTATAAATTGGATTATACGGGACGTATCTACCAACCCTTGGGTAAGGGTTTTATTGCATCGTTGCGCGGTGAGGTAGGTTATGGTGACGGTATTTTAGGCACGCAATATTTGCCTTTCTATCAAAACTTCGGCGCAGGTGGTATAGGCGTGTCAGGCGCTGTGCGGGGTTATGAAGCCTTTTCTATAGGCCCTAGAACTATGACCGCCGATGGGGATACAGAGACGGTTGGTGGTAATACCATGACAGTGGCTAGTTTTGAATTAATTATACCCACGCCATTAACGCCAGACAGCTTCCGCGTTACCACTTTCGTAGATGCCGGTAACGTTTATAACTGGAATGGTGGTGCGCCTGCGGCGACTGTGGATGGTTCGGGCACGGGCTCTATACGCTATTCAGCGGGTGTGCAAGGACAATGGCAAACGCCTATGGGGCAAATCATATTTAGCTTGGCTAAGCCTATTAATCCGCAACCAAATGATGTCACCGAGGTGTTCCAATTCTCAGCGGGTACTTCGTTCTTGTAAGGGAACATTTGGAAAGCGAAGTGCTGTTCTGTCGTAGGGGCAACACCCCCTGTGGCCGCCCGTATAGGGCGGCACGGGCCTGCCTCTAAAAACCATTGGTTTGACTATGCCCTTAAAAACATGGTAAATTTAACAAGCAAATTCTCGTGTCGCGATGAAAAAATAGAATTTTTAATGAAGTAATGTTTATATATTAACCAGGAGACGATTGAATATGAAAAAATTAACCTTAGCGATGATGGGTGCATTGGCCATGGGCTTAGCCACTACCACTTTTGCTGCAAATACCGCAGCGGCTGCCCCGGCAAACACAGCGCCTGTAGCAGCGGCGGTAACCGCTTCCCCTAAAATTGGTGTGATTGAATTAGGCCAGGTTTTAAAAGCCGATCCACAAATGCAAGCTTTGAAAAAACAATTAGAAGCACAGTTTAAACCTAGAATGGATAAAATGACGGCTTTGCAGGCGAGTTTAAAAGCAGATAGCGACAAAATGTCTCGTAACGCTTCAGTAATGAGCGCGGCGGATAAAAGTGCATTGAGTGACAAAATAAGTCGTGAACAGCGCGATTTAGCACGTATGCAACAAGATTATTTCCAAGATGCTAAAACAGCACAAAATGAAGCCATGTCTAAAGTATTAAAACGGGTGGATGCTGTAGTAGCAAAAGTGGCTCAACAGCAGAACTTGGATCTTATTTTCCAACGTGAGAATGTGGCTTATCACAGTGCACGTGTGGATATTACCCAAGCGGTGATCGCACAAATGAAAACAGCTTCTTAGTTGTAGCATGAGCCTAAAGTCTTACTGCTTGGCAGAGATTGCCAGCTTTATTGGCTGTGAGGTGGATAATCGTTGGCAAGATCGGCGTATTACCGGTCTTGCACCTCTAGAAACCGCCACGGCAGAGCAATTAAGTTTCATTAGTCATAGTAAATATAAAAAGTATTTGGCAACAACCCAAGCGGCGGCAGTCATTACCCCTGCAGAGACTGCGAGCTGTGTCGCAGATAATACTGCTGTATTGATATATGCTGATCCCTACCTTGCTTATGCAAAATTAAGTCATTTATTTGCTTATAGAACCGCTTGTGCTAGCGGAATACACCCCAGCGCGGTGATAGATAAAAGTGCAAAAATTGCCGAAAGCGCTTATATAGCTGCGGGAGTGGTAGTGGAAGAGGGCGTGGTCATAGGCGACAACGTAGTTGTAGGTCCTGGTTGCATTATCGGCGCGCACAGTAGTATAGATAACGACAGTTATTTGCATGCCAGAGTAACCCTATACCATCATATAGCGGTGGGTAAACGTGCTGTTCTGCACAGCGGCGTAGTGCTGGGTGCGGATGGTTTTGGTTTTGCGCCTGAGAAAGGACAATGGATTAAAATAGAACAACTAGGGCGTGTGCTCATAGGCGATGACGTCGAAATTGGTGCCAATACCACGGTGGATCGCGGCGCATTGGGGGATACCATCATACACAATGGCGTTAAACTGGATAACCAAATTCAGATTGGGCATAATGTTAAAATTGGGCAAGGCACAGCGATTGCGGGTTGCACCGCGGTTGCGGGCAGTACCACTATAGGTCGTCATTGTCGTATTGCGGGCTTGGTAGGTATTGCGGGTCATTTAGAAATAACAGATGGCGTCGTTATTTTGGGAATGAGTGGCGTCTCTAAATCTATTTTAGAGCCAGGCATTTATGCTTCAGGGCTTCCGATCGAATCCCGTGAATCTTGGGCGAGAAATGTGATACAATTCAAACACTTAAATGAACTAGCCAAACGAGTTACCCAATTAGAAAAGAAGGATGAGTTGCATGAGTGAATTATTGAAAGTAACAGATATATTAAATTATCTGCCCCACCGTTTTCCTTTTATGTTGGTAGATAGGGTATTGGAATATGAAGTAGGAAAGCGTTTAGTGGCTATTAAGAATGTCACATTCAATGAACCTTTTTTCGCTGGACATTTTCCAGGTAATCCTGTCATGCCGGGGGTATTGATTATTGAAGCTTTGGCACAAGCGGGTTGTATATTGGCATTCTTAACCAATGGCAATGATGTTTCCAGTGAAGAACTTTATTTATTTGCGGGCATTGATAATGCGCGTTTTCGCCGTGTGGTTATTCCGGGTGATCAATTGCGATTAGAAGTCACTATTACTAAAATAAAACGGGATGTGCTAAAGGTAAATGCCGTAGCCAGTGTGGAGGGTGAGGAAGCCTGCAGCGCAGAAATTATGAGTATTAGATCTAGGGTACAAAAAACGTGATACATCCAAGTGCAATCATTCATGAAACGGCTAAAGTCGATAGCAGCGTAACCGTAGGTCCCTGGACTTATGTGGGTGCCGAGGTTGAAATCGGCGCAGGAACTATTATAGGTCCCCATGTGTGCATTGAAGGGCCAACGACACTTGGCCAAAATAATCATATTCATCCTTATGCCTCCATTGGCGGTGATCCCCAAGACAAAAAATATGAGGGGGGTAAAACCCGTTTAGAGATCGGCGATGGCAATTCCATACGTGAATTTGTCACCATTAATCGCGGCACTGAACAGGGTGGTTATGTAACCCGTATAGGCAATCATAACTTGTTAATGTCTTATGCCCATATTGCCCACGATTGCATCGTAGGCGATCACACGATTTTTGCCAATAATGCTACCTTAGCAGGGCATGTGATCGTGCGAGATTACGCTATATTGAGCGGGTTTTGCGCTGTACACCAGTTTGTCATTGTAGGCGAACACAGTTTTGTGGCGCATGCAGGCATGGTAGGTCAAGATGTATTACCTTATGTTTTAGTTTCGGGCGATCCTGCTGAGCCCTTTGGTATTAATTCACTGGGTATCAAACGCCGTGGTTTTACGGAAGAACAAATTGCCACGATCAAAGCGGCCTATAAGATTGTTTTCCGTCAAGGCTTAAAAATAGTCGAAGTGATAGAAAAGCTGAAAGAAATGGTGAAGACCCATCCTGAGATTGCCCTTATGTTGCATGCTTTAGAAAACCCCTCAACACGTGGTATTGCCCGTTGAGACGAATGGTATAGGGGCAGATCCTTGGCCTGCCCCAAACAAAATTACGAGGTTCTAATATGCTAACGATAGGGATTATGGCTTTAGAACCCTCTGCTGATATCCTTGGTGCTAGTCTCATGCAGGCCATGTTGGCCACTCGATCAGATATTCGCTTTACAGGCGTGGGTGGTCCGCGCATGACCAAAGTAGGGTTTAAAAGTCAGTATTCATTTTCAGCCTTATCGCATATGGGTTTTATAGAAGTCATCAAACACTTACCCAAGCTATTATCCGCCCGACGTTATTTGTTATCCCAATTTATTCAAGAAAAGATAGACATTTTTATAGGCATTGACGCCCCCGATTTTAATTTATACTTGGAAGAGCGGCTTAAAAAGAAATCTATAACAACAGTACATTATGTTAGCCCTAGCGTCTGGGCGTGGCGCTCTGGGCGCATTCATCGCATCAAACGCGCTGTAGATTTGTTATTAACCTTATTTCCTTTTGAAGCACAGTTTTATCAAAAGAATGCGATGAAGGTGCAATTTGTAGGCCACCCTTTGGCCGATGAGATTGGATTCGATATAGACGTAAATGAAGCACGGCGTAGTTTAAATATAGAGAGCGGAGCAAAGATAATCGCCTTATTCCCCGGTAGTCGCAGCGCTGAAATTAAATATATGGCGCGACCTTTTTTAGAAACAGCACAACTGTGTTACGCCCAAGATTCTGCTTTGCAATTTATAGTGGCTTTACCTAACGAGAATTTAAAGCAACAATTTTTAGCAACCTGCGAAGATCTACTGGCCAATTTTCCGGTGGTGCTGCAAGTAGGTGATTCACATTCCGTATTAGCTGCAGCCGATGTGGTGTTAGTTAAATCCGGCACGGTTACTTTAGAGACTTTATTGTATAAAAAGCCGATGGTAATCGCTTATCTCGCGTCGCCTATTAGCTTTTGGATAGCGTGCAAGATAATCCACGTCCAGTATATAGGCCTACCCAATTTACTGGCGGATAAACCCTTAGTGCCTGAAATTTTGCAAGAAGAAGCTAAACCGGAAGTGTTGGCAGAAGCTTTACTAAGCTATTTTAAAGATCCGCAAAAAAGCGCTGCTTTAAAAGATGCGTATCAGCGTATTCACTATCAATTGCGTTGCAATGCGAGTGAGACGGCGGCGAAGACTATCTTTGCGCTGTTGAACGCTTCTATTGTAGTTCGTTCATAAGGATTTGCTTGTAGATGGGGGGCAGGCGTTATGCTACAAAATACTCTATATAAAAGCCTATAAAACGTTTTATTGCTAAAATGTAGCGATTAATATTGACTTGACATTTTCTGGTAATCTTTATACAATGGCATTAAATTTTAATATAAATGTATCATTTGAAGGTAATAAATATGATAACAAAAGAAATTTCAGAAAGTATTATAGCGGCTTTTAAAGAAAAAAATTATAGGCAAGTAATAGATGGTGTATGGTCCAATAATCTTTCGACGGATGCAAGAGGCAATAATATACTGCATTTGTCGATTCTTTATGATATGCCCAGTATTATTCTGTTTTACATAGACACATGGGGTATTTCTGCAACAACTAAATTGATAAATCAAAAAAATAGCGATGGTGATGCGCCTATCCATTTTGCTATCAAATATTCTAAAGCATTTAACTATTATCTTTTTGATGTTCAAGCATATCGAGAAAATTACTTTTATTTCCAACACCAGATGATTATGCATAAAGCAGCAGGGAAAGATGAGCGTATTGCTTTTCGCGAGGCTCTAAATTATCCCTGGATAGATAATAAGGAGTTAGGCAAGAAAATTTTATTCATTTTGTCCGCTTTGGGGGCAGATGTAAATATAAAAGATGCTCAGGGTAACACACCTTTGCATTTAACAAAATTTCTATCGAGCCAACACTGTACCTATAGATCTCAAAATTATTCAGAGCTTAATAATAGAAATTCAAACTCAAATTCAGATAAAGATGACGTATTGGCCAGCATGGCGTGGGTATTAATCTACGTACATGGCGCTGATGATAATATAAAAGATGCAGAAAATGAAGCTTTTAGAACTTTTATTTTGAAAAAACGTGATGGAAAGGATGACGAGTGGTTAGATAATTTTATAGCAAGAGAAGATGAACAGCTCATTACTATGGGCGAAAGCTTCAAAGATCAGGGAAGCAGATTATCGACATTGCCAATAGAGCTTATCGCTCATATTGGAGATTATGTTGCTGGGGGACGTGCTAGATTTTTTAAGGTGATTGATAAGGCTGCTATACATGTAGATAATGCTATTGATGATGAGCGAATGGAAGAAGAAACTGTGGATGAACAAATAGAAAAAGAAAAAAATTACATATGTAAAAAAAGTTGAGAAAAGTATAGGAACCTTATCTAATATACTATTTCAATACTTACGGACAATATTATTTATAATAATCGTAGCGGCTTAACTTTCTCTTAAACCGCCATGCGGTCAAATATTTTCTAAGCGGTGTTAATTTGCTATAGCTATGTAATAAAGCAGAAAAATCTTTTTCATTCAACAGTAGTTGTTGAGACTTAAGCTTCGCCTCAATTAAGGACGGGTGTTGTGTATAGTGCTCAGCAGCGGGCAGTAACAGCAATGCGGCTTTATAGTCTGCCAATGCTTTTTGAACCTGCGAGTTTAAAATGGCATGAATTTCTTTATTAGAAACATTTTGCCAGGTAGGCAATACTGTTAAAGGTAAAAACACACGATCTTTTTTAATGTTACGGCCTATGTGCAATATTTCATCCATCAAGCTTAAGGCTACAGCCATAGCACGGATATAATGCAATACAGTCGGATCTCTAAAACCATAAATATACGCTGCTAAGCTCTGCTTGATACCTCGAGTTCTATAGCTATAAGCATTAAAGTCTTCCTCGGTACAGCAATGATTAAGTTCACGTGTGAGTTTTATGCCATCTAAATAATCTTGTAGCAAGGCAGGCGGTAATTTATACTGCGCAATCACGCTTTGCAGCGCTCTAGCGGCTGGATGCGTTGCTTTTTGCAGAAGCATCTGCGCTATTTCTTGCTGCCACCATGCCCATTTAACTAAAAAAATATCGTTTTCTTTCAGAGCGAGCATTTGTGATAAAGTATCGCAAAAGGTATATAATTTAATAACTGCATCTTTTTTAGCTTCATCTAAAAATAGCCAGCTGTAATATAAATCACTGCCTGGGGCTGCAAGGGCATCATTCATTGCACAGCCTCACTATTTTTAAAAATAGCATGTATGTCTTTTTTTAAATTGGACAATTCCAATTGTTGTAGTTTTTTATAAGCCTTGTTAATAACGATATCGGGGATGCCCGCTCGTTGTGCTACATGCAGACCATAACTTTTATTAGCCGGACCGGCTTCAATACGATGCAAAAAGACGATAGAGCCATCTTTATCGCTGGCACTAACGTGTAAATTAATGGCGCAATCTAAATTATCACTTAAGTGCGTTAATTCAAAAAAATGAGTGGCAAATAAGGTTAAACTTTGGTTATATGTTGCTAAATATTCCGCACAAGCATAAGCGAGTGATAAACCATCGAAGGTGCTCGTGCCCCGACCGATTTCGTCCATTAGCACTAAACTTTGCGCCGTTGCTTGTCTTAAGATAGTGGAGGTTTCTACCATTTCCAACATAAAGGTAGATTGTTTTTCAGTAAGATTATCGGATGCGCCTATGCGGGTAAAAATGCGATCGACTAACCCTACATGCGCTTGTTGTGCGGGCACAAAACTACCGATCTGCGCTAATAATACAATGATGGCCACTTGACGCATATAAGTAGATTTACCGCCCATATTAGGGCCGGTGATGATCTGCATGCGGTTTTGCGGTATGAGTTTGGTATCGTTGGCAATAAAAGGTTCTTCTAAATAGGCTTCCACCACTAAATGGCGGCCTTGTTTGATGAGTATGCCGGGTTCATCACTTAATAGTGGTCGTACTAATTCTAAGCTGTAGGCGCGTTCGGCCAGGTTGGCTAATACGTCCAATTGCGCTAAGGCATCCGCTAAATTTTGCAAGGGTAATAATTGCTCGCTAATAGTGTCTAGTAAAGCTTCATACAATTCTTTCTCATGAGTTAGCGCTTTTGCTTCTGCGCTTAACACTTTGTCTTCAAATGATTTTAGCTCTGGCGTGATAAAGCGCTCGGCATTTTTAAGCGTTTGCCTACGCATATAATGCTGCGGCGCTTGTTCTGCTTGTACGCGGCTTATCTCAATGAAAAAGCCATGCACTTTATTAAATCCTACTTTAAGAGAACTTAAGCCCGTTTTTTGTTTTTCTTCTTCTTCTAGTTTAATTAAAAAAGAATCGGCGTGAGTGCTGAGTTGTCGTAATTCATCTAAGAGGGCATCGTACCCTTCAGCGATGACCCCGCCGTCTCGTATCAAGGCTGCCGGTTCGGTGGTAATGGCTTTAGAAAGGGTTTGGCTTAATTCAGGGAATAATTCTATATTGTTTTTGATTGCATTCAATAATTCGCTGTCACTTGTCCTTAAACTGTTTTTTAATGCAGGCAAAGCCAATAGGGTTTCTTTTAATTTTAATAGATCGCGTGGTCTAGCACTGTGCAAAGAAATTCGCGTTAATATACGTTCTACATCGCCTATGGGATCTAATAATCCTCTAATCGCATTGTGTATAGGCAGCAAAGTTTGTATTGCTTGTAGGCGTTGTTCTAATATATCGCGCTGACGTAAAGGTTGGTTTAGCCAGCGGTTGAGTAAACGGCTGCCCATAGGCGTTTTGGTTTTATCCAATATAGCGCGTAGGGTATGGGATGCTTTGTCGTGGAGGCTTACGCTAATTTCCAGATTACGGCGACTATGCGCGTCCATGATAACGGTGTCCTTGTTAGAAACGACCTTTAAAGATTGTAAATGCGCTAAGGTGCTGCATTGGGTCTGCAAGGCGTAGCGTAGTAAAGCCCCAGCGGCAATGACTGCTGCCGGTAAATGGTCACAATCAAAGGCCTTTAATGTTTGCACTTTAAATTGTTGCAGCAACACTTTTTGGGCGCTGCTTAAATTAAAATCCCAGGGTGGCCGCTTATTGACATGAAATTCTCTCAGATATTGCGGCACAGGCATTTCACCATTGACTAATATTTCTGCGGGACGCAAGCGCGCCAATTCAGCTTGTACGGTCTCTAGGCTATCTAATTCGCTGATTTCAAATTGGCCGCGGCTTAATTCTAAATAAGCTAAGCCAAAACGACCTTTTTCGTGATGCAAGGCCAGCAAGATATTATCGTCATTGGCGTTAAGTAAGGCTTCTTCGGTTAGTGTGCCAGGAGTGATGATGCGCGTGACTTCCCGTTGCATAGGGCCTTTAGCGCTACTCGGATCGCCAATTTGTTCGCAGATGGCCACACTGCGGCCTAAACGCACGAGCTTAGCTAAATAATTGTCTACCGCGTGGAAGGGCACACCCGCCATAGGAATGGATTTTCCGGCGGATTGGCCGCGTTGCGTCAAGGTAATATTGAGTAACTTAGCTGCCTCTATGGCATCGTCAAAAAACATTTCGTAAAAATCGCCCATGCGGTAGAACAACAAAACGTCTTTATATTGTTCTTTAATGCTCAAATATTGTTGCATCATCGGGGTATGGTTATCGCTCATGTTACGCTGCCTCTACTCATCAGAATATGGGGCATAAGATAGCATATTTAGCGTTTTGAGACGATCCGTGTAATAAATGAACTATTTATAAGAGGTTAAGGGCAGGCTCTTGGCCTGCCCTAATGAGAACCACATGAGCCTACGCAGCTATTTGTAAGAGTGATCAATAGGCTCTTTTATTTGGCATTTTTATAGCCCAAAGGTGGTATTGGAAAAGTTAATAATAACGTTATATTACGTACTATGATAATATAATAACGCTTTTATGTCCATTTTTATTTAGAATGGCAGCTGAACTTGGGGCGCTGTTAACTGAATCCGATGTTGACTTCTTATAAGGCTTTTTTTAAAATAAATTTTATTTTTAATAGAAAGGTGCAAAAATGTTTTTTCCCCCAGATCAGCCGCAAAAGCGATCGGTTGAATTTATGAAGTCAGATAGCCAACTCGCAAATAATCAAGTAGCGGATAATAAGATATTAGAAATTAGGAAAAATCCTGCTGAACACGCAGTGGCTTTATGTGAGGCAATGAATAGATTTAGAGATGCAGGTACAGTTCTTAGTAATATAGAACTTACTGTTCTGGAAGATATTAGTGCCGACCCAGGCACCGTATTCTCTACTCAACAAGGAAATATTGAAGCCGCATCTAAAAATGGAACAGCCACATTTTCACTCAGCGTTGGAGAGAACGGTTCTATTTTATTAAAGGCTATTAATATACTTCCGCCTATAGGCATAGTGGACCGATGGGTTCCAAGATCCCTGCGCGCGCAACGAGGAGCCGGGGCATCATAGACTCTTTAGCTCGTGACCAAACTCATCCATGGAAGAAATAGAGCATAAGGATGCGTATTCAGGGTGAACAGGCTACAGAAGGACTTGTATCTTTTAGAAAAGATTGATTAGCTTAAAGGATAAGCGAAAAGTCCATCGGTCACGGATGCTGCTAAATTAAAACTGAATATTATTATAAGTATTATATGGCCATAAAGATTCAGCAATATTTCCTCAAAATAGTGTTTTGTTTGAACAACTTACATCACTGTGCTGCCAGAATTAACCTATCGAAATTCTAAGATCAATTTAGTAATAGCAATTTTTTGAAAACCAGGCCATCCTATATGAGTTACTTTACGCAATGTTTTTTCAGTTAGATACATGGAAATGAACATTTGCGTACAAAAAAATAAGAATTCAAAGATCAGTGGTAGCGAAGGTAAGGAATGCTGGGTAGTCCTCAGTGCAATTAACTAACAAGGAGATTTAAGAGATGCACATAGATCTAATAGAAGAACTTTCTTTAACAAACTATACCGCGGTTTCAATTCTAGAACGCATGGGTATAGATGCTAGTCAAAAACAAGTTGAGATCTTGGAATCTTTGGTATTAATGATCAGCCATCCTAAAAAAGTAAACTGGGAAACAATTCGACAATGCGTAGGGGGTGATGAACTTGTCTATTTGTTTTTATACATAAAGAACAAGGACCTGATAGAGTAGAAAAGCATGTGGAAATTTATACGCGTATTATTTAAATTGAAATAAAATATAGGAGATAAGAAGATGCTAGTTTTAACCCGCTATTTTGGAGAAACTCTGATCATTGGTGATGATATCCACATTACCGTATTAGATATTAAAGGTGGTCAAGTTCGTCTAGGCATTGAAGCGCCAAAAGATGTAAGTGTACACCGCTCTGAAATTTATCTGCGTATTCAGAACGAAAAGAAGTTAAATTCTAGTAGTGAAATGGATAAAGATGCAAATGATGATGTCTAACCATTAGATTGAAACCCCACAGTTTTTGCCCTGCCCGGCAACCCTACCCCTGTCAATTGGGACGGGGGACAAATAGGGTGTAAATATTTTTATCTTTTAATTTGGACAATAAGACAATTTTACTTTATGATAGGTATATTGAGACAGAAGGAGTAGTATGAAAAATTTTTACGGTGTCTTACAGAATGGTGCTCTTATTCCTAGTGCGGTTTCCCGGAAGCTATTAGATGGCATAATAAACGATCGATACGATGAAAAGTTATTGTCTATTTATAATATTACGCTGAAGAAGATAAAAAATTTACGCAGATTGTATGAGGCAAAGCGAGAAATAGTTCATGCTAAACAGCCATTACCTAGGCACTTTATTTTTTACACAATTTTGGCAGATAAAATGCCACAAATTAGCTGGAAAATAAAGAGTTATAATGACAATAAAATAAAAGTAAATTTCAAATTGCCACTGATTGATAATTTACAGCCGTCACTCATGTCATTGCTACTGGATAGGGTGCAGATCTGTACTAACCAATCCCGGCTACAATATGGCTGTACGCGCACTTTGCAGAGTGATGTAAGGAATGCTCTAGAAAATTTTTTGCATGATGCAGACGTTATTATGCCTAGCGAAGAAGGCATGCATCAAATTGTTAATTGGATTAATAATGCCCGTGCAAATATGCCATCAACTATATTTATCCATACTTGCCCTGATTATGCGGTGGAGCCAACTTTCGACGTGAAACGCCCCTATAAACATACTTTTACAAGTCTGGGTTGTGAGATTGGACAAATCGCTAAGCGTATTATCAATATACTACCCAGCCTTAAGGTGTTTTTAGAAAGAATACAAGTAAAAACAACTATTATTACAACTATTGCAGATTATGAAGCCTTTTCAGAAAAGACTGTGAAACGAGTGGGTTTGTCTAAAGAACAATTCTTATATAGAGTTAATCTCAGCCGCCTGGCTTTTCAGGAAGAAAGCAACCAAGTCATACCAATTGAGACATTTATGTGCGCAGATCTCTGTGGTGGTGAAAAATTATGGCTACAACAGACCAAAGATATTCATGCAGAATTTGATAAGGACTATTTTGGAAAACCGAAAATAAGCAATGGTGTTTTTCTGGACATAGCTAAGCGTAGAAAAGCTTTATACAGTCGTTGGTATAATGAAAAAGATATATCGGCAGAACATTACGTTCCTATTGCGAAGAGTCAAGCAGCAGAATATGCTATGATCGGTTCTTTTTTGGCCAAAAATTTTGTGAATTGTCTAGTTCTAGGGGCTGATGATATTTTATTTAGCCCATTTTATAGCTTTTATAAAATAATACCAGTAATATATTTTAAGAGGCGTTATTACTAGAGTAGTCAACATAAACGGGAGATGTGATATGGGTGGGTTGAAAGAATATTCTTGGGCAGAGTTGCGCGATAAAATCAAATTAGTGCAACCTTACTTCTGTGAAATTATTGACGAGCTGTCGCCCCCTAGAGATCACACTTTATACTTGGGCCAATATCCTTATGGTGTACTTATCCTGAATGCCGGAATATTCCAAGTATTTAATAGCAAAAATGTTCTAGTGCCGCTAAATGATATTACAATCGATTCAAAAGTAAAAACAGATTTAGGATATACTGGTACAATTCCGATGGCTATAGTATTACAAAATTCCATAGAAACATTTTTTACCACCGATAATCGTACTATCCCTTCATCTTTTTATACCTCTGGGGGTATGGTATCACTGTGGCGAGTATTAGAAGGAGATTGTTCTTATCAAGAGGGGGCATTATGGAGCATATCTTCCGGTGCAAGGACTATTTGCATGTTACCTAAAATTACAGAAAACACTGGACATGAACTATTAAGGCGAAAGTACAACCTACGGCTGCCAGCTCCCACCTCCTTGAATGACCATTGGGCTATTTTTACACGAATTGCTAATCATAAAGATTTTACACAAAAGTGGCATTCTGAATTGGCTTTTTTCTCAAAGGAATGGTTTCAACATAAGGGCGATCGCGATTGGTCTAGATTCAATGAACTTATCTTAAACCAAGCGTGGGCAGATTCTACCTTTAAGCGGAACCAATTTATTTTTGATTTTGCATTTTCCTTGGCACAAAAAAGTGGAAATCTGAAACCGAATCCTTATTTGGCTGATACAGTAAAACATCTTTTTGGAATAGGGGCGGGTGGAATGCCCGGATTTACACCAGCAATAGATAATATTGCAGCGCCTATAGATGGGCTACAGAAGGTTTACTTGGATGATTACAAATTAAGAAAATATGCGCCCATCATTATGCATTTACACCATTTCTCTAGCGCTGAAGATCGCCCCGTTTATTATTCTTTAACCATGCCAACCACTACAGTTTTTTCACCGCGTTCCAGTCGCGCTTTGAGTAAAATGGTGGATATCCGTGAATTAAAGCATATTTTAGACACGGTTATCTCCGAAATAGTTCATGGTACATTAATGGTTGAAAAGACGCCCTTATTTGCATTGGCAAAAGACTTGAGTTATCAGTTTTACCATAGTGAAAAAGACCCCCATAATGAAATTTTATCGATTACCCACTTGGCTGAGTACGATCCTGTTTTACAGAAAATACTAGCTTCCTTTGAAGATCGTGTTTTCCCTGAATTTTCATCTTTTATTAATGGTTGCATAGCCATTGCTAAAAAGAGTAAGGATTAAAAGTATGGCGCCAACATTAAAGGCTCACTTTCTAAAAATTTCTTTCTCAGAGTTTTGTGATAGATTAAACTACTATGGATTACAGTCCTTATTAGTTCTATATTTGATTGCACATTTTAATGTTAGCACGGCTTTTAGTTATACAGTTTATGGCCAATATGTGGCATTGACTTTTGCAAGCTGTATTTTAGGGGGTATGATTGCCGATAAGTTTCTTGCACCATACCAGTCTGTTTTTTTAGGAACGACTTGTATGTTTATGGGCAACCTGATTATTATTTATGCTGTAAAAATGAATCTATTTTTTGCTGGTATGACCCTTATTATTGTAGCTATTGGTTTAATGAAACCAGCTACCTCTACACTCGTAGGTATTTTGCACAATAAAATGTCTAAAAACAATAAACTTTTTGTTTATTTTTATACTCTAGGGAATATAGGTAGTATTTTAGGGCCTATTTTTTATGGCATTGGTATCTCCTTACAAAAATATTGGATAGGTTTTGGGATGAGCGCGCTTATTTTAATCCTCAATATGGTTATGCTGCATAGCACGCAACATAGAATCGTTAAGCGTAGGGGAGAAAAAAGAGTTGGAGCGGCTGCCGCTTTAATACTGCCTTATATGATTATTATCTATTTGGTTGTAGCTAAAATAGTCTCTATTTTTTATATTTTTGCTCCCGCGGCGCTATTTCTTATAGGTTACTTATATAAGTTATTTGCTGGTTATTCGGCTGTAGAAAGAAGGAATGTAGGAAATCTATGGATTCCACTGATAGCCAGCATTTTATTTTTCATAGCCTTATTACAAGTTTTTTCATCTGTGACCATCTTTATTAATGAAAATGTGAATACGACTTTTTTTGGATTTAAATTGCCCGTGACTTGGTTTAGCTCAATAGAGGCTATTTCTGTTTTTATTGTTGCAGCGCCTATTACTTATGTCTGGCAATGGCTGGGGCTGGGGGGTAAATATGGCGCAGAAATATCCCATGTTAAAATTGCTGTTGGACTATCTGCGACGGCTATAGCTTTTATGTTGTTTGCTGTCAGTGTTAAAATTAATCTTCTCGAGAGTCACGCGGCTATATTGAGTATACTATTCGCAAATTTTTTTCTATCTATAGGTGAATTATCTATCATTCCAGTTTCTATTTCATTAATTAGTGAATATGCACCAGTAAGACAAAGGAACTTCTTCATGGGTATTTTCTATTTTCTCTTATCTTTTTCGGGCTATTTATCGGGGCTAATTGCCAAAATAACAGCGCAAATATCTTATCAAAACGAAAGTCACTTCGAAATTTTCTTTCTAGTGATAGCAAGTGCTATCCTAGGTGTGGCGATGTTACTTTTTGCCCTTATACCCTTTATGAGAATAAACACGAGTTACAAGTAAGCTAATTCACTGGTAGAGCCTTTCTTAACGGCTGTTGGCCGTACTTCATTGGCAATATCAGCCCAGAAATTAGCGATTAATTCTAAATTTTTATTAAAACCTAACTCTATATCAGCAAAAGGAGCGCCTTCATGAATAAGTCTTTCTGCTGCATTGATAGATTCTTTTTTATGCTCCTTCTCAGCTGCACCGATGTGCGCATAAAAAAATTCGCATGCCCCATGAAAATCATCCATATTTTTCCATAAGTGCATATAATTTCGCGCCCCTTCATATAACTTACTAAGCATTGTGTAGGCTTGCCATTCTAAAGCAAGTTGTGCACCCACGGCTACGGCGGGATTTGTAGAATAAACTTCTTTTTGCCAACTAATTAATTTTTGTGTTCCATTAAGCAGTGGCGTTATGTGCTTTATTTTCGCCAAGGTTTGTTGTGGATTCCCCATTTGTGTTGTTAAACAGTCATGAAACACTTCAAATAAAGTAGAATGTACACGGTTAACATCGCCATCGCCCATCTCTGAAAAAAGTGTCTTTGTATATTCTGTGCGGGCAGCAATATTTTCCGTGCGAGCAATAAGCCCCGCCAATATGATTGGAAATTGGTAAGCCCACTCCCAATAATTTCTAGCAAATATACTTATTCCTTGCGCAGATAATTCTTCATTCATCCAGATGTCATAGAATTGATTATTAACCGATTGGTGTGATTTAATAGTATTGACTAGCAATATTAATGATTTCATTCTTTTCTCCTGTCTAGGCATTCTGTGATAGTGAGTCTAGCCTAAAAGATACATTATATCAACCTATATTTTAGGGGACGTATTTTTAAAACAGTAGGGTGCAATATGTAGAATGAATGCGGTAAGCACTCAATTTTATACTTGAAGAAGTTGCGAACAAAAATAAATCACTTTTAAATGTTTTTTTAATAATATCATAGGAACCAAGCTTGGAAACTAATATATTATTAGAATAATAACAAACGTCCCGTTATTATTTGTTCGTTACCAAACTCAAAAATTCATGACGCGTTTGCGGATTATTCCGAAACTCGCCTAACATGACGGAAGTGCTTAAGACAGAGTTTTGCTTTTGTATGCCGCGCATCATCATGCAAAAATGCTGTGCTTCGATTAACACGCCTACACCGAGAGCACCAGTAACCTCCAATAAAGTATCTGCAATTTGCTTGGTGAGGTTTTCTTGAATTTGTAATCGTCTGGCGAAAACTTCTACTAAACGGGCAATTTTGGAAATGCCCAAGACTTTACCTTTAGGTAGATAAGCAATATGGCATTGGCCTACAAAAGGCAAGAGATGATGTTCGCATAAGGAATAAATTTCAATATTTTTTAACACCACCATTTCGTCGATGTCGGAGGTAAATAAAGCCTCATTAACGACTTCTTCTACGCTTTGCTCGTAACCTGCTGTTAAAAATTTTAAAGCGCGTGCAGCACGGGCCGGAGTTTTGATTAAACCTTCGCGGTTGGGATCTTCGCCAATTTGTGTAAGTATGTCGGTATATAAGTTATCTACTGTTCGCATGTTGTATTATCCTGGAGGCCAGCGGAAGGTTCTACCGCCGAGTAAATGCATATGTATGTGGTAAACTGTTTGACCCGCTGCCGCATTGCAGTTTTCAACTAGACGATAGCCCTCTTCGGCAATCCCAAGTGTTTGTGCTAATTTGGAACCAGTTAACAGTAAATGCCCCATGAGCAGGGTATCCTCAGCGCTTAAATCATTTAAAGTGGCGATGTGTTTCTTAGGTATGATCAATTTGTGTACAGGAGAGACGGGGTTAATGTCGTCTATAACGATTAACTGCTCGTCCTCGAATAGGGGAGCACTGGGTATAGAGCCCGCTATAATTTTACAAAAAATGCATGATGTCATCACATACTCCACTTTCAATAGGCAAGGATTATAAGGTATGATAGCAGCATTTGTCACCTTTAACTAAAAAGAATAGGAGCTATGAATGAATATAGATAAATTATCGCCTGGTGCTAGAGTACCTAAAGAAGTGAATGTGGTCATTGAAATTCCAGCGAACTCCGGGCCAGTTAAATACGAAATTGATAAAGAAAGTGGCGCGATGATGGTGGATCGCTTTATGACTACGGCGATGTTTTATCCTTGTAATTATGGCTATATTCCGCATTCATTGAGCGACGATGGCGATCCCGCCGATGTTTTGGTGATTACGCCCGTGCCTTTAATTTCAGGGGCATTATTGACGGTGCGTCCTATAGGCATCTTGGATATGGAAGATGAGGCCGGCGGAGATGCTAAAATCTTAGCGGTACCTACTAAAAAGCTACTGCCTATGTTCAGCCATATCCATGAACCAGAAGATATTTCGCCGCATCAATTGGCCATTATTCAACATTTCTTTGAACATTATAAAGATTTGGAAGAGGGCAAATGGGTGAAAGTAAAGGGTTGGGGTAATGCACAAAAGGCAGAGGAAGAAGTGATGCGCAGCATTCAACGCTATCAGCGTGAAGTGAATGACAGTCTGTAGATATACTCATAGCAGTTGATTTTTAGGCAACAACCCCAATGTCTGCAGGCCCTAATACGAATGCACGCTGTTATAAGCATCGACCGTATTTTTCAATAAGCTGTATACAGTCATTGGGCCTACGCCGCCGGGTACGGGCGTTATCCAGGCGGCGCGCTCGTTGGCAGCATTAAAATCTATATCGCCGCGTAAACGTCCTTCAATGCGATTCATGCCTACATCCATGACGATAGCGCCCGGTTTAATCCATTCTGCGTGTACAATATCGGGTATGCCCACGGCTACGACCAATATATCGGCAAGAGCTACATGTTGTGCTAAATTTTTTGTGAAGCGATGGCAAATGGTGACGGTAGCGCCTGCTAATAGCAGTTCAAAGGCCATAGGGCGCCCCACGGTATTGGATGCTCCCACCACGACCGCATGCAAACCTCTAACAGGTAAATTGAGGTGAGACAGCAGGGTCATAATGCCATAAGGGGTACACGGACGTAATAAAGGGCGGCGTTGTGCCAAACGGCCTAAATTATAAGGATGAAAACCATCTACATCTTTAGCCGGATGAATGCGCTCTAATATGGTATTGGCATTGATGTGTGCTGGCAGGGGAACTTGTACCAAAATCCCATCGATGTGCTCGGCTTTATTTAGGGTATCCATTAAGGCAAGGAGGGTCTCTAGACTGGTATTTTCATCTAAACGATGCGCTTCAGACAAAATGCCCACAGCAGCGCAAGCGTCGATCTTTTTTTGTACATAAATATGCGATGCAGGGTCATTGCCTACTAAGACTACGGCTAAGCCCGGCGCGCGCCGTTTTTTTTCTCTTTGAAGAGCAATGATTTCTGATAATTCACATTGCAAGCGTGCCGCAATACTTTTGCCGTCAATAATTTGCGCTGTCATAGAAATTACCCTTGCTTTTTCACTGGTGTATAGGTATCATTCTACCACTTTGTGTGGGCATTGTCCTGTGTGAAGCGTAATATTCACAGCAGTTGGCTGTTAGGCGAGGCGACACGTCCCGAGCCAAAGGAGTGTAGGCACTGATACATGACTTTGGCGAGATGGATGCAGCCACCAAAGCCTAAACCAAATGCGAAGAGTATTTGAACGGGGTATAGCGCAGTCTGGTAGCGCGCCTGCTTTGGGAGCAGGATGTCGGGGGTTCAAATCCCTCTACCCCGATCAATTTTTTGCGGTTAGCGCATATATGTCATAGCAGTTGATTTTTAGGCGAGGTGGCAAGTCCTCGAGCCAAAGGAGTGTATGCACTGATACATGACTTTGGAGAGATGGACGCAGCCAACAAAGCCTAAACCAAATGCGAAGACTATAACTAGGTTTTAAAGCGCCCGTAGCTCATTCGGATAGAGCATCGGCCTTCTAAGCCGAGGGTAGCAGGTTCGAATCCTGCCGGGCGCACCAAAAGAAGAGCTCATAGCAGGTGGGTTTTAGGCGAGGCAAGGCGCCTTCGAGCAAAAGAAGTGTATGCACTGATACATGATTTTTGTGAAAGGGGCGAAGTTAACAAAGCCTAAAAGTCAAATGCAAAAAGCGCCATGGTGGACGTAGCTCAGTTGGTAGAGCCCCGGATTGTGATTCCGGTTGTCGTGGGTTCGAGCCCCATCGTTCACCCCAACTTTAGTATTATTAAATAAAAAAGCCATGTATAAAAAAATAATCACTTATTTAGCACTTACTTTTTATGGGGTTATTACCCAAGCAGCTCCTTCCCTCGGGGATGTTTCGCACGCAGCTCTAGGGCCTTTAACAGGGGTTCAAAAAATGTTAATTGCCATCAGTATGATTGCGGGTATCGCTTTTTTGATGGGAGCAGTGATGCAATACATGGATCATCGCAAAAATCCTATCCAGGTCACACTTTCTAAACCCATTATTTATTTTATTTTGGGCGTGGTATTTATCATTATTCCCTACTGGTCACAACTTTCAGCAAGTGCGAAAGTATTTTTTAAGTAGAGATGGTGCCGGGGGTCGGACTCGAACCGACACGGTGTTGCCACCACCGGATTTTGAGTCCGGCGCGTCTACCAATTTCGCCACTCCGGCACGGAGGACTAGAGGCGCACATAATAACAGAATCTAAACCAAAGTCAATAGACTTTTGGGGTAAATAATCCGCTCTTTTTTAGGGCCTATCCCTATCAAAAGCACTTTAAGTAAAAAGGTGTCTTACGAGGCACCTTTTTTTATTGGCCGAACATGCCTCCCAATCCACCGGGTAGATTGCCACCCAAATGGCGCATCATTTTGCTTAAGCCGCCTTTGGCCATTTTCTTGAACATTTTTTGCATTTGTTCAAATTGTTTAAGCAATTGATTGATGTCTTGGATGGTGGTGCCAGAACCCTTGGCAATGCGACGTTTGCGGGAGCCGTTAATGAGATCGGGAAAATGACGCTCTTTAGGTGTCATAGAATTAATGATGGCTTCAAAACGTATCAAGCTTTTATCGCCCAGCATTTTATCTTTTACTGTTTGAGGTACGGCGCCTACACCAGGTAGCTTATCAATCATCGACGACAAACCGCCCATCTTTTTCATTTCTTGCAGCTGGCTCTTAAAATCCTCTAAATCAAAACCGCGGCCTTTGTGGATTTTTTTGGCAATTTTAGCAGCTTTTTCTTGATCCACTGTGCTTTGTACCGATTCGACTAAACTGACAATATCACCGCGACCTAAAATACGGGATACAATTCGCTCGGGATAAAAGGGCGATAAGGCTTCTATTTTTTCACCTGTACCCATAAATTTAACAGGCTTACCCGTGAGATAACGCACCGAAAGTGCTGCGCCGCCGCGGGCATCGCCATCGGTTTTGGTTAGAATGATTCCCGTTAAAGGTAGCCTTTCATGGAAAGCTTGAGCCGTTTTAGCGGCATCCTGCCCCGTCATACTGTCGACTACAAACAGTGTTTCAGTCGGTGATACGGCTTTGTGTAGGCTTTCTATTTCATTCATCATCTCGGCATCGATGTGCAAGCGGCCCGCGGTGTCGATGATGACCACATCAAGACTTTTTTGTTTGGCGGCGAATAAAGCAGATTGGGCTATTTTAATAGGAGCGTCTGTATTAGAACTGGGGTGAAACTCGGCACCGATTTGGCTCGCTAAGGTTTCCAATTGCAGTATAGCTGCAGGCCTATAGACATCTACACTGGTTAATAACACTTTCTTTTTATGAGTTTCTTGTAAGAATTTAGCTAATTTAGCGGCGGTGGTGGTTTTACCAGAGCCTTGTAAACCAGCCAACAAAATAATAGCGGGAGGTTGTACCGCTAAATCTAGGGTTTCATTTTTTTCGCCCATAATCAGAACCAATTCATCGTGAATGATTTTGATTAGGGTTTGTCCGGGGGAAAGGCTGCGCAATACCTCATGCCCTAAAGCGCGCTTTTTAATATCGTTGAGCAGATGTTTTACCACGCTTAAGGCAACGTCTGCATCTAATAGGGCTTCACGAATTTCTTTAAGCGTATCGGTAATATTTTTTTCGGTGATGCGTCCTTGCCCCGTCAATTTATTGAGGGTAGCGCTGAGCTTTTCCGTTAAAGAATTGAACATAATGATATCTCGTTGCTTATAATGAGGCCATTATACTGAGCCTTGCTATAGGGTACAAGTTCTTGGATAATATACTCTTCGCATTTGATTTTTAGGCTTTGTTGCCTACGCCCATCTCGCTCTAGTATATGACGGAGTACGTCACTCCTGGTGCTAGAGGGCTAGCGCCTCGCCTAAAAATCAACTGCTATGAGTATATTTTACGCAGCCATATTCAGGAGACTAAAATTTGCACAGCTTAAGCGCAGTCACTTCGAGCATTATCTTAGTGGGGTTATTGCTGGTATCGGCATTTTTTTCAGCATCAGAAACGGCGTTAATGACCATCAATCGCTATAGGTTGCGTTATTTAGCCCAGGAGGGTGCGCCGTCCGCCAGAAGAGTTCTTTTTTTGCTTAAAAGACCCGATCGCTTATTAGCCACTATTCTCATCGGCAATACTTTCGCCAATATCGTTGCTTCGGCTATTGCCACCATGTTAGCCATTCATTTTTGGGGAGAAATTGGGGTGGTTTTAGCCACCGTCGTATTGACGCTCCTTATTTTAATTTTAGGCGAGATCGCACCCAAAACTGTAGCGGTTGCCCATTCGCAAAAATTTAGCTTCATCATTTCAGGGCCTTTATTGCTCATTTTTTTTCTGCTTTACCCTATAGTTTGGTTAGCCACTAAAATTTCAAATGGCTTATTGCGACTTTTAGGGGTTAAATTACAACATGCTCACAGTGATCGTTTAACTTCTGAAGAACTGCGTTCCATAGTGGCTTATTCCACGGATAAAATGACGGCACATCACCAAGAAATGTTATTGAGAATTTTAGATTTAGAAAAGATGACAGTGAATGATGTGATGACCCCGCGCAATAGGATTGTCAGCATTGATATAGACGATGACTTAGAAACCATTCGCCAGCAGTTGTTAAGCTGTAATATGAAATATATACCCGTGTATCAAGACGATATTAATGAGATCAAAGGCATTTTGCCCGTATTCAGTGCATTGGAAATATTTTTTGGTCCAAATCCCGATAAAAAAACCATTTTTTCCTTAATGAAAGAACCGTATTTCATACCGGAAGAAACCTTATTGTCTACGCAGATGAAACATTTTAAATTAAAAGATCGCAATCATGCTTTTGTAGTGGATGAATACGGCGATATTCTGGGCTTAGTGAGCTTAGGCAATATCGTGCATGAAATCGTTGGTGAATTGGCTATGGAAAAAAGCGGTGAAGAAGCGTTAGTGCAATCTGCAATAGAAGGCGGTTATATCGTCAATGCTACCATCCATGTACGCGAATTAAATCGCATCTTGCAAGTGAATTTTCCCAGCGAAGGCCCTAGAACTTTAAGCGGTTTAGTAACGGAATATTTAGAAGCCATGCCGCAAGCAGGGACTTGTCTTTCTCTAGGCGGTTGTCGTTTAGAAATTGTAGAAGTAGAAGGCAATAAGATCAGTTTGATTAAGATATTGCCCAAGAAAGAATCTCAAGAAGGCTAGAGGCCCTGTAGCCCTTACACCAATAAACTTGCCATCACATAACGGCCTTCGGCCAACAACACATTATAGGTTCTACAGGCCGCAGCGGTAGACATGGCTTCTACGCCTATGCGATGACTATAAAACAAGGCTTGTAGCCAGGGCGATAAAAATTGCTGCGTTTCGCCTGTGCCAAATAAAAAAATTTGTGGTTTCAAATCGATAAAATACGTGAGCGTTTCTTCATCAGCGCTATTGGCTTTATGCGAAATATACCGATCTGCCCAAATTTTTTCTGTAGACAATATTAAATTATGATTATAAATCACATCATTAATAGTGATTTTCTTCGGCTCATATCGCTGAATGCGGTAAGTGGTCGTGGCGTCGTCTAGATGGATCTGCATGGTTTGTCTGATTACTCTAAAAGACAATAGTATAAATTATTTTCAGAAGTTGGGTCAATCTACAAACTATGCTACCATAGCGTTCATCAACAGAGTATGGAGCGCAAATGAGTCAAGCGTTAACAGTCGAAAACTTGGTCAAAGTGTATCAATCTGGGAAAATGGCCTTAAAGGGCATCAGTTTGGCGATAGCAGAAGGTGATTTTTTCGCCTTATTGGGCCCTAATGGCGCGGGCAAATCTACATTTATCGGCATTGTTTCCTCATTGGTCACCAAAACCTCAGGCACGGTGCGTGTATTTGAGCATTCCATAGATGATGATATTTTAAAAGCCAAACAGTTGATAGGCATTGTGCCGCAAGAGTTTAACTTCAATATTTTTACCAAAACCATAGATGTGGTGGTAACGCAAGCCGGTTATTATGGCGTGCCTTATCGCCAGGCCAAGGAACAAGCGGAGCATTATTTGCAGCAATTGGGGTTATGGGAAAAACGCAACGAAACGGTGCGCTTTTTATCGGGCGGTATGAAGCGCCGTTTGATGATTGCCCGTGCCTTAGTGCATCAGCCCAAACTGCTCATTTTAGATGAACCCACGGCGGGGGTGGATATAGAACTTAGACGTTCATTGTGGGTGTATCTGGAAAAGTTAAACCAACAAGGTTTAACCATTTTACTCACTACGCACTATTTGGAAGAAGTGGAAATTTTATGTAAAAATGTGGCGATTATCGATAATGGCGAAATCTTAGTTGAAAAAAGTGTGCATTCGCTGCTAGGCGATTTAACTGGCGAAACTTTAATTTTAGATATAGATAGCATTCTTCCTGAAGCGCCTCAATTAGAACATTTTACTTGTAGATTGGTTTCTCCCGATAGCATAGAAGTCGATTTGCTCGAGCCTCAAACGGTAAATAATCTATTCACAGCACTGGATGCGGCCGGAATTCGTGTTTTAAGTTTACGCAATAAATTTAATCGTTTGGAAGAATTATTTATACGTCTTACAGGGCATACGGTAGTAGAGGGTATTTCTTAATTATCTACGATGCAGGAATATAGCAAAAGCACAGATTGGGGGACAGGTAAGATGCGCCCAATATGGGCTTTTTTTGAAAGATAAGGGGATCTTTAAATGATAAATTGGGTTGCACTGAAAACGATAGTACGCAAAGAATGTATACGTATATTCCGTATTTGGCCCCAAACGCTACTACCACCCGCTATTACCATGAGTTTGTATTTTGTCATCTTTGGCCATGTGATTGGTTCTCGTATAGGCTTAGTGGATGGCTATAATTACATACAATTTATTGCTCCCGGCTTGGTGATGATGACAGTGATCTTAAATGCCTATGCCAATGTTTCCGCCTCTTTCTTTTCTGCTAAGTTTACCCACAGTGTACAAGAGTTAATGGTAGCGCCGGTATCGGAATGGACTATTTTATTGGGTTATACTTTGGGCGGGGTTATACGTGGCTTAGTGGTAGGTGCTGTGGTGTTGCTGGTAGCATCCTTCTTTACGCATATACCCATACAGCATTTTTTTAGCATGTTGGCTATTCTGTTGATTTCGGCATGGTTGTTTTCCTTAGCAGGATTTTTCAATGCTCTTTTTGCCAATACTTTCGATGATATTTCCATTATTCCTAATTTTGTGTTAACGCCTTTAACCTATTTGGGCGGGGTATTTTATTCTATACAAGCGCTACCGCCCAGGTGGCGCGTAGTAGCTCATTTCAATCCCATTCTGTATTTAATGAATGGTTTTAGATATGGTATGTTGGGAGTGGCAGATGTTTCACCTTGGACGGGACTTTTTATTTCCCTTGCTGCCAGCATTTTCTTTGCGGTATTGTGTTACATGTTGTTGAAGCGGGGGAAGGGGTTGCGGACTTAGGGTCTGTAGCCATTAGCTTTATCCATTTTTCGTTTCGACAAACCCAATGGCCACAAACCCTAATTTAGCGCATTTGCCACCTTCGAACGACTAGGGCGATTTAAGTACTGGCAAATAAAGTCATCGGCTTCTAATAGCTTTTTCATGGAGACACCTGTTTCTATGCCTAAACCATTTAACATGTACAACACATCTTCGGTGGCCACGTTGCCGCTGGCGCCCTTAGCATAAGGGCAGCCGCCTAAACCGGCAACGGAAGCATCTACGATATGTATGCCTAATTGTAGCGCCTCATAAATATTAGCTAAGGCTTGGCCGTAGGTATCGTGAAAATGCACGGCCAATTGATGAACGGGTATGTGTTTCAATAATAATTCACATAATCTGCGCACGCCCTGTACCGTGCCTACACCAATAGTATCGCCTATAGATAATTCATCGCAACCCATAGCCAGCAGTTGTTTTGCTACCTCTAATACAGCTTGAGGCGCAATCTTGCCTTCGTAAGGACAACCCAAAGCACATGAAATATAGCCACGCACACGCAATTTTTTTGTTTTGGCATCACGCACTATTTTTTCATAGTCTATTAAACTTTGTGCTAAAGTGCGATTAATATTTTTTTGGCAAAAGGTATCGGAGGCAGCAGTGAATACGGCTATGTGCTGTACTTTTAAATTTTGTGCTTGAGTATAACCGTGTTCATTAGGAACCAATACGCTGTAATCAACCCCCGGAAACATTTTCGTTTTCTGAATGACTTCGACTTGATCGGCTAATTGCGGTATCCATTGTGGCGATACCAAACTGGTGAGTTCTATGTATTTTAGGCCGCTTTGCGCCAATTGTTCAATGAGTCGAATTTTAACGTCAGTAGGGATGAATATACTTTCATTTTGCAAGCCATCTCGAGGGCTGACTTCCACTAAGGTCACCTGTTTCGGTAAGGACATTTTATTCTCCTTTAATCGTAACTATTCAAAATTGCACGACATAGCCTTCTTTTCGTAGAGGCAGGCCTCCGTGTCACCCTAAAAGGGCATTTACAGGAAGGTGCCCCTACGATGAGTCACGCTTTTGTTTTTTAGTCAAAAGCCAATAACTCAGCACCTTCATCCACACGATCGCCCGCCGTATAAAATACTTCGCGTACAATGCCTGCTTGAGGCGCATAAATAGAATGTTCCATTTTCATCGCTTCCATCACCACGAGACAATCGTCTTTTTGTACGGTATCGCCCGCTTTTACATGCACGGCTACAATGGCACCGGGCATGGGGGCCGTTAAGTGGCCTCGTTGCTCATGCTCCACATAGTCTGTATGCAGAGACTCTATGCTCTGTAATGCATATTCTATGCCATCGCAAATGATCCACAATTGTTGATAATACTGGATAATCTGCATAGTCTGTATGCTGTCATTCATGGCAAAGCGCAATGAAGGACCTGTTTTTTCGTGTATATTAATAGAGTAGGCTTTATCTTTGATTTGGAGAGTATATGCCGTAGGGGCGGTTCGTGAACCGCCCGAATAGCCGCGATACATCACCGTAACAGCATAATTTTCATCGCCGTATTTAAAATGCAGACAGCGCTGATAGGGCAGTTGCAGCCTAAAACCATCCGGTTCAGTCCAAGGAGAAAAAACATCTTCGCTGCCAGCAGTATTTTGGGACGAATCTAATATCAAATATAACGCTGCGGCGCATAAAATAGGATCCCTGTCGGTATTCATAACCGCTTTCAATACTATAGCGTGCTCTTCAATAAAACTCGTGTTTATTTTTCCGTCTATAAAATCGTCCAAGGCAATTAATTTTTGCAAGAAGGCACGGTTATTTTTAACGCCTATAACATGCAATTCCTGTAAAGCATTTTTTAATTCGGTAATTGCATCAAGCCGCGTCTCAGCATGCACAATCAATTTAGCCATCATGGGGTCGTAATAACTGTTAATGTTGTCTTTTTCTTGTATGCCGCTGTCGATGCGTATATGTTTATTGATTGTGGGACTAGATAGATAATGAATGGTCCCAGTAGCGGGCAAGAAATCGTTTTGGGTATCTTCAGCATATAAACGTACTTCTATGGCGTGCCCATGCCACTTCAGATTTTTTTGTTGATATGCTAAAGGTTCACCATACGCTATGCGTAATTGCCAAGCCACCAGATCAAAACCGGTGATCATCTCCGTGACGGGATGTTCTACTTGCAGGCGCGTATTCATTTCCATAAAATAAAATTGGTTATTGCTATCCAATAAAAACTCAATCGTCCCTGCTCCTCTATAGCCTATTGTTTTTGCGGCCGTTACCGCTGTTTCACCCATTTTGCGACGCAAGTTGTTCGAAATACCCAAGCCAGGCGCTTCTTCAATAATTTTTTGATGTCGACGTTGTATAGAGCAATCGCGTTCAAACAAATAAATGGCATTATTGTGATTATCAGCCATGACTTGAATTTCAATATGGCGTGGGTGTAATACATATTTTTCTAATAAAACACGCTTATCGCCAAAGCTGGATAAGGCTTCTCGTTGTGCGCTTTCCAAAGCTTCTTTAAAGTGTTTGGCCTCATCAACGCGACGCATACCTTTACCGCCGCCACCCATGGCAGCTTTAATCAATACTGGAAATCCAATTTTTTTGGCTTCTTGCAATAGAAAGTCGATGTCTTGTCTTTCTCCATGATAACCAGGAGTACAAGGGACTTTGGCTTTAGTCATGATTTCTTTGGCTTGGCTTTTACTGCCCATGGCTAAAATGGCAGCGGGGGTAGGGCCTATAAAAATAATTTTTGCCTTTTCACAAGCGGCTGCAAAACCAGCATTTTCAGATAAAAATCCGTAACCGGGGTGTATGGCTTCGGCACCTGTTTTTTTTGCGATGGCGATAATTTTATCGCCGCAGAGGTAGCTGTCTACGCTAAGAATAAACCGCAATGCAATGGATCCCCATTTGTTGCGCCGTGCGCATGATGCGGCAAGCAATTTCGCCACGATTGGCAATGAGTATTTTTTTAAACATCACTGGCTATTTTCCCTTTATAATCGTAGGGGCAGGCCCCCGTGCCTGCCCAATAAGGGCAACCACAGGGGGTTGCCCCTACGTATTGATTTATATCTTGAGCTGCAATCAGTATACATAGTATTCCTTAAGACCTTAACCAATCCGGGGGAGTTCGCTCTAGAAAAGCTTTAATACCTGCTTGACCCTCCGCAGAAATACGCAGCCTGGCAATATCCGTTATGGTGTAGTTGACTAATTCTGTAGACAACGGCACATTGTATTGCAGTAATTTTTTAGTGTTGCCCAAAGCCTTAGGACCATTTTTAAGTAGTTGTTCGATAAGACTCTGTGCTTGTGTACTGAGCGCCTCTTCATAGGCGGCGAGGGTATGGATTAAGCCTAACTGTAGTGCTGTTTTAGCATCGAAGCTTTCGGCGGTTAAAAAATAACGTTGAGTTTGCCTTAGGCCTATAGCACGGATCACATAGGGGCTTATCACTGATGGACTTAAACCCAATTTAACTTCGGAAAAACAAAACTGCGCCTTACTGCTGGCGATGGCAATATCGCAGCAGGCAATTAAACCTACCCCGCCGCCATAAGCATGGCCTTGCACTAGCGCTATCGTAGGCTTATTCAAAGTGTATAAACTATACATCAATTGCGCTAATTGTGTGGCATCGACTTCATTTTCTGCTAAGCTATACTTCAGCATTTTTTGCATCCAGGTCAGATCTGCTCCTGCGCAAAAAACAGGCCCTTGTGAACGCAATATCAACATACGTATATTGTCATCTGCCTCAATAGTGTTTAAAGCAGTTAATAATTCAGTGATCATCACGTCATTAAAGGCATGGCGCACGTCGGGACGGTTCAAAGTGACGCTGGCGATGTTGTTTTTTATATCTAACAAAATGGTATTCATCATATTACATCCTAAACACACCAAAATGAGTGTCCTCTAGAGGGGCATTGAGCGCGGCTGACAAAGCCAATGCCAATACGCGGCGCGTGTCTTTTGGGTCAATCACGCCATCATCCCATAAACGGGCCGAAGCATAATAAGGATGCCCAGTCGTTTCATATTGTTCAACAATCGGCTTCTTCAAAGCGCTTTCTTCTTCATCTGACAACGACATCCCTTTAGCTTCTAGTTGATCCCTCTTCACTTGCGCCAGCACATTCGCCGCTTGTTCGCCACCCATGACGGAAATGCGTGCATTAGGCCACATCCATAAAAAACGCGGATTAAAAGCGCGACCACACATGCCATAATTACCCGCACCAAAACTACCACCGATAATAACAGTGAATTTGGGTACAGCGGCACAACTCACTGCAGTGACCATTTTAGCACCCGCCTTGGCAATGCCTTGGGTTTCGTATTTTTTACCAACCATAAAGCCATTGATGTTTTGTAAAAAAATCAACGGAATTTTACGTTGGCAACAAATTTGAATGAATTGCGTGCCTTTGTCGGCTGATTCCCCAAAAAGTATGCCATTGTTGGCTACAATGCCTACAGGATAACCATTTAAATGAGCAAAACCGCAGATGAGGGTAGCGCCATACAATTGTTTAAATTCATCTAAAGCAGAATCATCTACGATACGCGCGATCACTTCACGCACATCAAAAGGCTTTTTCTTATCGCTGGGAATGAGGCCATACAATTCTTCACTGGCATAACGCGGCGCTTTAGGGGCTTGTACTGTAAAAGGTAATTTTTTTATCTTAGGATAATGTTGCACAATGGAGCGGGCAATTTGTAGCGCATGGGGATCGTCATTGGCATAATGATCTGCAACGCCAGAAATTTTGCAATGTACATCCGCACCTCCCAATTCTTCTGCCGTGACGATTTCGCCCGTAGCCGCTTTTACCAAGGGTGGTCCGGCGAGAAAAATAGTGGCTTGATTTTTTACCATGATCGATTCATCTGCCATTGCGGGAACGTAAGCACCGCCTGCAGTGCAAGAACCCATCACCACTGCAATTTGCGGGATGCCCAGTGCGGACATACGCGCTTGATTATAAAAGATGCGGCCGAAGTGTAATTTGTCTGGAAACACTTCCTCCTGCAGCGGTAAAAAAGCGCCGCCAGAATCGACTAAATAAATACACGGCAAATGGTTTTGTTCAGCGATTTCTTGGGCGCGTAAATGTTTTTTAACCGTGAGCGGGAAATAAGTACCGCCTTTCACAGAGGGATCGTTGGCGATGATCATACATTCATGACCTGATACCAAGCCAATGCCCGTGACGATGCCCGCTGCAGGCACATCAATTTCATCATAGACGCCATATGCAGCCAAAGCGGATAATTCTAAAAAAGGACTTCCGGGGTCCAGCAAAGCATCGATGCGTTCCCGCACGGGCAATTTGCCCTTCGTACGCATTTTTTCTAAGGCAGCCGCGCCACCACCCAAGGCAATCGTTTGAATTTTATCTTGTAAGTCGTCTACTAAGGCTTGCATAGCCAGGCTATTTTGTTTGAAATCAGCGCTGCGTGGATTTAGTTTTGAAGTAATTATCATTGGCATAATTCCACGGCTATGGCAGTGGCCTCACCCCCGCCTATACAAAGGCTGGCTACACCGCGCTTTTTTTGATGAGTCTTTAAGGCATGAATTAAGGTGGTCATGATACGTGCGCCGGAAGCGCCTATAGGATGGCCTAAAATACAGGCGCCGCCATGAATATTGACCTTATCGGGTGGTAATTGTAATAGTTTCATTGCTACCAGAGTGACTACGGCAAAAGCCTCGTTAATTTCAAATAAATCCACATCCGCTACCGACCATTGTGCTTTCTTTAACACTTTATGGATGGCTTCTACAGGCGCAGTACTAAACCATTCGGGTTGGTGGGCATGCGTTGCGTGTGCAACGATGCGTGCCAAGGGTTTTAAATGCAAGGCATCGGCAGTGGATTGGCGCATTAAAATAAGCGCTGCTGCGCCATCGGAAATGGAACTAGAATTGGCGGCAGTCACGGTGCCATCCGCAGCAAAAGCGGGTTTTAAAGTAGGAATTTTCGCGATATTCGCTTTGCTGGGACCTTCGTCTTCTGCAATGGTTATGTCACCATTTTTGCCTGTATAGGTTACTGCCGTGATTTCATCTTTAAAATACCCTTTTTCAATTGCTCTTTGTGCGCGCTGTATAGATCCAATGGCAAAACCATCTTGGGTTTGGCGATCAAAACCATATTCTTTGGCAGTGTTTTCTGCAAAAACCCCCATTAATTTTCCTACGGAATAGGCATCTTCTAGACCATCGTAGAGCATGTGATCGATCACTTTTTGATGTCCCATACGATATCCTTGACGAGCCTTAGGCAATAGGTAAGGTGCTAATGACATAGATTCCATACCGCCAGCGATGCCAATATGGATGCTGTTAGCGACTAGAGCATCGTGAATTTGCATGATGGCTTTCATGCCGGAGCCACACATTTTATTGATTGTGGTTGCAGGTGTGCTTTGTGCTAATCCTGCTTTTAATGTGGCTTGTCGTGCTGGAGCTTGGCCTTGGCCTGCAGGAAGCACACACCCCATAATCACTTCATCTACGGCCTCTTTTTCTAAAGCAATATTTTTCAGGGCCGCGCGAATAGCTGCAGCACCTAAATCGGAAGCCGTTAAGGATGATAACTCGCCTTGAAAATTTCCCATAGGGGTGCGCATAGCGCTAACAATAACAATGGGCTCTTGCATTCAGTTTACTCCTGTTCTTTAAATAATTCCCGACCTATTAATATACGACGAATTTCCGATGTGCCTGCGCCGATTTCATATAATTTGGCATCGCGCAATAAACGCCCACAAGGATATTCATTGATATACCCATTGCCACCTAAGCATTGAATAGTTTGTAAAGCCATTTGAGTGGCGCGTTCTGAAGTGTATAAAATGACACTGGCGGCATCTTTGCGATTCACCTTTTTGCGATCGCACGCTTCGGCGGTGGCATATAAATAAATGCGGCAAGCGCTCAAGGTGCTATACATATCGGCAATTTTGGCTTGCATCAATTGAAACTCACCAATCGCTTTATTAAATTGTTTGCGTTGCTGCACATAGGGCAATACTACATCCATACAAGCTTGCATAATACCTACCGGGCCGGCGGCGAGGATAACACGTTCATAATCTAAACCACGCATTAACACCGTAGTGCCTTGATTGAGTTCGCCTAAGATGTTTTCTGCAGGCACTACACAATCGTTAAAAACCAGTTCACACGTAGATGAGCCGCGCATGCCTAATTTATCCAGTTTTTGCGCGATGCTAAAGCCCTTAAAATCTTTTTCTACAATAAAGGCGGTGATACCTTTTTTGCCCGCTGTGGGATTGGTTCTGGCATACACGATAAAGGTATGGGCATGTGGGCCATTGGTGATCCACATTTTATGGCCGTTCAAAATATAATGATCGCCTTTTTTATCCGCACGCAATTGCATGGCCATGACATCAGAGCCAGCACCGGTTTCACTCATGGCTAAAGCGCCAATATGCTCGCCGCTGATAAGTTTAGGCAGATAGCGTTTTTTTTGTTCGTGGCTGCCGTTTAAGGTGAGCTGATTGACACACAGATTTGAATGGGCGCCATAGCTTAACCCCACGGAGGCACTGGCGCGGCTCAAGGCTTCCATAACGATCACATGCGCGGTATAACCCATGGCACTGCCACCATATTCACTTTCTGCCGTTAACCCCAATAAGCCCAAATCGCCCATTTTCCGCCACAGTTCCTGGGGAATGTGTCCGCTATGGTCGATTTCTTCTGCTTTGGGAGCAATTTCATTTTGGGCAAATTGCGTGACAGTGTCCAATATCATGCGCAATTCGTCTGTTAACGGTGGTATTAACCCAGTGAGCATCGCCTAAAAATCTCCTTTAGATTTTGGATAATTATGGTTTAGGGCCTGTAGCCATTTGGTTTATCGGTTGCAAAATGAATAAAGCAGTCCAGATATTAGCTAATTTTCCTCAAATATTGCCCAATATTCTACTCAAATTTGCTAACATTTTGCCTGGCTTTATTCATTTTTCGCTTTGAGAAACAAAATGGCTACAGGTCCTGGTAAAGTATACATCAAAATAATGACAAAAGGGGATTCACAATCTGTTTAAAATAGTGCAGAATGGGCGTGTCAGATGTACAATTGTCTGTCCTATACACTGTATCAAGATGAGGCAGTTAAACTTAACTCAAATGGGGAATGAATAATGAAACGAACGCAACTTGCACTAGTTCTAGTCGGCATGGTGAGCGGGATGGCTTATGCTGCACCGGCGTCATCTTCTGCGCAAAATGAAACCAATCCAGCTACGAATAACGTACAATCTATGCCTGTAACCACGGCAACAGTACCTGCTGGTATGCAGTCTGTAACTATAACCGCACCCACGGCGCCTGCTGCTAACCCACAACCTGCAGCAACTGTCTCTACAACAACAATGCCAGCTGCAAAAAAGGCACAATCCGCTACTCCAGGGACTACAATGAGCGATAACGACAAAATCAGCTATACTTTAGGAGCTGATATGGGCCGTAACCTCAAAGAACAGAGTTTAACCATGAATCCCCAACTCTTTGCCCGCGGTATTACCGATGGCTTGGCAGGTGGACCATTTTTATTAACCGACGCGCAAATGAAGCAATCCATAGATGACTTCAAGAAGGTCTTATATGCCAAACAAGCTCAAAATCGCCAACAAGCAGAAGCTCAACAAAAAGCGGCAGCCGATAAAAATGCTAAAGAGGGGGCTGCATTCTTAGCCGCTAATAAAACCAAGCAGGGTGTGCAAACAATGCCGGATGGCTTGCAATATCGTAGTTTAACCACAGGTACGGGTGCTATGCCTACAAGCAATGACACCGTTACAGTGGATTATGAAGGACGTTTGATCGATGGCACGGTGTTTGACAGTTCCTATAAGCAAGGGCAACCGGTTTCCTTCAAAGTAGCCGAGGTGATTCCGGGCTGGCAGGAAGCCTTAACCCACATGAAGGTAGGGGATGTTTGGGAAATTTACGTGCCATCTCAGTTGGCTTATGGTGCACAAGGTGTGGGCGGCCCTATAGGCCCTAACCAAACATTAATTTTTAAAATTCATTTAATTGATGTTAAGCCAGCAAATACTGCAATGAGCCAGAAGGCGGCAACGGTTAAGAAGGCTTAGGTTTTTTTGTAAGAGGCGGGTATGACTCGCCTCTAATGTATTGAGTCGCACTGTACCGTCATTGCGAGCCCGTGAGCGCAGCGAACAGGCGCGGCAATCCAGGAAAATCTTAAGTGATGAAGTGAGTTGCTGTTTACGCTGAGGGTGAATAAAAAGCTAGAAACCTCATAGAAATAGGATTTTTACCCTGGATTGCCACGCCCACTCGCTGGCGCTTGTGGGCTCGCAATGACGGGTTAGGAGAAATTATGTCTACTGCCCGCACTCACTATTATAGCGTCGTTCTATTAGGGATATCTTCTGGTTTACCTATAGCCTTGTGCAGTAGCACCTTGCAAGCTTGGTTTACCGAAGAAAATTTAGGCATTATTCTACTGGGCTTTATTAATATCATTGGTTTACCTTATGTACTGAAATGGTTATGGGCCCCTTTATTAGATCGTTTAACTTTATATTCCTTAGGGCGGCGTAAAAGTTGGATTGTCACCATGCAATTGGCCTTAATTGTCGTATTATGGACTATGTCTTATTTGCATCCCGCACAAAACCCAGGTTTATTGATGGGTTTAGGCGCGATATTAGCGTTCTTTTCATCTACCCAAGATATTGCTGTAGATGCTTATCGTACAGAAATTTTATCCCCTAAAGACCGCGGCTTAGGTGCGGCACTGAATGTGACAGGATACCGTTTCGCTTTACTCATTGCCGGTGCAATGGCTTTGTTATTAGCGGATCGCATAGGTTGGGGTTATACTTATAAAATCATGGCCTTAATCCTGTTTGCTTGTTCCATGCTTACTTTTTTCACGCCCGAACCTAAGATGTTAAAACAGCCTACGACTTTGCGCGACGCTTTCGTTGGGCCTATACAAGACTTTTTAAAAAGGTCTAATGCCTTGTGGCTTATTGCTGTGATTGTATTTTATAAACTAGGTGAGGCTTATGCGTTATCCCTGACAACACCTTTTTTGTTGCGCGGCTTGCATTTTACTTTAAGCGAAGTGGCTTTGTTGAACAAAGTGGTTGGTTTAAGCGCTATTATCATAGGCGGCATCGTTGGCGGTTTGTGGATGATGCGTTTAGGGTTATTTTATTCATTGTTAACTTTTGGAATTTTAGCGGCTTTAAGCAATATTTTGTTTGTGGTGATGGCGATAGTCGGCAAAAATATGATCTTAGCCGGTTTTTGTATTTTTGCGGAAAACTTCTGTGGCGGTATGTCTAGCGCTGCTTTTGTTGCTTTTTTAATGAGCCTGTGTAACCCCAAATTTACGGCAATGCAATATGCCAGTTTGTCGGCTATTGCGACTGTAGGCCGAGTCTTAGTGGGTTCGACCTCGGGCGTATTGGTGCAGCATCTAGGATGGGCTGATTTTTATTGGGTAAGTACGATTATTTGTATACCGGGCTTATACATGTTATGGCGCAGCCAGAATCTACACTGCTTTCGTGGCGCGTATAATTTAACAGAAAGTGTATAGAGCCATGAATCAGCAAGTATTATATGATTTATCACAAAAACTAGGGGCGTTGTTGCAGCATCGCAGTCTGATGTTGGCTACGGCAGAATCTTGTACTGGCGGTTATATTGCGCAAATAATAACGGCGGTAGCCAACAGTTCGCAATGGTTTGAGCGCGGTTTTGTGACTTACAGCAATGAGGCAAAAATAGAGATGTTGGGCGTGCAAGCGGATACTTTAATTGTACACGGTGCAGTGAGTGGTAGTGTAGTCGCGGAAATGGCTGTAGGGGCTTTAAAGCAGAGTTGTGCACATATTAGTGTGGCCGTTAGTGGCATTGCCGGACCCAGCGGGGGTAGTGTAGATAAGCCCGTAGGTACAGTGTATTTTGCGATTGCTGGTGGCGAGAAAGGCGTTAAAGTGTACAACAAGCATTTTCCGGGCGAGAGACAAGCGGTACGCGGGGCCTGTGTAGAATTTGCTTTAAGACAATTATATGACTATCTTTCAAACTAAACCTAAATTAATTGCACATAGAGGCGCTAATTTATTGGCTCCTGAAAATACTTTGCCTGCATTTGCCTTGGCGTATGAAATGGGTGCGGCTTGGGTGGAATGCGATGTAGTATTAACCGCGGATCACGTGCCAGTGATTTTGCACGATAGAGATCTATGGCGTACCGCGCGCCTACATGCGGACATAGATAAATTAAATTACGCTGATTTGCGAAACTATAATGTAGGGCGTTATTTTTCTAAAGATTATGCTCATACTTCTGTGCCCAAATTAGAAGAATTATTAGAACTCGCTGTACGGTACGGTCGGGGGGTCAACATAGAAATTAAGCCTGCATTGCCAGAATATGCCAAGGAAACGGCCGAATACAGCTATAAAGTGATAGAGCCCTATTTAAAGCATATCCCTATTTTGATATCTAGCTTTGAACTAGATGCTTTGAAGTGGTATAGGCAGTATGCCCCTGAAGTGGATTTAGGTTTTTTGTTGTCGCGTTGGTTAAGTGAGTGGGAAAGGGTGGCTGTTTTCTTAAATGCGGTTAGCATTCATTGCAATGAAAAGATTTTAACACAAAAACGTTTAAGTCTTTTAAAACAAAGTAAGTACAGTGTTTTGGCTTATACTGTTAATAGCGTAGCACGTGCTGAAGAGTTATTTTCAAGTGGAGTAGACGGTATTTTCTCCGACGATCCGTTATTATTATCTAGGGTTGCTTCATAATGGTCGAAAAAAAAGATATCATTATCATAGGCGGTGGCATTAATGGTGTGGCCATAGCCGGGCAAGCGGCGCGTTTAGGCTTAAAAGTGGTTCTGATTGAACAAAACGACCTAGCCTCGGGAACCTCTAGCAAAAGCACGCAACTCATTCATGGCGGATTGCGTTATCTGCAGCAATATTATTTCTCATTAGTCAAAAAAGCACTGCATGAACGTAGTCTATTGATTAAAATGGCACCGCATTTGATCAAACCTGTGCGATTTATTATTCCGTATTATAAAGAAAGTGCTTTACGGCGTTTGGTGATCCGCATAGGTTTATTTATTTATGATCATTTAAGTGCACACAAGGGGTTGGAAAAAGCGAAGAGCATCCGTTTAAATGTTGCGCCATATCGACCTTTCTTCAAGAAAAGTATTAAAAGTGGAGCCATTTACAGTGATGCCTGGACGCACGATAGCCGTTTAGTGGTGGAGTGGGCCTTATTGGCTAAACAATATCAGGCAACCATCTTAACGTATCATACCATTCTAGAATTGACGGAAGCAGGAAGCGGCTGGCAAGTGGTAACAGAAGATAAGTTTAGTCAACAATGCAGCACCTATAAGGCTAATATTTTAATCAACGCCACAGGCCCTTGGGTTGAACAATTTCAAAAGCACTATTTAGCAGAATGGCCTACCGCTAAATTGCGTTTAGTCAAGGGCAGCCATTTAGTGCTAAAAAGAGAATTGCCCGACAACAAGGCATATTTATTTGAATGTGCGGATGGCCGCGTTATTTTTTTAACGCCTTATGAACCGGGGTATTGTTTATTGGGAACAACCGAATTAGAGTATCACGGACCTTTAGACGATCATTCTATAGAGCCAGCAGAAATAGAATATTTGTTAGCTGCCGCCAATGCCTATATGCAAACGCCCTTTGAAAGACAGGATATTGCTACTACCTTTTCTGGCATTAGGCCATTATTGGATGATGAGATACACAATGCGCATCAATTATCACGTGATTATCAATTGCAATTACAAACCAGTGTAAAGGGTAATAGCGTATTGACTGTTTTGGGGGGTAAATTAACCACGCATAGACGTTTGGCGCTAGATGCATTGATTTTACTGCAAAAAATAAGGCCATGTTGGCCTGCCATAAAGGATGAAACCATTCCTTTACCGGGAAGCGATTTATTAGACGAAGTGCAATTTAGGCAAGATTATTCTTTTATGCCGATGCCAGTATTATCGCGTTATTTGCGCTGCTATGGTACACTGTGCCTGTTTTGGCTCCGAGGCAAAAATATTTTGGCAGATCTAGGCATAGATTTTGGCGCGGGCCTTTATCAAGTGGAAGTGGATTATCTACTGGCACAAGAATGGGTTAAGAGCGTGGATGATCTATTATGGCGGCGTACGCGTTTAGGTTTGTGTGCAGAGGAAATAGATGTGGGAAGGTTGAAAGAATATATTCAGAGAAAAAATGTTTACAAATAGCAAAATTGAAAAAAAATTATTACATTATACAGGTAAGGCAATCAGCGATTACAACATGATCCAAAAAGGTGATCGCGTTATGGTGTGTTTATCCGGCGGAAAAGATTCTTTTACTTTATTGTGTCTGTTGGAACAACTCCGCATCAATTCAAATAATCGTTTTGAATTGTTTTCTTTTACCTTGGATCAAGCGCAACCGGGTTGGGATGACAGCGGTTTGCGGGCATGGATGGAGCAGCGCCGTATTTCCTATGAAGTATTGCGTCGCGATACCTATTCTATAGTCAAAGAAAAAATACCAGAAGGCAAAACGTATTGTTCTTTGTGCTCGCGCTTACGCCGTGGCAATATTTACACTTATGCCAAAGAAAACGGATTTACTAAAATTGCTTTAGGACATCACCGCGACGATTTAGTGAATACCTTGTTAATGTCTATACTGTACAGTGGCGAAATTCGTTCTATGCCGCCTAAACTGTTAACCGATGATAAACGCCACATCTTAATTCGCCCTATGGTCTATTGCCAAGAAAAAGATATTATTACTTATGCGGGCGAACAAAATTTCCCTATCATTCCTTGCACCTTATGTGGTTCACAAGAAAAACTAACGCGTAAAAAAATAGCGGCGTTAATGAAAACTTTAACAACTGAAAATCCTAAAGTGCCTAGCAATGCTTTGAGTGCTTTAGGGAATATCCGGCCTAGTCAGTTAATGGATAAAGATCTCTGGCCGTTTAAAGAATTAGAAAAAGGATTGGTGCTGGATGAGGTTATGGATGAGTCCGCAGCAGAAGAGTTAGCAGATCCATTTTAATGCTTATATCCAACCCCCGCTCGAGACAGACTTCACGTTTCTGCTGATTAAGTTGAATATTAGCAGTAAATCGTGCTATTATTATCTACTAACGCTTATATTATTATGGTAGTTAAATGTTCTAGGATAAAGGCATATCATAGTTAGTATAATAAATTATAATGTTTAAGGTAGGTAATATGTTTATTAGTGTGGTATTTAGCTAATATGAATACTTCTAGAGAATTACTATTTAAAAAGAAAGTATTAATAATAGGTGAAACAAAATTATGTATCCAATGTATAGAGCATCTATTAAGGGATAACAGTTGGGAAATAGTCTCTGTTATATCAAACGATCGAACTGTTGTTAAATGGTGCAATCAGAATTCAATTTTGGTTTTGCCCTTTGCCAGCTTAGCCGAAATTAATAACAATAAGTTTTATTTTTTTAGTATTGCTAATCCGCATGTAATTCCCGAATCCTTTTTTCAGCAAAATAAGATAACTTTGGCACTGAACTACCATGATAGCTTACTGCCTCGCTATGCCGGTGTGAATAGTACCACCTGGGCGATTATTAATGGCGAAAAAACGCATGGAGTTACATTGCATTGCATAACCTCTGCGATTGATGCTGGGGATATCGCGTTGCAATCTGCGGTTCCAATTGAAGAGAACGAAACCACGATATCATTAAATTTAAAATGTAGCGAAAGCCTCCTCACTTTATTTCAAGAGGCAATAAATAGGATTAATACAGGGACATTGTCTACGTTCAAACAAAATATATTAAACAGAACTTACTATGGATTAAGACATATCCCAGAGAATTACGGACTTGTCAATGGAATCGAGGACTTAGCTACTTTAGATAAATTAGTGCGGGGATTAACTTTTGGCGAGGGATATGTTAATTCAGTGGCTAGCGTTAAGATTTTTGTAAATGATAGATTTTATATACTAGAGGATCCAAATAGAAACTTATTTAAGTCTGGTAAATTTAAAGAATATGTAAAAGAAAATGTTTTCAATACTGCTCTAGATATTTATGGTCATAAGACCAATATGGCGATTACACCTACTCTCCTATCAAAACCATATAGATTAAGCCAGGATGATTTGTCGTATATATCCAATGTTAAAATGCTTGAACCAAAATATAAGCAACAAATCAGCGAATTTATAGATAAAGCCGATGCGTCTAGATTAATTCTTAATCATGCGATAGGAAGTGATTCTTTAGATGATTATACAAAAGATATTATTATAGCAGATTCGATTAGCAATAGCATGGCTCTAACTATCATTTACATTGTGTTAGTTAGGTTTTTTCATGAAGATTTTATTTTGTCTTTATATAATTTTGATGAAACCATACCTAGAACCCTGAAAAATCTTGTAGAAAAACGTCATTTTATACGGGCTAGTCGAAATACCTTGGCTCAGTCTTTTACTGAGTTAACCGACTCTTTAAACCAGCTAAAAGACAATTGCTATCTTTTAATGAAAGACTTTGGTTATAGGCATCATTTATCATTGTTGACCGATATTGCCATAACATTTCATAGAACGGATGAGCATATTGATAGACATAAAATGTATATAAACATAGAAGGCCGCGCGCTCAAAATCAGTGGTAATAGCGTATATCAACTGCAAATAAATAGTATTGCCAACTGTTTAGGGGTGCTATTGGATAAGCCTATTATCTATGAAGATTTGAGTACGATTAGTCTACTAACGGATACGGAGTATCAGAAAATAGTTTATGGGTGGAATAAAACTGAGATGGATTCTCCAACAGATAAAACCATCCACCAATTGTTTGAAGAGCAAGTCATAAAAACACCTAACAATATTGCTGTTGTCTATGAAAATATTAAACTCACCTATAATGAGTTAAACATAAGAGCAAATCAATTAGCCCATTATCTGAAGAGTACCTATACTATAAAAGCAGATGATTTAATTGCTTTATGCGTAGATAGATCGGAGGCTATGATAATAGCTATTCTTGCCGTGCTTAAATCAGGCGCAGCTTATGTGCCCTTGGATCCAGATTATCCTATGGAGCGAATCCGTTATATTCTGGAAGATACTAGGCCTAAACTATTAATTACAAATGAACGTCATGCACAGAAAATGGTTTCTTTTTGCAAAGAATACGATTTATCTCTTGATATTTTTATGATTGATAATTGTGAATCCCAAATACACTTATTTAAAAAGTTAATAATGAATCCACAGTCCAGTACCAAAAGCAATCATTTGGCCTATACCATGTATACCAGTGGCACTACAGGCAGCCCTAAAGGTGTCATGGTCGAACATGTAAGCGTGGTTAATACAATATTCTCAATAAGAAATATCTATACGGTAGTGGATAATAGCAAAACTACCTTTTTTTGTTCTTATGTATTTGATGTTTCAGTAGCGGAAATGATGGGGCCTTTACTGAATGGATGTGAGCTCCATATATTATCCAATGAGCTGAGAAAAGACGTGTCGCTATTAAGTGACTATTTATTGCTTAACAAAATTCAGGTGTGTTATCTGCCACCCGCACTCTTATCCCTAATGAAACGTCAGGAGTACCCAGATTTAATCAATGTGATGTATGCTGGAGAGCCGTGTGATAAAGAGACTGGCTTATACTGGTCTAAACAGAAAAACTTATTTAACTACTATGGGCCAACGGAGGCATCTATCTATTGTTTAGGCTGTAAAATAATGAATGGACAAATTCATTTCATCGGTAAGCCAATTCATAATGCAAAAGCCTATATTTTAGATGGTATTGGCAATCCTGTACCTATTGGCGCTGCGGGTGAATTGTATATAGGCGGTATTGGAGTAGCCCGAGGCTATCTAAACTTACCAGATCTAACTAAAGAAAAATTTATTAATAATCCCTTCCAAAGTGATGAAGAGAGATTTGCGCATAAAAATAATCGTCTCTATAAAACAGGTGATTGGGTTCGTTATAGTTCAGACGGAAACGTAGAATATATTGGTAGGGATGACGGTCAGTTAAAAATTCGGGGGTTTAGGGTTGAACCTGGCGAAATAGAAGCCATATTGTTGCTGTATCCGAACATAAAACAAGCCATTGTTGTTGCGAAAACACATGAAACTGACTCTTATAGCCACAACAACAAATATATAGCAGCTTATTATGTGTCGGACATTCAAATAAATGAAGAAATCCTTCTAAACTATTTGGAGCAACGACTTCCCAATTACATGGTTCCGGCTGCTTTAATGAATTTAAAGCAGCTACCACTGACGTTGAATGGTAAAGTTGATAGAAATGCATTGCCAGAGCCAAAATTGAAGCGTAATGTAGCCTATAGCGCACCGAGACATGAATTAGACGTTCAGTTATGTGCGATTTATGCTGAAGTGTTAAGCCTCAACTCCGAGCAAATTAGTATTTATGATAGCTTTTTTAAATTAGGGGGAGATAGCATCCTGGCTATTAAGTTGGCGAACAGGTTGAAAGCAGATTTTAATAGAAATATAACTGTTAAAAACGTCTTTGAGGCTAAAAACGTTTCTAATTTGTCTGATTTTATTGCTGGTTCAAAGGATGGGTTAGAGGTACCCGAGGAATATGTTAAATTTAGCTTGATTAATTTAAACAAAGATTTTCTGCTGGATGATAATGTCGAGGATATTTATCCTGCTAGTTATCTGCAAGCCGGCATGTTATTAGAATCGGAATTACACAGTGAAAAAACCACCTATCACAATTTATTCTGCTATATGGTTAATAAGCCGTTTAATGAAAGTAAATTTAGAGAGGTTTGGAATCACTTAACTCAAAAGCATGAATTGTTAAGAGCAAGGTTTGTGAAAAGCACGGTCGATGGCTATAACGCCATTGTTAAAAAGAAATTAGACTATATCCAGATTATCATTCATCGCGCTGCAGATATTGAGACATTAGTTAATCAAGAACGTAACAACCCGGTAAACTGTGCTAAGACAGGATTGTTTAGATTAATTGTGAACAATTTAAATGAAAAGTTCTCTTTCATTTTTTCCAGTCACCATAGTATAAATGATGGTTGGAGTGTGACCATGCTAATAAACGAATTTGCTCAAGCTTATGTTTACGATAAACCTATTAAACCATTAGTAAGTTCTTTATGTTATGGGCAATTTGTAAAACATGAGTTGGCTATAATTAATAACACTTTTACAATTGATTTTTGGAAAGAATATTTAGATGAAGTGTCTGCGCCTAATATAAAATGGAATTTTACAAATGCCAAGTCAAAAAATGCACTGCTTGGCGCGTCATTTAGTTTATCTTCGGAAGAGAGCCAAGGTATACTTAGACTGGCGAATAAAAACGAGGTTAGTGTAGACAGCGTTTTTTTATGGGCTTACATAAAAACCTTAGCTTTTTTATTGAATAATGATGATATTACAATTGGGCTTGTTGTTAACAATCGGCCCGAGCAAAAAGGGGGTGAAGAATTATTTGGCTTGTTTGTGAATACCATTCCATTTAGAGTTAAATTAAATGAAGTACGGGATAATGATTCTGGGATACAGTTGGCATTTGATACAAAGGTGAAAATACGCCCATATAAGCATATGCCTTATGGACATATCAAGTCTATGCTTGGACATGATTTATATAGCTTTGTATTTAATTTTACAAATTTTGATGTCCTGCAACAAAGATCAGATGCCATCGTTAAACTGGAAGAATATGTCAAAACCAATATTCCTTTTGTATTAAGTGTGAACCGTCAAAATGGTAATGATTTTAAATTGGAAATTAGTGTAAGTGATGAATATGTTGATTCGGACTATTTAGAATATTTTGTTAAATATTTAAAAATAAGTTTGCAAGATATAATCTATTCCAGAAACAAAATGCGCTTAGATGAAGTAGACTTTAACAAATTAATTTATACTTTTGATAATCCGAGGCTGGATTGTAATAGGGATAAAACCATTCAGCAGTTATTTGAAGAGCAAGTGGAAAAAACACCTCATCGTATTGCAATTGTCTATGAAAATATAAAATTAACTTACGAGGAATTAAATGCAAAAGCCAACCAACTGGCAAACTATCTAAGAAACATACATCCTATTCATCCAGAAGACTTAATTGCTTTGTGTGTAGATCGAACTGAGACTATGGTAATAGCTATTCTTGCTGTGCTTAAATCAGGCGCAGCCTATGTTCCAATAGATCCGGCTTATCCTCTGGAGCGAATTCACTATATTTTAAAAGATACTAAAACTAAACTACTTATTGCTAATGAACATCATGTGCAAAGGATATCACCCTTTTTCAAAGAATGGAATTTGTCTCTTGAAGTTGTAAGGATAGATAATAGTAAACTACAAGCTTGTTTAAGCCAGGAGTCAATAGCCAGTCCAGAATTAGGGGCGAAAAGTTATCATTTGGCCTATGTCATGTATACCAGTGGTACTACCGGCCATCCCAAAGGCGTCGCGATTGAACACCGTGGTGTTCTAAATACGGTATTTGCAATAAAAAATATCTATACAGCAATACCTAATAGCAAAGTGGGATTCTTTTGTGCTTACGTATTTGATGTTTCAGTATCAGAAATGATGGCGACTTTATTGAATGGGTGTGAACTTCATATATTATCAAATGAACTACGAAAAGATGCAAATTTATTAAGTGACTACTTATTGAGTCATAAAATCCAAGTATGCTATCTGCCGCCGGCCATCCTGTCTTTAATAAAACGCCAAGCGTATCCAGATTTAATAAATTTGATTTATGCTGGGGAACCCTGTGATAAAGAAACGGCTTTATATTGGTCTGCGCAGAAAAACTTATTTAACTATTATGGCCCCACGGAAACTTCAATCTATTGCTCAGGTTGTAAAATAATAGATGGGCAAGTTCATCTCATAGGTAAGCCAATTCAAAATACAAAAGCCTATATTTTAGATGACGTTGGACGTCTTTTACCCATAGGTGCCGTGGGTGAGTTGTATATAGGTGGCATTGGTGTAGCCCGAGGTTATTTAAATTTACCGGAATTAACTCAAAATAAATTTATAAAAAATCCATTTCAAACTAAAGAGGAAAAAGAGAAGAATATTAATGACCGACTCTATAAAACAGGAGATTTAGTGCGCTATAGACCTGACCTTAATCTAGAATACATGGGTCGTAATGACTCACAAGTAAAAATCCGGGGTTTTAGGGTGGAAATCGCTGAAATTGAAGCTGTGCTTTATAGCTATCCGCAAGTTAAACAAGCTGTAGTTTTGGCAGTGGATGAGGGGCAAAGTAATAAATATTTTATAGGTTATTATGTCGCTGATTATAAGTTAGATGAATCAACTTTATTCCGTTATTTGAATGAACGACTACCTGAATATATGATACCGACTATTTTGGTGTATTTGAGCTCTTTGCCTTTAACCACAAATGGAAAGCTAGATAAAAGTGCCTTGCTTAAAATGGAATTAAGAGCATTGGCGCATTATGTTGCTCCAGTAACAAAATGTGAAAAACAAATTTGTAGCATAATCACAAGGGTGTTAGGCAAAAAAACGGTAACTGATGTAGGAAAAAACGATAGTTTCTTTATGGTAGGTGGCGATAGTCTTTCAGCGATTAAGTTATTAAATGAAATTAATATTTATTTTGATGTGCAGTTAAAAATAGCAGACATCTTTAAAGCAAAGACAGTGGAAAAAATAGCTGATCTAGTATCTCATTTCAATCCAAAATTTGAACCGATTACAAAATTCAGTGTAGTTCATAATAATAAGCCAGATTTATTTATAGTACACTCGGCTTTTTCGGGAATTGAAATATATGCACCCTTAGCGGACAAATTATCTAGTCGCTTTAATTGTTATGGTATAGAAAATTATAATTTGTATCATGAAGAAAAAATGACAGATTTGAATCAGTTGGCATTATATTATTTGTATGAAATTGATGAAGTCAGAGCCATGACGAAGCAATCTGAACAACCGTATTTATTGTTGGGCTGGTCTTTAGGGGGGCAGATTGCTTTGGAGATGGCCAGTATTTTGGAAAGGAAAGGTTGTCAATCTATTAAGCTCATTCTACTAGATCCAGCACTTACCGATAATCAATTATCCTACTATTATGGCGATATGTTAAAAATTGATAATGCTTTGTTTCGTCAATTTTTGGAAAGCCAAGATTATGAAGAGAACTTGATTAATAAAATCATTACCAACATTTCAAGTGATATACAATTAGCCAGACAGACTACCGACACTCCATTATTATATTCAGAAGCAATCTTATTTAAAGCCATGCAATATGGTACGAGGAAATATTTTAACAATTATAAATTTCAAAGCGACTATGTTCTTGAATTGTATTATAATAATATAGATAAAATTATTGATGCTTCCAATATAGAGTTAGTAAAAATGCAAGCAGATCATTTCACTCTTCTTGATCAAGTAGATATACTATACAAAAATATTGTTTCATGGTATAGTTCCAGCAAACTGCTTAAGGAGATAGTTTAAAAATGCAACAAGTCATACGGCAAAATCTGGACAAAGAAGACGTATATCAATTACTGGATATGATTGATCTTGCGGTTTACTGGAAGGATTGTGAGGGGCATTATTTGGGCTGTAACCGCCATTATCTTGAAATATTGAGCTTAACAGATCGGTCACAAGTTATAGGCAAAACGGATTATGATTTTTATAGCAAAGAAGATGCGGATCAGATGAGAGAAAACAATGCCCTAGCCATTCAACAAGCTACATTTGTAGGCGAAGAATCTGCCACGATCAATGGGCAGCTAGAATATTATTTGAGCACTAAGACTAGACTGCTCGATATCACTGGGGCAGTGGTTGGTGTGTTTGGAAGCTCGATTCGCATCACTGACATAAAAAATAAAATGGAGCAAGAAAAACAACTGGCGATTCGAGAAGAAGAACTAAAAACGGCACAAATAGTGGATCTGGTTCCTGCCTTCATTTACTGGAAGCATAAAGATGGGCCTTATATTGCCTGTAATCAATACCAAAAAGATATATGGGGTTTTGATATTGCCGGTAAAACTGAATATGATATATTCTCTAGAGAAGAAGCGGATAAGTTTAAGCTCGTTGACCAGTATGTTTTAGAACATGGAAGTTATTCTGGAGAAGAAATTGTTACCAATCCGGTAGATGAAACAACTAAATACGTTTTTTCTTCTAAACGTCAGCTTCGTGACTCTAAAGGTAATGTGATTGGCATCGTGGGTGTATCTATGGATATTACTGATCGTAAGAATGCGGAACGTTTGGCGCTGGAAAATCAGGCTCATAAAATCGTTCAGGAACAACAACAAAAGTTCAAAAAGATTGTAGAGCAAGTCGTTCATGATATACGCTCGCCCATTGCCTCAATACAGATGATTTTACCATTATGTAATAATAAATTACCGGAAAACTTGCGTGTGCCATTAAATAGATCTGCATCACGTATTTTAGATATTGCCAATAATCTACTGAATCAATTTAAACTAGTAAAAAAAGACGCAGTTGCTACAGATGAAGCTTTTCCTGTTTCTACACTCATTTCGGCTGAACTGCTAGAGATTATTACTGAGAAGAAATATGAACATAGCCGATTATCGATAGATTTTATAACTCGTATTAGTCCAAGTGGATATTTCGCTTTTCTAAATGTGGACGTGCAGACATTTAAACGCATGATGTCCAATTTGATTAATAATGCTGTAGAGGCTTTTGATGGCAAAATTGGTGAAATAATCACTTCCTTGGAAGTAATTGCTAATACTGTGCAAATTATTATACAAGATAACGGTAAGGGTATGCCAGAAGAAGTAAAAGCCAATATCTTGAACAATACCGCAGTGACCTCTGGCAAAAGTGACGGGCATGGGATTGGGTTTGAACAAATCAGAACGACTCTAGCAAAGAATAATGGAACCTTAAATATAGAAACTGCTATTGGTATTGGAACAAAAATAATTTTAACTTTTCCAAAAATTGCAGCGCCGAATTGGATTGCTGAGAAAATTGAAGTGTGCGAGGATGATTTAATTATCATTCTGGATGATGATGAGTCGATCCATGGAGCTTGGGATGCCAGATTTAATCAAGTAGCACCCGAGATTGAGCGCAAAAATTTTAAAGATGGGCGTGTGGCCATTTCATTTATGAATCACTTAAGTTCAGAAGAGAAAGACAAGATATTTTTGTTAACAGACTATGAGTTACTGAGTCAAAATTTACATGGTCTCGATGTAGTAAAACAAACCGGCGTAAAGCGTTCTATTTTGGTAACAAGCCACCATAATAACCAAAGAATTCGCGATTTAGCCCAAGTTACTGAAACCAAGATTTTGCCTAAGCCATTGGCATCGGAGGTGGAGATAATTATAAAAACATCCGAAACCAATGCCGTTAAAAAGTTAAGAACTGTAGATTTGGTTGTAGTGGATGATTATAAATCACTTGTTGACACTTTTATATTTAACTATTCCGTAAATAGAAATTATAAGGTTTGCGGCTATTATACTGCCAAAGAATTTTTAGATAATGTGCATCTTTATGCTAAGGATACCAAATTTCTTATTGATAACCAATTTAAGACTGAAAATATAACAGGAATAGAGATTGCTCACCTATTGCATCAAGATGGCTATACTAGACTGTATTTATTTTCGGGTACGGATTACACCAACGACCCGACAATTCCTGATTATTTAACTCCAATCTTTAAAACAGATCTTGCCTTTATCGAAGAGCTATTAAATGAAAAATAACATGATGTGCAATTTAATAAGCACCTAATTTTTTGAACATTTTCTTTATTTTAGCAGGTAATAGCCCACCATTCAGAAAGACAGGGTTCTTTTTTGTGAGAGCTACAATTTCCGCAAATAAACCTGCTCAATTCCATGATCTGCGCCTTTTTCTAAGATCAATTGTGCTCTACATTGGTAAGGCAAAATATTGGTGAGTAGGTTAGGGGCATTGATGCTTTCCCAAATGCCATCGGCAAAAGCGATAGCCTCCGCTTCATCCATACGGCTGAATTGATGAAAATAGAGATGAGGTTTATCCAAGGCATGCTTACGGAAAGAGCGGAAACGTTCTAAGAACCAAGATTTAATCATCGCCGTAGGTGCGGTTACAAATATGTTAAAGTCTATGAAATCGGAAACATAGATTCGTTGTGCTTCTGCGCTATCGGGCATTTGCAATATATTTAATCCCTCGATGATTAAAATATCCGGTGCGGGTATGCGTACCACTTCGTCAATAATATCATAGTTTGCATGTGAGTAAACGGGCACAGTCACTTCGGCTTTACCTGATTTTAAGTCGTTTAAAAATTGCAGCAGAGCCTCGCGGTTATAGCTTTCGGGGAACCCCTTGCGTTTCATCAATCCTTTGGCTTTTAACACCGCATTCGGATATAAAAAACCATCGGTTGAAACTAAAGCTACTTTGGGATGGTGTGACCACCGAGATAATACCGTTTGCAAAATACGACTGGTGGTACTTTTACCGACGGCTACACTGCCTGAAACCCCAATGATATAGGGCATTTTATGCGTGTTTTGATGCAAAAATTGATTGGTGACAGCGTGTAAATTTTGGGTTTGTGTCACATACAGATTTAAGAGGCGTGATAAGGGTAGATAAATATCTTCGACTTCCGCAATGGAAATGGATTCGTTAAAACCACGTAGGCTGGCCAGTTCTGTTTCGGTGAGCGGTAATGGCGTACCGTCGCGGTATTTACGCCAATTTTCACGGGAAAATTGCAAATAAGGTGAAAGAGACACTCTGTATTCCTATGATCGGGGGTAAACAGCCAAGCCATCCGCAACGGCACGGAAACTAGGGACATCCACTACAAAATTGCCCACCTTGGCATAACTTTGTGATGAACTGCCCCCGTCTAAATTGAGCGCATATAAGCAGCCTAAACCACCGTGTTTTTCTGAGCGACGTAGGATTTTTGCCAATTGCAGCGTGGTTAACTGTGCATTTTCACTGACGACAATAATGATATTGTTATTTTGATTATAGCCTATGGCGGTGCGGTTTCCTACCCCTTCCTTTAAACGTGGAATATCGTTGTTAACCAATAGACGTGGCCCGGCTTGTATCGCAAAGTCTATGTCGTTACTGAGCGTAAAAGTCTTCATACTGCTCAATTCTGGTATGTTATTGCGTAGATAGAAAATACCCCACCAGGAAATGGGCTTCAACGGAGAAAGCAGTTTGTCATTGTTGATGCGTAAGCCTAAAGGCTTACCATCTGGCGTAAAAAAGCCCCCGTTTATCGCCAATAAAGCATGGGTATGTATGGCCATATCCTTAATGGTACTGGGTTCTGCGGGGGATAACAAAGCAAGTCGATTTTGTTTTAGATCAATTTTAAAGGCGTGTAATTTTCCTATTTCTAAGTCTAAAGCCGTATATTCTAGGCCGGGCGCTAAACTGCGCCATCGCGTAACGGGTGTGGCTTTTGCTTGTGTGTACCACCATACAGTACAGACCACCAGGATAATGAACACTAAAATGCTCCATTTTATGTAACGGGGAGGTTCTTCTCTATTTTCATTCATAGCGACTGTTCCTCATCTATCCAAATAAGTGTAGCCATACGGCCGCCAGTATGTTGTGCGTTCTGTAAGGAGTAACGTGCGGAATAAAATTGTTGTGGATCACTATAGGTGCAATACTGGCCGCCATAAATCTGCGTTACGCCTAAACGCTGCAATTGCAATCGGGCGATAGTATAGAGATCGGCATGCCATTGCTTTTCTGTATCCAAATGAAATGCAGGCTCTAAGCTGGGGTCAGTATCTAAAAATAAGTCGCGAAAATCAGCTCCCACAACATAGGCTTTTTGAGCTATGGCGGGCCCTAGCCATGCCACCAATTCACTGCTCGGTAAATCAAGTTGCTTTATCCCCGCCTCAATAATGCCTTGTTGTAAGCTGCGCCAGCCCCCATGTAAGGCCGCTATGCCCCGACAGTGCGTATGACAAATGAGAATGGGTAAACAATCCGCCGTTAACACGGCGCAAATCTGCCCCTTAGAATGACTATAGACACCATCGGCTTGGACTTGAGGGTGGACGTCGGCGGCTGCCACAACCGTTCTGCCATGCACTTGCTGCACCCATTGTAGCGTATAGGGAAGTTTCATTTCTGTAACCAGTCGCGCGACATTTTTTGCGACGAGATGGGCATCATCCTCCACATGATAGCCTAAGTTTAAACCCGCATAAACGCCTAGGCTGTACCCATTGGGCCGCAAGGTAGTAAAAGCATGCACTTTGCCTTGCAGCGGCCAATCGGCATGTAGATAAGGCATATCGTAGCTTCCTATAGTCCATATTGTGCATTATCATAGCAAAATAGGAGACTTTAAGTCAAAAGCCTACCCTTACCAGACCGCCCTTATAATTGACTTAATTATGAGCATAAGATATAATCTTGTCCAAAATATTTACAATAGTAGGAAGGTAAACTCATGGCAGCGATTCAAGATCAATTAAAGCTTAAAATTGAACAACTTAAAGGGCTTGAGGACGTTTCTCCTATCCCTTTAAGGGGACAAATTATCCTTGCATATCGTAAGGAAGTATTGGCTGCTCTCCTGGAGATAATAGAAAAAAAGGGTAATGATGAGGAAAAGCTATTAGCCGATTTACAAATATTTTTAGCAGAAAATTGGAAAAAATATGGTCTTTCCCCTGTGGGCTATACCGCATTGCCTGATGACCCCGTTACCGAACTGCTGTGTGATATTGCTACCGAAATAGCTCAAAATTTAAAAAATAAAAAGCCTGCTGAAGGGGTGCCCATTGAAACTAGTCCCAGTCCCATCCATATACTGATGCCAGGGATACAAACCCAGGTGACTGTGGATAGCTCAGTTTATCCCGATTTAGACAGCATACCGCTTCAACAGGTAATAAAAACGCATATTATCAATCGTAATGGCAAGTATTTGTTACCCGTCAAATTTTTGATACAAATAACCCCTTCCGCTGTGGAAACAAATATTTGTAACCACTATTATAATTATGAAAGCGATGATCCAGCCATTCGCGATGGTGGTTTGGCTTATTTGGACGCAGAAGAAAAACACCGTTTATTTCAACATTCTTTTGAAACCAGATCAGTTATAGAAGCCAAACGCCACTTTGACACCCTCACAAACGATAGCAGCAATTTACTGAGCCATCTTAATACCCTTATAATAGGCCTGCGGTTTCACAGTAAACAGGGGCTAGGCAGTGAAGGTGCTGCAAGTGAAGGTGTTTATATCCTTATTCTTAATTTCCAGCAGTTTTATGACAAGTTAACTCCGGAACAAAAAAATGATATTCCCCCCTTGGTACGGGCACAAATTGATCTCTTATTGAATATAACGGACAAAACTGAAGCTCGCTACAATCAAGTGGTTGCAGAGGGAAATATTGTTCCACAGCCTACGGTTACGACCTGTATTGATACCAGACAAAAAGTATTATCGGATGCAATGAGAGGGCATGAAGCAACTTTAGCCAATATCACCCTAAGTGCAGAGAGCAAAATTGAACTCATTAAAGATGCAACGGAGGCAGTAGCTGAAGCACAGAAAATATTGGTTGAAAAAACAGAAAATTCTGTTGCTTATAAGGGAGTGGATAGTCTTAAGATCCCAAGTATTGAGTTTCTCCATGCTTTAGGCGTTAAGTTTAGCATTGCTCATATTGAAGACCTAACCTTATTAAGTGTGGATGATTTCAACGTACTCTGCCTAAATGAAATCTACCGCAGCGAAATCGTAATTGCTTTCAATAAGGATCCAATCAATGCTTATGCCGACTTGGCCACGTTCGCTTTCTTAAGCAAACCAGATATGCTAGGGGCTGTCTTATCGCAATTTATCGAAGAACTGTTTGACACAACCATGCAAAGAGAACCCCAAAAAATGGGCATGCTTTTAAATTATTTAAATAATGAGCGATTTGAAATAGCCTGTGTAGCGATGAGTGATTATTTCAAAAAAATTTTTTATAAAGTTCCTCCCTATGACCCAAGCCATCTTAACCCACACATATTTTTTTCTGCATTAAAGGGTGCGCTCAGTGCAGACAAGCGCTATTTTTTAATTGAAAAAATCCTAGACATGGATAGGCTTGCTTCAATTTCTCAATTTATTTCTCTCATCAGTGGCTTGGATTTGGTTCAAAGAGCAAACATCATTGAAACCCATTTGAAGGATCTATCCTCCAAAATACAGCACGCGAGGGAATTATATGAAATATTAAGAATTATTCCAGAAGGGGTGTCAGAGGAGTCATTTGTAAAATTTCTGGAAGCCCAAAGTGACCATTTGCCTGGGCTGATAGAGTCACCTGCGAATTTAGAAAACCTTAAGGTACGGATGCCTCAAAAATTTCTAATACCATTTATTTTTATTTTGGCTCAACAGGGGCATCTCAATTCTCAACTTACCGAAAACTTGTTTGTTACAGCCATGGGGAGAAACCCAAAAAATATGGGCGTTACTTTAAATTCCCTCAATAATGAGCGATTTGAAATAGCCTGTGCAGCGATGAGTGGCTATTTCAAAGAGATTTTTTATAAGTTTCCTCCTTACGAAGCACAGGACCCAGAAATTTTTTTTTCTACATTAATGGATCCGCTAAGCGCAGATAAACGATATTTCCTAATCACCCAAATCATAGATATGAGCAGACTCGCTTCAGCTTCTCAATTTATTTCTCTCATCAGTGGCTTGGATCGGGCTCAAAAAGCAAAAATCATTGAAACCCATTTGAAGGATCTATCCTGCAAAATACAGCACGTGGGGGAGTTATATGAAATATTAAGAATTCTTGAAGGAGTAGTGTCCGAGGAATCCGTTGTAAAATTTCTGGAAACCCAAACTGGGCTGATAGAGTCATTGGAGGATTTAGAAGGCCTTAAGATGGGGATGCCTCAAAAATTTCTCATACCATTTATTTTGATTTTGGCTCAACAGGGACGTCTCAATACCTTATTTGAGGAGGAGTTGGAGGATTACTTTGACTGCTATATGGATTTGTTTTTAGCATGTGAGAAAGAGGAGCAAAAGATATTTGTTAGGGAAACTCAAGCATGCCTTATGGAACTGCTACCTTTTAAATATATTTTAGAAGCAGTGCATAACGATAATATGGATGAAAAATTGCTGCCATATTTAAGGGATCCCGCTACTGTTTACCTTATTCCCATAGCCCTCTCTTTTTTAGACGAAAATGGACGATACCAAAAAGAAGCTATAATAAATAGTAGACTTAGAGAGATCATTAACTCTCCCACTTATTTTTCAGCGCAAGATGAGAAAACTGTAACTTATGGCCTTTATGCCATTACCCACGTATTACCGGAGATTATTAAGTGTCCTGAGGTATTTTCAAAATGGATGGGTGGTGAGGCGAATAACTGCCCGTATTTTTATCCTGAACAGCAATCTATCATTTTTAATGTTATGAAGTCGGCACTAATAAATATGATTAATTCTGAGCCATTGAATAAAATGGTTTTCAATCATATCATGGAGCATCTACGCGTTCAACAACGTACTGAAATATTTGAAGAGATAAAAGTTTCTATTCTAGGAAACCCTTGTGGCTACGCACTCACAGCATTAGCCGCTTGGCTTACCCCCACTCAGCAAACTGAATTTTTTTCAGGCCTGCTGGGTATAAATGATAGTAACTTACTATGGATTTCCAGTGTCGATGATTTTATCAATCTTGCAAGGATCTTGAATGAAAACAAAAATATTTTTGAGCTTATTGTGGCCCGTATGATAGAAACGGGCCAATTGGCTAAATTGATTTATAATTATTCTGATATTGTTGCTGTGGGTGAGTTATTAAAATGGAAACAAATGAAAGAGATCAAAACACAATGGATGAGGGATTTTTTACCTTCTTATAATAAACGACTTTCATTTTTCTCAAATCCTTTGAGTGCGAAATGGCCAGAAAATGCAGATGCAGAAACAGTGCTTCAGTATGCAAATGATAATAGAACATCCCGTACAACTGAGGCGATTTCAGAGATGAGGAGGAGCCCTGTTAAATTGGGGTAACACCACTTGATATTAGCCCCTATTTTCGTTAGGATACCACTCATGCGCCCGTAGCTCAGTTGGATAGAGTACCTGGCTTCGAACCAGGGTGTCGGGAGTTCGAATCTCTCCGGGCGCACCAAATGCACTATTATTGCTTTTTAGGCGAGGTTCCGAGCTTCTAGCGCACCACGAATTAAATATACATGGCTGGTGTGAGATGGCGAAGGCAACAAAACCTAAGAATCCAATGCGAAGAGTATAAAAAAAGCCCGCGTTAAGCGGGCTTTTTATGTGGTTACAGACGAAGGAAAAATTGCTAAATTTTATGACTGCGATGATTCTTCATCATCGGCGCTATCGTCATCGTTATTACCTGCGACTCTGCCTTTCATTTCAGGAATGAAGGTATAACAGCTGAATACCAGCACGGCACGGGAAAGTAAGTGTTCGTCATTCTGGGAATGAGACGAAGGTTCGCTTAAATTAAACGTGCCTTGAATAGGGTTTTTAGGTTTAATCAGTTTACTAAATGGGTCTTGGTTCGAGGCAAAATATGCAGTCATGATTCACTTCCTTATTTATCTATGATGGTTACACCGCTTATTAAGGCTTATGGCTATTAAGTGACTTAATAAATCCCGACCTTTGTTAGAGAGTTCCGACAGCTCTTATTTCAAAGGTTCCAGGAGTATAGTACATATTTTGGGTTTTTCCAGTAAAAAATCTGAATTTTTTATATTTTTGAGTGTAAAAAGCCCAAAAAAAGGACTTATGCACTTGATTGATAGGATTTTTTATGGCAGATAAAATATTTTTGCCGTGATTGAGGCAATGAGCAATATTAACGATCGATCAAATTTTGGCACCAGTACTTCTTTGTGGTATTGTTAGAATTAACCCCATGACCATAAGCCCTCGAGAGGAAAATTGCGTGAAGCACATAGGAATAGTCAATATCACCACTGTGGGTGCTTGTATCTGTGCAAATGAGATTGTGGCTGAATATATAAGAATAAATAAAACAGAAATGCATCCAGAGTTTAGTATTCACTCATTTCCTTTTGCCAAATATAAAAAATATGTTTTAGAGCGGGATTGGGTAGGTTTGTCTAATCTTATTCTTTTATCCATTGCTAAGCTGTGTAGCATTGGATGCGACTTTGTTATTATTCCGTCAAACACACCCCATTATGCAATTAAAACTATTATTGAGCGAGCCCCTGTTCCTGTTTTAAATGTGATAGAGCTAGTATCTGATGAATGTGTTATTAGAGGCTATAAAAAAGTGTGTGTTCTAGGAACTAAGATGACGATGCAGGGCGGCCTTTACGAAGAATACCTTCATAAAAGAGGGATCGTAGCCATAACACCAGATGAGCAAGGCTGCAATTTAATACATAGTTTAATTTTTGATTATATTATTCCACAAAAAGAAGAACGAGCGCACTTTTCAGCTATGATTGCGGATACGGTGATAAAAGAAATGGATTGTGACGCAGTTATTTTGGCATGTACTGAGTTACCCGATGTTTATAATGAGGCAAATCTACTTAAACCCGTTGTAGACACCACACGGTTTATTGCACATAAGGCAATAGAATTTGCCAATGTTACTCCCTGAATGGAGAAATGAAATATGGCTATTTTGCCGGTTTTAAAAATGGGAACGCTTAGTTTATCGAAGCGATCGCTTGAAGTAACGGAATTTTCCTGCGCGAAATTATATGATCTGATACTGGATTTAAAAGATGTGATGAAAAAAGAGGGCGGGGTAGGCATTGCTGCACCGCAAATTGGTGTCAATCAGCGGGTAGTGATTTTTGGTTTTGAAAGCAGTGTGCGTTACCCTACTGAAAAACCCGTTCCTTTTACTATTTTAATTAATCCGGTGATAACGCCGTTAACGGAGGAAAAAGTCGAGGATTGGGAAGGCTGCTTGAGTGTGCCAGGATTACGCGGAAAAGTGCCGCGCTATCAGAAGATCCACTATAAAGGCGTTAATGAAGAAGGTGAAGCGATAGAACGTATCGCGGATAATTTTCATGCTCGCATGGTACAGCATGAATGCGATCACCTAGACGGCATTCTATATCCGGAAAGAATGAACAATATGCGCGATTTTGGTTTTGAGGCGGTCATGTGGGAAAGGTTATATGGAACGCCGTATAAAAGTTAAATACAGACTCTCAACTTGCTCCTCCTGAGCAACTCGGTTACAATTCGCACATCATAAACTATTTTGAACCATGATGCACCAAAAATTAGTCGTTGCCAATTGGAAAATGAACGGTACGAGCGCCGATATAGACGTTCTGCTCATGGCTATGCAAAAAGATAGTGCAATTTTAAATCAAGTGGAAGTCTCCTTGTGCGTGCCTGCAGTATTTTTGAGCAATATGCGCGCCGCATGTGCGCATTTACCCATTTCTTGGGGCGCGCAGAATGTGAACGATAAAGTGGCAGGGGCTTTTACCGGTGAGATTTCAGCGCAAATGTTGTGCGATGTGGGTTGCCGCTATGTTATTGTAGGGCATTCGGAACGACGCTTATATTATGGCGAAGATAGCCCCTGGGTGGCACAAAAGTGGTTGGCAGCGAGAGCAGCTGCTTTAACGCCCATTTTGTGTGTGGGTGAAAGTTTGGAGGAACGTGAAAAAGGGCAAACACTGGCAGTAGTGATGGCGCAGTTGGATGCAGTGCTTAAAATCACCACAGCTAAAGATTTTGCACACACGGTGGTTGCTTATGAACCCGTATGGGCTATAGGCACAGGTTTAACGCCTACTACAGGTGAGGTGGTTTCGGTGCATACGGCCTTGCGTGACCACCTAGTAAAACAGTATGATAGCGCGACCAGTCAAACGGTGCGCCTATTATATGGTGGCAGTGTCAAAGGCGATAATGCCGCACAATTATTGACCTTAGCTAATGTAGACGGCGGGCTGATCGGTGGCGCCTCGTTAAAATATGAGACTTTTTCGCCCATTTATAGGGCGTTGATATGACGGAGAAAGTATGGAATTAATATTATTCGTGATACATTTGGTTGTTTGTGTGAGTATACTCGCCTTAGTATTATTGCAACAAGGTAAAGGGGCTGATATGGGCGCTGCTTTTGGCAGTGGTGCTTCTAACACCGTGTTTGGTAGCCCAGGTTCCGCTAGTTTTTTATTAAAGCTTACAGGGTTCGCTGCGCTCGTTTTTTTTGCAACCAGCATTATGTTGGGTTATGATGCCGCTAAGATGAGTCGTCAGAAAGCTGCTTTAGAGAATACGATATTGCCGCAACCCGTGGCCCCAGCGCCAGTGAGCGGCGACGTAACGAATAAGACCCCTGGTGCTTTGGATATTCCGCTACCGCAGCCAAGCAACGGAACGTCGTAGGGGCGGTTCGCGAACCGCGCTGGATAGAATCTACTCACAGCAGTTGATTTTTAGGCGAGGCGCCGAGCTCGAGCACCAGAAGTGTAGTACTCTACATGACTGGTGCGAATGGTGAAGGCAACAAAGCCTAAGAATCAAATGCGTAGAGTACATAAATCGCCGAAGTGGTGGAATTGGTAGACACGCTGTCTTGAGGGGGCAGTGGCGAAAGCCGTGCCGGTTCGAGTCCGGCCTTCGGCACCATTATAATTAGGATCGTAGGGGTAGGCCCCTGTGCCCGCCCTAAATTAGGTCATAATAAGGATAAGAGTATGTTAACAAATTATCTGCCTATACTCATTTTTTTGGGCTTAGCCATAGTTTTGGCTATAGTACCTCTAGTGGGTGGCTGGCTTTTAGGGCCGCATAAACCCGATGCCGTTAAAAATGCACCCTACGAATGCGGCTTTCCTGCGTTTGAAGATGCGCGCATGCCTTTTGATATACGCTATTATCTGGTTGCCATCCTTTTCATACTCTTCGATCTCGAAACAGGCTTTTTATTCCCGTGGGCAGTGGTGTTGCGTCAAATAGGTTGGTTTGGCTTTTTAAGCATGATGGTCTTTTTAGGTTTATTAGTTGTAGGCTTTATTTTCGAGTGGAAAAAAGGGGCTTTAGAATGGGAATAGACACTTCAGCACACGAGATATTTCAGCCACAAGAAATGCAACAAAATGGTTTTGTGACTACGTCATTGGAAAAATTAGTGGGCTGGGCCCGCAGTGGCTCCATGTGGCCAGTCACTTTTGGCTTGGCCTGTTGTGCCGTAGAAATGATGCATTCTGCCGCAGCGCGTTATGATTTAGATCGTTTTGGGGTGATGTTCAGACCCAGTCCCCGCCAATCCGATGTCATGATTGTGGCGGGTACCTTATGCAATAAAATGGCACCCGCCTTGCGTCGTGTGTATGATCAAATGGCCGAACCGCGGTGGGTTATTTCCATGGGTTCTTGTGCCAATGGGGGCGGTTATTACCATTATTCTTATTCTGTGGTGAGAGGGTGCGATCGCATCGTGCCGGTGGATATTTATGTGCCGGGCTGTCCGCCTACAGCGGAAGCCTTGGTCTATGGTATTATTCAATTGCAAAATAAAATAAAGCATACCAGACGAATTTTTTGTGGGGTAGATAGCTAAGCTGTAGGGGCGGCTCGTAAGCCGCCCTGAGTCAACGCGCATGATATTGCATGTAATGGTTTTAGGATTGCTTTTTTATAGGTATAATGAGGGTTAAATAATGAGTCGATTGAGCACTTTACAAGATAATCTCCTCAGTCATTTTACAGCGCAAGGCTTTGTAGTGAATCATCATGAACACCCTTGTGTCACTATGAAAGCAGATTCTCCCCGCGAACAAATGACTTTGCAAAGCGATCGCGGTGAATTGACTCTGATCTTAAATAAAAAAGGCTTAATAGACGTAGCGATTCAGTTGCGCGATGCCTCAGAATTTTGTTTTGAACAACTTATTGATGTATGCGGGGTTGATTATTTAACGTATGGTATCGCTGAATGGGTGACGGATAAAGCAACGGGTTCTGGTTTTGAACGGGCGGTGGATCAGGATGGCATTCGAATGGAATCTTTTTCAGGTTCCCGTTTTGCGGTGGTATATCATTTATTATCGGTCAAATTAAACCAACGTTTGCGCCTAAAAGTGTTTTTAGATGAAGTTGATTTATGTATTCCGTCGATCATGCCTATTTGGCCATCCGCGGATTGGTTTGAGCGTGAAGCCTTCGATTTGTTTGGCTTTTTATTCGAAGGGCATCCAGACTTAAGGCGTATTTTGACGGACTACGGCTTTATAGGCCATCCTTTCCGTAAAGATTTTCCCACATCCGGCCATGTAGAAATGCGTTACGATAAAGCCAGCGAACGGGTGATTTATCAACCAGTGACTATTCCTGAACGCGTGTTGGTCCCTAAAGTCATTAGAGAGGATAGCCGTTATTTGGAATCTAATCACGCGCAGAAAGGAGACAGTGGCCATGTCTGAATTACATAACTATACGCTTAATTTTGGACCGCAACATCCCGCTGCACACGGGGTGCTGCGGTTGGTATTAGAAACCGAAGGCGAGGTAATACGCCACGCTGATCCCCACATCGGCTTATTGCATCGCGCTACTGAAAAATTAGCCGAAACCAAACCCTACAATCAAAGCATAGGCTATATGGATCGTTTAGATTACGTATCCATGATGTGCAATGAACACGGTTATGTTTTAGCTTTAGAAAAATTATTAGGGGTGACGCCGCCCATTAGAGCACAATATATACGTGTCATGTTCGATGAGGTGACTCGTTTGCTGAACCATCTATTGTGGTTAGGGGCCCATGCTTTGGATATAGGCGCGATGGCAGTATTCCTATACACTTTTAGGGAGCGTGAAGAGTTAATGGATTGTTATGAAGCCGTGTCCGGAGCACGGATGCATGCTACTTATTATCGTCCGGGTGGCGTGTATCGCGATCTGCCCAACAAAATGCCGCAATATGCGCCTTCGGCTTGGCGTAGTGAGAAAGACACTCAGGAAATAAATGAAAGCAGACAAGGCAGTTTGCTGGATTTTCTACAGGCATTTTGTAATCGCTTTCCAGCGCGTGTAGATGAATATGAAACCTTGCTCACAGACAATCGTATTTGGAAACAACGTACCGTGGATGTAGGTGTCGTGACAGCAGAACGAGCGCTGCAATTGGGCTTTACCGGTCCTATGTTGCGTGGCTCAGGGGTGGCTTGGGATCTACGCAAAAAACAACCTTATGAAGTATACGCCGATTTGAATTTTGATATTCCCATTGGTAAAAATGGCGATTGCTACGATCGGTATTTAGTGCGTGTAGAAGAAATGCGTCAATCCAATCGCATCATTTTGCAGTGTATAGATTGGTTGCGTAAAAATCCCGGTGCGGTGATGGTGGAGGATGCCAAAGTAGTGCCGCCATCTAGAGCGGTCATGAAAGAAAGCATGGAAGCCTTAATCCACCACTTTAAATTATTTACGGAAGGGTATACTATTCCTGTAGGTGAAGCGTATGCGGCGGTGGAGCATCCTAAGGGTGAATTTGGCGTTTATTTAATTTCCGATGGTGCCAATAAGCCGTATAGATTAAAAATCCGTGCGGCGGGTTTTAGTCATTTGTCTGCGCTGAATGAAATGTGTCGCGGTCATATGATAGCCGATGTGGTGTCGATATTATCCAGTCAAGATATAGTCTTTGGGGAGATTGATCGCTAATGGATGTTATAACCAATACAATATTTGAATTGAGTCAGCACGATAAGGCAGAAATTGATGCCTGGGTGGCACAATATCCAGCGGAGCAAAAACGCTCGGCAGTGATCCCTGCGCTGCATATTGCGCAAAAAGCCAATGGGGGTTGGTTGTCTGAAGCAGCCATGAAAGCGGTTGCCGATTATTTAGATCTGCCGCAAATTCAAGTTTTTGAAGTGGCAACATTTTACAGCATGTTCGAGTTAGCGCCTGTGGGTAAGCATAAATTATGTGTATGTACCAATGTGTCTTGCATGTTGAGTGGCAGCGATGAAATCGTTGCGCATCTTAAAAAACGGCTGCAAATCAATTTTGGTGAAACCACGGCCGATAATAAATTCACCTTAAAAGAAGTAGAATGTTTAGGCGCTTGCGTGAATGCGCCGGTGCTGCAATTGGATCATCAATTTCACGAAAAGCTAACGCCTGAAAAAATTGATGCATTATTAGCAGGATTGGAATAAACGAGCTGTTAAAACACGGTGATATGCCGTTTATAGCCGAGCCGAGATCGACATACCTTTATACCTAAGTTTCTCTCTATACTTAGGGGGAGCCTCCGATGAAAAGACAAAAGCCAGGGGAGGATACGCCACACGTTATTTCTAGGGTAGGTTGATTTTTTAGTTAGAGGCTATTTAAACTATCACCCCTTCAGTTTGGGGTGATGGTTTGGATGTAGGCCATGCGAAATCATGCAATTTGTTTTTTAGCAGTATATTCCTCTGCCAAAATCAACTCTAAAGTTTTCACTCTACGGCTGTCGGCTTGTAGTATTTTAAAGTTTAAGTCATCAAAAGTGATGTGTTCGCCTTTTTTAGGTAAGTGTCCTAGTTTCGCTACTAAAATACCGCCTACGGTGTCAAATTCTTCATCGCTCCATTTCAGGTTAAAATATTCATTAAACTCTTCTATAGGCGTGATGGCTTTGATAATGAAATGACGCTGATCGTGCGTGGTGATATTGACTTCGTCGTCCATATCGTATTCATCTTCAATTTCACCCACAATTTCTTCTAAAATGTCTTCTATGGTAATTAAGCCAGAAACACCGCCATATTCATCGACGACGATGGCCATATGGTTGTATTCCATGCGAAATTCCCGTAATAACACATCTACGCGTTTGCTTTCGGGGATAAAAATGGCTTTACGCAATAGGCTATCGATTTGAACTGCCTGATTAGAACCTTCTTTTTTGAGGTCATAGTTCAGCAGATCTTTTGCCAACAATATGCCGATCACTTCGTCGCGGTTCTCGCCAATCACCGGGAAACGGGAATGTCCTGATTCAGTGATGCGCGGTAAAAATTCATCGACAGTTTCATCAATTTCAACTACAACCATCTGCGAGCGGGGTACCATAATGTCGCGTGCTTGTAACTCGGAGACAGATAACACGCCCTCTATCATTTGTAGCGCATTATTAGCGATAATGCCGCGTTCGGCCGCATGACGTAGTAACTCAGTGAGTTCCTCTTTATCATGTGGTTCTCTTAAGAGTACCTGACTTAAACGTTCTAGCCAACCTTTCTGGTGAGATTCTTCATTGTCAAGTTCATCGTTCATAATGTTTATATTTCCTCATAAGGATTGTTAAAACCTAGTTGTTGTAAGATGACGATCTCAAGATTTTCCATAATACGGGCATCTTTTTCTATTTCGTGATCATAGCCCATTAAATGCAATGTGGCATGTACTATTAAATGCGCGGTGTGTTCAACGATTGATTTTTTTTGTTCCGCGGCTTCTTTAAGGATTACCGGCGCGCACAAGACGATATCTCCCTGACCTAATTCTTTTTCACTTACAATTTCATCTTCGTCTTCTAAAAAATTTAAGTCGGCAAAAGGATCGTCGTAATAAAATGATAGGACATTGGTGGCATATTCTTTATGGCGATAATTGGCATTGAGGCTTTTACCTTCTTCCGTATCGACAATACGCACAGTAATTTCCCAGGCAGGATGCTGCTGCAAAGCTTCGCTATGGATTGTAGCATAGCGTAAAGTTTCTAAACACCACGCACTAAATTGACTCTCACTCGTGTTTAGAGAGGTGTCGTTGACTTGTAAAGTTAAATCAAGAGTGGGCGCTTGTGTCATACGTTCTGATCATCATCATATTGTTCATAAGCGCGAATGACTTTTTGCACTATGGGGTGACGCACGGCATCGTTGGCTTCAAAATGAGTAATATGAACGTCGTTTACAGATTTTAAAACTTCAATGGCATGAATTAACCCCGATGGTACTGCGCGCGCTAAGTCTATTTGGGTGATATCTCCTGTAACGACGGCGGTAGAGCCAAAGCCTATACGGGTTAAAAACATCTTCATTTGCTCACGCGTAGTGTTTTGTCCTTCATCTAAGATGATAAAAGCATTATTCAAAGTACGGCCGCGCATATACGCAAGGGGCGCTAATTCAATGTGATTTTTAGCCAACAACCGAGTTACTTGTTCTGGGCCCAACATTTCATATAAGGCATCGTAGAGCGGTCGTAAATAGGGATCTACTTTTTGGGCCAAATCGCCTGGCAAATATCCTAAACGTTCACCTGCTTCTACAGCCGGGCGAGTTAAGATAATACGCTGTACCAGTTCTTTTTGTAAAGCATCAACGGCCATGGCAACCGCTAGAAAAGTTTTACCAGTACCGGCTGGCCCGACACCAAAAACAATAGGATGATTCTTTATGGCATTGAGATAATCCTGTTGATTTTTGCTTTTAGGGCTTAGACGGCCAGCGCGGTTTAAAATTTCAAATTTTTCTTCGTCAGTGCCGTGCGGGTAAGATAATGTATCCATTAAGTGGTCACCTAATAATAAGTGAATATCGTCCAAAGTTAAATCTGCATGGTGTTTGGTTTTATCATACAGAGCAGTTAAAATTCTAGCTGTTTTAAGTACGGAGTCTGCTTCCCCACTGATTTTAAAAGAGCCACTACGTGGCGCAATTATAACCTGTAAACGTTTTTCAATAAAGCGTAAGTGCTCATCGAATTGCCCACACAGCTTTGCCAAGCGGTCGTTGTCAATCGGGATAAAACTTACTTTTTCTTCGATAGTATGGTTCAATGTGTATCCAGTTATGATTAGAACTTATATTTTAATTATAGCGCAACTATTCAGGATCAACAGTTATTGTGGAGCTGCTACCTTGAGATATGCTTTTACAACTACGGTTTGTTTTAAAAATAATGTCCTAAATATTTTTATTATGCTAAGTGGTTATATTTTAACCATTTCTCCACGCAGCGAATTTCGCAAACAAGCATTGATGCGTACAGGCACAATTTGACCTATTAAACCTTTCGGTCCGCTAAAGTTAACAATACGGTTATTTTCGCTGCGTCCGCTGAGTTCGGTGTTGTCTTTCCTAGCATGACCGACGACGAGGATAGGAACGATAGTATCCACCATGGCTAAGCTAATAGCCTGTGCCTGGAGCTGAATACGATCTTGTAGTATTTTTAAGCGCTTCTTTTTAACCGCCATATCTATACCATCGTGCAATTTAGCCGCGGGCGTGCCGGGGCGCGGACTGTAAATGAAACTAAAAGATTGATCAAAACCCACCGTCTGTATGAGATCCAAAGTGGCGATAAAATCCTCGTCAGTTTCTCCGGGAAAGCCTACGATGAAATCGGATGAAATAGAAATATCAGGGCGTACGGCTTTTAACTTTTGGCAGCGTTCAATAAAACTTTCTGCGCTATAGTCGCGTTTCATCATTTTCAGAATGCGGTTAGAACCGCTTTGCACCGGTAAATGCAAGTGGTTAGCCAGTTTTTGAATGTCTTTATAAGCTTCTATTAAATCATCGCTAAATGCCGATGGATGCGAAGTGGTAAAGCGAATGCGTTGAATATTGTCTAAAGCGGCAATGTAGCGGATCAAAAGGGCTAGATCGGCGGTAGCGCCATTATGCATAAGGCCACGGTAATCATTGACATTTTGCCCTAATAGAGTAATCTCTTTAACGCCTTGTTCGGCTAAAGAGGCGACCTCAGCCAGGATGTCGTCAAATGGACGGCTGATTTCCTCTCCACGGGTATAAGGTACAATACAGTAACTACAATACTTGTTACAGCCTTCCATAATAGATACAAAAGCGGTCACTCCTGTGGCTTTGGGTTCGGGTAGGCAATCGAATTTCTCAATTTGAGGAAAACTAACATCTATGGCTGCTTTACGCGTTGCATGACGTTGGTCTATTAATTGCGGTAAGCGGTGTAATGTTTGTGGCCCAAAGACTAAATCCACAAAAGGAGCGCGTTTAACGATAGCTTCACCTTCTTGGCTGGCGACACAACCGCCCACAGCAATGAGCATATGGGGGTTATTTTCTTTCAATTCGCGCCAGCGACCTAGCTCGGAAAAAACTTTTTCTTCAGCCTTATCCCGTATAGAGCAGGTGTTGATGAGCAATAGGTCTGCTTGGGTGGGATCTTCCGTGATTTCCATGCCTTTTGCATCCCGTAAAACGGCCAGCATTTTGTCTGAATCGTAGACATTCATTTGGCAGCCATGAGTTAAAATAAACACCTTGCTGGTTTTATTTGGGGTATATGTTTTGGGTATAATAGTAGTGCTATCAGACATTGACCACTCGGTTTGTTAATATAAATGGATATTATATCATAATCCAGAAAAAACAGGGCCATATTATGCGCTAAAAAATGTTGATATTTTTCACAAAAAGTATTGATTATTTGGGTTTGGAATGGTAACTTGTAAAGGTTGTCGGCGAACCGCATAATAATATATTTTTGCGCAAATTATGGCCAAAAAAGGCATTTCCTTTTTATTAGGAAGTGCACTATAGTGTATCGTTTTTATACAAAGTATAAAAGCGGGGAAGTATGAACTAGATTGTATAGGAGCTAAACTCTTATGATGAGCACGGAAGAAATTGCATCGATTCAACAGAGAAACCAAAATCAAGCCCACGGTTTAGGCCACCACGTGAATGAGGTGTTAGATCGCTACTTTGCCTTATTGGGAAATCAACAACCCGATAATTTGTACCAAAAATTAATGGCGGAAATTGAAAAGCCGATGATTGAAAGCATCATGCGTTATGTGCGTGGCAATCAATCTAAAGCCGCACGTGTACTGGGCATTAGCCGCGGGACCTTACGCAAAAAACTAGCCGAATACTTTGACACTACCCATGTAGGCAAACAGCGCGACTAGTATATTCTTCGCAGTTGATTCTTAGGCATTGTTGCCTTCACCCATCTTGCACCAGTCATGTAGAGTACTACACTCCTGGTGCTCGAGGGCTCGGCGCCTCGCCTAAAAATCAACTGCTATGAATATACGCTCCGCCTTGAGTATTTGTTTCGAATACGGATTTTTGAATTCTCGTAGGGGCAGACCCCTGTGTCTGCCCTAATAAGCACATCAAGTCTTGAACTTACGTTATGCCAAAGTTTCGCGGCTGGCTAATGCCCGTGCTAAAGTGCCGCCGTCAATGAATTCCAATTCTCCGCCTAAGGGCACGCCATGGGCAATACGTGTAACCCGCAAGGAATAAGGCAGACTTAATTCGTGTATGTAATGGGCCGTTGCTTCGCCTTCTACGGTGGGATTAGTGGCGATGATCAATTCGCCTATGTCTTCGCTTTGAAATCTTTGTTTTAATAACCCTAGCCCCAATTGTTCTGGACCAATACCATCTAAGGGCGATAGATGACCCATTAACACAAAATATAAGCCATGAAAACCAGTTTGCTCTATGGCCAGTAGATCGGCTGGCGATTCAACTACACACAATAAACGGTGATCGCGCCTAGGATTAGCACATAATTGACAGCGCGCGCTTTCACTGAATGTACGACACAGATCGCAATGCCCGACTTCATTCATAGCTGCAAGTAAGGCTTCAGCCAATTGTTTACCAGCCGGGCGATTGCGCGCTAATAATTGAAAGGCCATGCGCTGGGCCGATTTTGGTCCTACGCCCGGTAAAAAACGCAATTGGGCTATCAATTTGTCTATTAGCGGGCTAAAACTCATCGTAACCACTCTCCCTTCTTTCGTAACTATGCAATTTGGCTAACCTCGTCATTGCGAGCTTGCGAAGCAATCCAGAGGTAAAAATCACTATTTTATAAGGTTTCATGTTGTTTATGAGTCCTGTCGTAAGTGCTGTCCTTTTCATTATCAACATTTTCCTGGGTTGCTTCGCAAGCTCGCAATGCCGGGTACTTGCTATTCTGTGTTATTGGAATTTATTTCATAGGGTACAAGCAGTCCCCTTAAGCACCGTCACCCATGCCACCAAAGCCTTCAGGCAGCGATCCCAAATTGCCCGCAAGCGCAGATAGTTTCTCGCGTGAGCGTTTTTCAATTTTGGCCGTCGCATCATTGATAGCGGCTGCGATCATGACTTCCAATAACTTAATGTTTTCAGGGGTCATGCCGGGCACAGCAGTGGCGTTAATTAGGATTTTTTTACAGTAATGTAAACCGTTTAAAGAGACTTGTACCATATCACCGCCAGCCGCGCCGACTATTATCATAGCAGCGAGTTCTTCTTGGGCCTTTTTCATATTGGCTTGTAAATCTTTCGCTTGTTGCATTAATTTTGATAAATTATCGCTCATTGTTTAAACCTCGTCTTGTTCTAGGCTCGTTATTGAGCCGGGAACTATTGTAGCACGAAATTGTTCCATAATCTGCCTAAAGCGGGGGTTTTCTTGTAGGGAGCGGTGGGCAGTGGCTAGAGACGCCTCTGCCTTTTGGCGCTGGGCTTTTTCTGGGGTCGTAATAGCCTCGGTGACCATTTCAATAGAAACCTGTATGGTTGTATTGAAATGGGTGCTTAAGGCTTTAGCCAAAAGAGTTTCTTGCTGTTTATCGTGTAAGGCGCTGTGTTCTTGGTTCAGTGCAAAATGCCAATGATTATCTAGGGTGCTGATTAAGGCGCAATGGTTTGCTAACACAGCACATAAACCATTTAAGTTAAGTTGAGGATACAGTTCATTCCAGTTTATATTGGATTCATCGCGGGGATTGAAAGTTTTTTTTTTACAACAGGAAGCACCTCATTTTCTTCATGCCAAGGTTGAAAGGACAATAAGCGGATGTAGAGCATTTCAAAGCCCATCTGCGGATCAGGGGCAAGCGGCAGATCGCGCCGTCCTATTAAGGCAATTTGATAATACAACTGTATGCGTTCGGCGCTAAGAAGGGTAGGATTGTCTTTTTGTAATACCTGTTGTAAAGCCAATTGATGTAATAATTCGATAAAAGCTTCTAATACCCCACTAAAATCAGCGCCTTTCTCGGCTAAAGCACGAATGAGTGTTAATCCACTGACCGCGTCATTTTTTATTAAGGTATCTAATAGCTGCTGTACAGTATGGCTGTCGGCTAGGCCTAATAATTCGCTGATTTTAGCCACGGTGATATCACTGCCACAAAAGGCGATGCACCGTTCCAATAGGCTTAAACCATCGCGTACGCTGCCGCAAGCAGCTTTAGCAATTAAAGTGAGCGCATTAGGGTCAAAGCGAATATGCTCTCGTTGTAAAATGTGATTAAAATGCTCGCTTAAGACGTCGTTGGTCAGTGGTTTTAAGGTGAAATGTAAACAACGCGATAAAACGGTATTCGGCAACTTTTCAGGTTCGGTAGTGGCCAGCAAGAAGATAACGTGTTTGGGCGGTTCTTCGAGTGTTTTTAATAAGGCATTAAAGCTGTGGCCAGAGAGCATATGCACTTCATCGATTAAAATAATTTTATAACGGCCCATAATAGGAGGATATTGCACACTTTCTAAGAGTTCGCGGGTGTCTTCAACCTTGGTACGAGAAGCCGCGTCGATTTCTAATAGATCTAGATAATTGCCTTGCGCTATGGTTAAACAGGGATGACATTGACCACAGGGTGTAGCTGTGGGTCCTTTTTCACAGGACAAGCATTTTGCCAATAATCTAGCCAGAGAGGTTTTGCCTATGCCGCGTGTACCGCTGAATAAATACGCATGGTGCAAACGACCGCTTTCCAAAGCATGGGTTAAAGCCTGCACAATAGCAGCTTGGCCTATGACTTCTGTAAAGGATTGGGGACGCCATTTACGCGCTAATACATGATTTGGCATAGTATGCACCGTTTCTATTCAAGGAGGGCAGTTCACCCACCACAATCTGCACACAATTCAACCACTACCGTTGCTCTCTTCCGAGTCTGGCGGGGTTTGCAGCGTACTGTCGCAAATGGATAGGCAAACTACCATAAAGAGCGGCTATTGCACCATATTTTGAAGGAGAAAACAAGTTCTTCCTTTTTTGCGCCATAACCGGCATAATTTACACAATTGTGGAGAAAGGCCTAACACATCTTTATGCTCAATCGAAAAATTATTCACATCGATATGGATTGTTTCTATGCCGCCATTGAAATACGCGATAATCCGAGCTTAATGGATAAACCTGTGGCGGTGGGCGGAGATTCTGCGCGCAGTGTTTTATGCACTTGCAATTATGCGGCTAGAAAGTTTGGTGTGCATTCGGGTATGCCTACACAAAAGGCGAAACAACTGTGTCAAAATTTAGTTATTTTGCCCGTCTGTTTTGAAAAATATAAAGCGGTTTCTAAAAGCATACAGGGTGTTTTTTATGAATTTACCCCTTTAGTGGAACCGTTGGCCTTAGATGAGGCTTATTTAGACGTGAGCCTAAATAAGGACTATAACAACAGCGCGACTCTAATGGCGCAAGCCATCGTGCACCGTATCTGGCAGAAAGAGCAATTGACGGCCTCGGCAGGCGTAGCCCCTAATAAATTTTTAGCTAAAATAGCTAGTGGTTTAAATAAACCAAATGGCTTATACGTTATTCCCCCTCATCAGGTGGAAGTTTTTATTAAAGATTTGCCAGTAGAAAAGATCTTCGGTGTGGGTCGAGTTATGTTAGAACGGTTACATCATAGGGGCTTAAAAAAATGTTCCGATATACAGCAATTAAGCTTGCTGCAATTGATCCAAGAATTTGGTAAGTTTGGTCAAACCCTGTACTATCAATCTAGGGGGATTGATAAACGCGTTGTCGAGCCGAATAGGCCTAGAAAATCTATCAGCGTTGAAACCACTTTTGAACAGGATCGCAGCGATTTTAACGTAATACACCAGGACTTATGCGATTTGCACGTACGTTTACTACAAAGCAGGAGAGCGAGCTCGCACAAAATTAAAAGTCAGTTTGTAAAGATAAAACTGAATAACTTTAAGATTAAATCGGCAGAAATCAGCAGCAATTCAGATGATTTAGGTGCGTTTGTCACTTTATTAAAACGCGTATTAGTTTATTCTCAGCCTATTCGTTTGTTGGGGATAGGGTTGAGGTTTCATGATGTAGACAGCGTTGTTGAGCAAGGTTCTTTATTTTAAGGGAAAATATGACTAAGCAATTTCTAACCGGACAAGCATTAACTTTAGCTTATAAAGAGGGCTCACTCACGCCGTTGCAGGTCTGTACGCAATTATGGCAACGCTTAAAACAATACAATCCAGAAGTGAATGCTTTTTCTTATTTGGCGGAAGAAGAATCCTTAGAAATGGCTAAGGCGTCTACTTTACGTTGGCAGCAGGGTAAAGCGCTGTCGCCCATAGATGGTTGGCCTATTAGCATCAAAGACAGCTTGGAAGTACGCACTTGGCCCATGCATGCTGGAGCAAGCATCAGGACAGAAGCAAGCAGTAAAGCGGATGCGCCGGTAGTGCATCATTTGCGCTTAGCGGGAGCCGTGTTATTCGCTAAAACGACTATGCCGCAATGGGGATGGAAAGGTGCAACCGATAGTCCCGTTACGGGTATTACACGCAATCCTTGGGATGTAAATAAAACCTGCGGCGGCTCTAGTGGCGGCGCTGCAGTAGCAGTGGCTTTGGGTTTAGGGGTGGCAGCCATAGGCACCGATGGTGGTGGCTCTATCCGTATTCCAGGGGCATTTTGTGGCGTTATAGGTTATAAACCTACACACGATTTATTTCCCCTCTATCCGTTGCATAATTTGGCGCAACTGGTAGATGTGGGTGTGTTGGCGCGAGAAATTGCCGATATAGAAACGCTGTTGCCCATCTTAAATCAAGAAGATAAGCGCGCAGTGAATTATGTTCCCTTGCCTAGTATTCAGCACAAAGAATTGTACCGGTTGGCTTACAGTTCTGATTTTGGGTTTGCTGAATTAGACCCAGAAGTAGCGATTATATTCCAGCGTAGCATCGCTGTTTTGCGTGAACACAGATTTGTTTTAGAGGAAAAAACGCCACCTGTGGGTAAGTACTTATCTGCATTTGCGCATATTTGGCAGGCTGGTTCTTATGAATCTTATGCAGATTTAACGGCTGTAGAACAACGGCAATTAGATCCCGGTTTTGTGCGTATCGCACAGCTGGGTGAGACTATGACGTTATTAGAATATTTACAGGCAGAATCTACCCGCCTTAGTGTGAGTGAAGCGATGCAGGCATTTTTTAACGACTATGATGCCTTATTAACACCCACCGTGCCTATTCCTGCATTTGATATAGGCCTTGATTCACCGCATGCAAAGTCAGTTAGTGCTTTGGATAATTGGACTCCGTTTACGTGCTTATTTAATATGACGGGGCAACCCAGTATTACGGTGCCTTGCGGTTTAACGTCTCAAGGATTGCCCGTAGGTCTGCAAATCAGCGGCCCTAAATTAAGCGATCGCCCACTATTGGCCCTCAGCCAAAAAATTGCAGTTATTTTACAATTCGGTGCTTTACCCCCACTCATAAACCCTGTATGATGTTGTTTCACTTGTAGTTTTGGTTGCATGCCTGCGCAAGTTTTTTGTTGCCTTAAAGAAATGAAGATGGAGTATAATTTATGTACAGATTATTCAAAAAAAGTAGTTTTTTCTTGGTTCTAGGTATTATCGGTTTTAGCACCGCCCACGCTGGCAGTTGGGATGAAGACAATGCTCCACCGGCAGGCTCCGTGGTTACCGCTGATGGCAGCCCTGCGCCCCGCAAGGGATTTTATTTGGGAGTAGAAGGGGGCGGCACTTTACTGAATGATCAAAACTATGGCCATGGTGTAACGATGGAAAGTAATCCAGGTTATAATGGCGGTATTACCCTAGGCTATGATTATAGATGGTTTCGTATAGAAGAAGAATTAAACGCAGCCCGGAATGGTGCCGATAAATTACGTGTTCCTGGGCTTCCCGATATCAGTTTAGATGGGCATACCACCAGCTACAGTGCCATGACCAATGCTATTTTCAACCTACGGGGCGATACCGGTTTTGGTGTTTTTGCTGGGGTGGGTGTAGGTGGTTCAGCCATCGACTATAATTACCAATTGGCTCATCAACCTAATCAGGACGATGATGGCACCTGGAAAGGTGCTTTTACGGTACAAGCATTGGGTGGAATATCCTACGCCTTTAATCCGACGGTGGAGCTCGATCTAGAGTACCGTTTTGTAAATGCTTTTGTAGTGAATGGTGATCTAGGTGGTGGCAGTAGTATCCCAGATTACAGAACCAACAATCTTGATTTAGGACTGAAATTCTTTTTGGCCTAGTATTACCCATAGCATTTGATTCTTAGGCCAAGGCAACCAAGCTTAAGAATCAAATGCGAATAGTATAGAGGTTGAGATTATGGATAAGGGAAAGGGCAAGGAGGAAATAATGGGCGTTAAAAAGATGATAACGAAGAAGAAATCGTTAGCAACGGTTAAGAAAAAATCAGTGCCAACAAAAATTTCTAAAGTAAGTCTTAAGGCAGAGGCGAAACCTAAAAAGAAAGTAGCCACTAAAGTGGCCACTAAGGTGGTGGCTCAAGTGAAAAAAGTCATTGCTAAGACCAAAGCGGTTGCAACTAAAGCCACTTCTTCTAAAAAGAAGCAAAAAGAAAATGCAGTAGAGTGCATTGAAAACAAAAAATTAACGCCAGTCTCATTGGATAGCAAATACATGACAGATATTGAAGATGCTTCTTTTGATGAAGAAATGGATATTTCCTTAGAAAAGGAGATCCTAGGGGACGACGAAGGCGATGAAAATTATCCAGAAGAATACATTTTTGAAGACTTCGATGAGGAAGCGGTATTAGAGGAAGATTTGGCTGAGGAAAGTGCAAGAGTCAGTGAAAAAAGACGATTTCATCTGTCAACAAAAGCATTAGATGCAACGCAGATGTATTTAAGTGAGATAGGATTTTCGCCTTTACTTAGCGCGGAAGAAGAAATTTATTATGCACGTTTAGCCTTAAAAGGCGATGCCAATGCTAGGCGGCGTATGATAGAAAGTAATTTGCGCTTAGTGGTTAAAATTGCCAGACGCTACATTAACAGAGGTTTAGCCCTCTTGGACTTAATTGAAGAAGGTAATTTGGGTTTGATCCGCGGCGTGGAAAAATTTGACCCCGAACGCGGCTTTCGGTTTTCAACTTATGCCACGTGGTGGATCCGACAGACCATAGAACGTGCCATCATGAATCAAACACGAACGATTCGTTTACCGATACATGTGGTGAAAGAGTTGAACGTCTATTTGCGTGCCGCGCGGCTATTAACGCAACAATTGGATCATACCCCGAGTGCAGAAGAAATTGCCGAAATGCTGGATAAACCAGTTGAAGATGTTAAACGCATGTTAAGTTTGGATGAAAGAATTACTTCAGTAGACGTGCCCATAGGTAAAGATACCGATAAGAGTTTATTGGAAACTCTGGCGGATCCTAATAACATTGATCCTGCAACTATGTTGTTAGATGATAATTTGCGGGAAAATATTGAAACCTGGTTGGCGCAGCTGCCTGAAAAGCAAGGCCAAGTTCTGGCCTATAGGTTTGGGTTGTTAGGACAAGAAAAATCAACCTTAGAAGAGGTGGGGCGCAAAATTGGTTTAACGCGTGAACGAGTCAGACAGATCCAAGTAGAGGCATTAAGAGCCTTGCGTGAAATCATGGAAGAGAATGGTTTGTCTGGGAAGATGATTTTCGAAGACGAGTAGGGGAGCTGCTGAGTCTATGGCAAGTTTTCGTAGGGCAGGGGCCCTCTGCCTGCCCTAGATGGGTAACCCCTGTGGTTGCCTCATACGATTGCCTTTTCCAACCTGCTACAAATCTTTTATACGTTCTATTTCGTTTTTTCCAATGACGGTTACATAAGAGGGTGCCTCTAAGGCTGACTCGCCCGATAGGATATATAAATGCGTATAGCCTTGTTCATGTAATTTTTTAGCTACTTCTATACCGGTTAATTTTGAAGTGGCATAATTATTATCCAAATAGATTTTGGTGTTTTTGGCGTATTTGTCCAGATCTCTTAAAAGATGTTCTGGATTATTGTATTCAGCTGTGATTTGATCGTCATCGAAAGCATAGAGTGCTAATGCTTTAGTAAAGCCGGGATGATCGTCTACAAGAACGGCATACACTTTTTCGGATGTAACTTCATCTCTATCATTTATTTTAATTACCACTTCAGCGGCCAATTGTTTAGGTAAAATTTTAGTGCCCGCTTTTACAGCTTCTGCTTGTACCTCTGGATCGGCATAATGGCTAGTGACTAAAATAGAGCGTTGTATACCGCTTTTCGCAATGATCGTTAAGCCATTATATTCTTGATTCAATAATTCATAATCCGAGAGCAGAAAAATGTGCTCTTTTTCAGCGGGTGTTAATCTTTGGATAAATGCCAGCGTTTCCCTGCCAAATTGAAAATGCTTTAATTGCAGCTCTGGGTTTTTATTTAACAGGGGCTCAAAACGGGTGTCCCAAGCACCATGTATAGAGCTATCATCATCCAAGATAATAAGGGTATCATCAGGGTTTAATACTATCTCTTGCGCTACCCACTGTGGAGCGCTGGTTCTAGGAAAAGAGAGGGTGATTGTCGTGCCTACACCGAGTTTAGAATCAATTTCTAATTCGCCTTGATTGTGCTCCAAGGCTTCCCGCACCTGAGTAAATCCTAAGCCATGACCTAATTTTTTACCTTGCGTTATAGCGATTTTATGTAAGATCTTGTCTGCCACATCCGCTGGCATGCCTTTGCCACTATCTTGAATATGTACTTTCACCGATTCAGTGTCGGCTTCTAAATGTAAATGAATTGTTCCAGGTTGACCTTCAAGCGCATCTACCGCATTGTTCATTAAATTAGACAACATCCGCTTAAAAGCACTGGCTTGTATTTTAATAAAGGCAAATTGGGCATTGAGGGCCATTGTGCAATCAAACTGAATGGGGCACTTGTCGTATTGATATTTTTTATGGGTTAAGGATTCTAGCAAAGCAGCAGACACTAAGAGGGGGTGACATGCCTCATGCTCTGTAACTTCATCTGAGCCTTTTTTTTTATATTCATGGAGTAGGTGATTGGCAATATCTTCTATGCCGATGGCTGCTTCTCTTAAAGCGAGGCGCTGGGTTTCCGGAATGTGTGTGCAGGATTCCACGATCATAGATAAAGTGGCCAGTGGTGAGCGTATATCATGTGCGACTTGATTGGCTATTTGAGTGAATTTTGCCTCCTGTTCTAACAGTGCTTTTTGCTTTTCATTTACCATTCTTAAATGTTCAGCTTCTTTTTGTGCATTCACGCCCTTCACTAGCTCTTTAAATTGCTCCGCAAATAGTTTTGCCTCATCATAAAACGCAGAAAATAAACTATGAATTTTTCTCAAATCTTTAACACCGCGCCCTACCTCTGTATGCAACACCTCACAGGCTTCCTCTAAGCGGGGTGTACCAGTGTAATATAAGCCGCCGCGTATCTTAAGTAAAATAGCGTTTGCCCCTGCAAGGTCGTTATTTTCTGCTGCAAGTTGCAATAGGGGGATATCTATTTGCAGAGTTTCCCATAAAACACCTAGCGCTTCTATCGCTTGCTCTTCATTATTGGCTGCGATCCGTTGCCTTCCTAAAGCCAAATCGATTACGGGTTTACCTTCTACTTTAGGAGAGATAATAACTTCCTGAGGTGAGATTCCAGATTCCTGCGCTGGATAAGACTTTAAAAGCTCTACCGCTTTTTCGGCACCTAAAGGTTTAATGTGAGTTGCTGTAAAACCCGCCTTCATCGCCTGTTGATGTTTTAAAGCGTCTTGGTGGGCCGTCATCGCTACAAAAGGGGTGTTATAGTTCGCCGATTCTGGGGTGGCTTTGACCTTGGCGACAATATCGTTACCGGAACCATCTGGCAAACCCAGATCAGAAATCACTAAATCATATCGTTTAGTGGCTAATTTCTCTAAGGCTTCGGCTACATTTTCCGCAACATCAATCTGGTTGGTATAAGTAGACAATAAATTCTTTTCCGCAAAAAGGCAGGTTTTATCATCTTCGATAATTAAAAGCGTATGAGTAAATGGCTTTTTCGCTAGAGATGTCTTTTGGAAAATTGCTTCTGGGTTTTGTGTTACTTCAGCGGTCAGATCAATCGGCGATCTGAAATATTCGTCAATTTCTACGCCTGGTTTTTTCATATCCTCCCAACGAACTTTAAAAGGAATGCCCACTTTAAACGAAGTTCCTTCATTTTCACGGCTTTCAAGCTCAATGTTGCCGTTTAGCTCATCCACAAAAGTTTTTACCACATACAAACCTAAACCGGTTCCGGGATACAAGTTGGTATTAGAAGCCACCGCACGACTAAATTTCTCATAAATAGTCTTAATTTTGTCTGCAGGAATGCCTATACCCGTGTCCTTTATTTCTAGGGTTAACCAGCCGCGGTGTGTCTCTTTATCTACTTCGGCCTTGAGATTTAAAGCGACTTCGCCTTTATTAGTGAATTTTAACGCATTGCCCATTAAATTAACGAGGATACGGCTCAAGCGAAATTCATCGCAGAGGATTTGGGCGGGTATTGAAGCATCCACCTTAAAGTGAATGAGCAGATCTTTAGCAAAAGCGGCTGGTTTATTAAGTTCAACTATCGATTCCGCCAATTCACGTATATTTAGCGCTTTTTCAAGTACAGGCCTTACATTGCTGCTCAAATCACCGAATTCAACTGCTTCATTGCATAGTTCTAAAAGCTTTTTACTCGCTGCAGCAGCCATGTCTAACGCTTCTTTTTTGTTGTGATCTTCTTCTGCTTTGGCTAGTATGTTCAACACGCCCCAAAGACCTGCACAGGGCGTGCGTATATCGTGCTGCATGTTTTGCACAAATTCTGTTTTTGCTTTGTTAGCGGCTTCGGCTTTTTCTTTGGCGCGTACAAGTTCCTCTTGTATGTTTTTTAACCTTGTAATCTCTATAGAGATACCAAGAACACCTACAATATTACCCTTATTATCTTTAAGAGGCGTTTTTTGGCTTAACATAGTCCTCTTTACGCCGTCTATAGTGGTATCTTCTTCTACGGTGTGCATACACTGCGTATTCATCACTAACAAGTCATTTTCCCTAAAATTTTCAGCAATACTAGACCCCCATGATAAATCAAAGTCTGTCTTGCCAATGACACCTTTGCCCGAATTAAACCCTAGGCTTTTTGCCTGTCTATCATTACACCCCAGATAAACACCCTCTCTATTTTTCCAATACACATGCCCAGGCATATCGGCGACTATATTGCTTAAGGTTGATTCTATAAATTCCTTTTCTTCTTTTAAAACGTTTTTTTCGCGAATAATATTTTGAATACTTTTTTCTCTACCACTAATATCTAGAGAAATTCCAAGGACCCCAATTATATCTTTGTCCTTATTATATAGAGGTGCTTTGCGGGTTAACGTAGTAATGCGCTCGCCGCTGGCTAAAATAGGGTGTTCTTCAAATTCTAGAATAGCACCCGTAGAAATAACAGCGTCATCGTTTTTTCTTATTTCAGCTACTTTTTCAGCCCAGGGCAGTTCATTATCTTTTAGGCCAATTAAGTCTCTGCCACCATTCATGTTTTTTTGATAGTCATTACAACCAAGATAACGGCCGGTTAAGTCTTTCCAATATACGCTACCAGGAATGGTATTTATAATATTAAAAAGCTGATCAATTTTTATTTTTTGGTCCTGAATTATATTATCTCGTTCTAAAATTTCAGACTCTAACGCTTTTATTGTCTCATCATCTTTCATTATAATAACTCCCTCTAAAAAAATACGTTGTTTTTCGCCAAGACGCTTGAGTGAACGCATTTCAGATACAGTTCTGCTTTGAGCACCCTTAGCGTTAAAGAGGATAGTTGCTGGTTTGAGCAGAGGTGCTGGGTCGCCCCAGCAGCTTTACTCAAACAGAGTTCCTTAATATTTAGCCATCTCTTCTCGTTCACCCATCGTTTGGTCTATTATATTCTTATATTTTTTAAACCGCAATCCGACTGATTTTAGCAAGTTTGGGTATTGGTTTTTTATAAAAAACTCATATGTGGCCGCCATGGCTTTATTTCTACCGCTTGGATACAATTCAAAATCATATTCTCCTTTAACCCAAAGTGACATGACAGCGCACTCTTCTAAAAGGTAGGTAAAGCATAAATCATGTGCCTTGACATAATCAAAAGAAGAACTTGTACCATGTGCCACATACCTATCTAAAAAATCTTTGATAGTATTATCAATGGCATCCCTATAAATTAAATTTTCATTGTATAAAGAAGCTACCTTTTTGTGATTTTCAGGATATTCAGGCAGAACAAGCCAATCATCCCATCTTATTACGGTACAGGGTATAGCCAGTTCTTCCAATAACAACTTTTTTTGTCGCTGCAACCAATCTGTTCCGGCTTCAATGGCCTGCTGATGCAAAGTTATTAAGTCTGTTTCGGATTCTATCTTTAAAGTATATTTCTGTACGCTATCATCTAGCAAGATAGTACAACGTGCAAAAGTTCTTTCAACTAAGCGCATGGTAGCTATAAATTTTTCTCCTTCATGTATTTTTTGCCCAATACTGATTGGCATGAGACAATGTGATTTATGAAAAATTTTTCTCTCTTCAATAGGGCAATCTTTAAAAGAGGCTTTGACAATAGTTTTAATGTTGTTATTCACAATTGCTCCCGATTTTATAAAATAATATAGTAGCGTAATGTAACCTATGCCTGGTACGGCGATAGTAAAGTAAGAAATAGAGCCTGTCAAATTTTTTACACTCTCATTTTACGCGAGTGTGCAAGCAAGAAAATAAGATAAACGCTAAGAATATGACTTACTAGGCAGGGTTTAATAATATTTAGTTATTACGCTTATTTATCAGCACAAGCACAACAACCGTTCCACAAGTCAATATGCTTAATAAATAGCCTATTAATAATATATAATCCCGCATCATTATGGCATGTAACACAGTAGCAAATTGAATAACCAATAACCCTCCAAAAGTTAATAAAGAAACGCCTTGAGCTGATTTTGTAGTGTAAATCCTCACTGCTTGTGGAATAAAAATGGCCGCATTTAAAAACAACGCAACAGAAAAAATAATATTAACAATATTGGACATGACTAAAATAACCCTCCAGTTACCAGTTATTATACGTTGGGGTGCTTACTAGGGTATGTAAGTGTGGCAGGCTGGTACTTTCACAGGCCCTTCTCATCGCTAAGCATACCAACCTATAGAAGAATGTAATAGCTATGCATAGTTTAACTCACATCAACACACCCGGCAAGGGAATATCGCTTAACCAGTATAATTCCTGAACACTTTGCCGCAACTCTCAAAAAGGTGTAAAATAAGGCCACATTATTACCGCCTATGGCAAGATTGTCGCAGTATGAAACGAGCTTATACCAGTTTAGTTATTTTTGTCCTATTCATGGCCTCTTTATGCGCCATGGCGGTGGCTATGACTGATTCTAGCCTATACCGTGCTCAATTGCCCATTATTAGTGCTGAAAGCCAGCCCAGCAGCGATGAATTAAAAATGGCATTAGCGCAGCTATTATCCAGGTTAACTAATATACAAAATATAGATAAAGATCCGGCTTGGGCAGATAGCTTAAGTCATGCCCAAGATTGGATGTTGAGTTATCAATATATTCCCGCCAGTAACGGCAGCGCATTTACCCTACAAATAGACTTCGATCCCGCCGCTATTTCCCGGCTATTAAAAAGCAAAGGCCAAAATATTCCCACTGCTGGACCGCCACAGAGATTCCTCGCCTGGTTGGTTATAGAAAGTGGGGAGCAACAGCAACTATTAGGCAGTGCTTCGCCGTATGCAAAAACAATAGATACTTCAGTAAAACAATCCTCTATCGATATAGAGTGGCCTTTGCTCGATTTAACCGATTTAAAGACTTTGAGTGCAGCTCAGGCTTGGGGTGGGGATTGGCCTAGCATTGATGCGGCTTCGAAACGGTATACGCATGATGGCATTTTATTGGTGCATCTGAGTAAAGGCGATGGAGATACAGCTCTGTGGACGAGTGAATGGACACTAAAAACACCACAGAACAGTGTGGATTGGGCCTTTAGCGCTAATGATGCAGCCAGTGCCTTGCGAGGTGGCATGGGGCAATTGTCATCTATGATGACGCAAGGCGTTAAGCCCCAAGCCCCCCTTGTGCCACAAGCACCCTTACCGGTGAGTCCAGTAGAGGTGGTGGTTTATGGTATCGCTGATTTATCGGCTCTGGATGGCTTAAAGAATAATTTACAACAATTAGCGCCGGTGCAAGACATCGAGGTGGTGGAAGTATCACCGGATGAAGTGATCTTAACTATCAATGCACAAGGAGGCAGTGCTGCTTTACAACAAGCTATTGCCGATCAGGTATTGACCTTAGTAAAAACACAATCAGCAGATAAAAACATCCCAAGTGATGCATTAATTTATCAGTGGGCACTATGAATCCAGCGTATATTCCCAATATTATTACTGTTTTCCGGTTGCTATTAGTAGGGCCTATAGTCGTTGGTTTACTAATGCAAAATTATAAATTAGCTTTTTTTCTATTTTTATTCGCGGGCTTAACCGATGCCATAGATGGCTATTTAGCGCGTCGTTTTCAGTGGATCAGTCGTTGGGGCGCAATGGTCGATCCTCTAGCGGATAAGTTATTGATGGTCAGCAGTTATTTTGCTTTAACTTATTTAAATATACTGCCGGTCTGGTTATTGGCTATAGTGTTAACACGCGATGTGGTGATCGTCACCGGCGGCATGTGTTATCACTTTCTAATTGGCCAGTATGAGTTTAAACCCAGTTTGATCAGTAAGGCCAATACTTGTTTGCAAATTATTTTAGTAATGGTTGTGTTAGCAAATCATAGCTATGGCTTCTTTAATATTCTCTGGATCACCATACTGATCTACGCGGTGTTATTTACCACTGCAGCCAGTATGATCCACTATATTTGGGTTTGGGGTTGGCGTGCATTTAGTCGAAAAGGAGATTAATTACTATGAGCGATACTAGAAAATGGATGGTGTTATTTGCTGTAGCGGCCCTAGGTTTTTTTATTTATAAAATTTCTGCCATATTAACCCCTTTTTTAGTGGCGACGATATTGGCCTATTTAACCAATTCATGGGTAGTTTTTTTGCAAAGGTTGCATCTGGGGCGAACCCTCAGCGTCGTTATAGTCTTTTTGGCTTTATTCGGCTTATTTATTTTAAGTTTAATTTTCCTTATTCCCGCCTTAGAACAGCAAGTGATCAATTTGCTGCAAGCATTACCGAATATTATCGCGCGTGTAAAGGAAGATATTTTACCCTGGGCGGCATCCCATTTTAATTTAAATATGGATTGGGAAGAAAATCCATGGCAAGATACTTTGCAAAGCACCTTACAAACCCATTGGAAACAAGCGGGGCAATATATACCTACTCTTTTTAAAACATTTGCCGGTTCGAGCTTAGTGGTCATTGGTTTTTTCACCAGCTTATTATTAATACCGGTGGTTTTATTTTACCTATTGCGCGATTGGGATCGCTTGTTACAGGCTATTCATCTATTGATCCCTAGGCGTATAGAACCCATTACCATACGATTATTAAAAGAATGTGATGCTGTTTTAAGCGGTTTTTTGCGTGGCCAATTATTGGTGATGATGGGGCTTGGAATACTTTACAGCGTGGGCTTATCTTTATTTCATATCAACTGGGCGCTGTTAATTGGTGTTATTGCCGGAATATTGAGTATTGTTCCTTATTTAGGTTTTATTGTTGGACTCACTAGCGCTTTGATTGCCGCATTTTTTCAATTTCACGATTGGCCGCATTTACTGTATGTGGTATTGGTATTTGTTATTGCGCAAAGTATAGAAGGGGCACTATTAACGCCTTATTTAGTAGGGGATAGGATCCAATTGCATCCGGTAGCCGTTATTTTTGCCGTATTGGCGGGGGGCACTTTGTTTGGCTTCTTTGGCATATTACTGGCCTTGCCGGTAGCTGCAGTGATTATGGTTTTTGTGCGTTATCTAAGAGATCGCTATATCAAAAGCAATCTATATGCGAAGAATTCGTCGTGACGCAACTGCTGTTGAAAGGTTTACAGCCGCAATCGCACATGACCTTTGCCAATTTTTATGGCGGCCTAAATAAAAATATTGTCGATTATTTACAAAAAGAGCTGTTACCCCAAAAAACCAGCGCCTATTTGTGGGGAAGCCCCGGTTGTGGTTTAACCCATTTATTGCATGCACTGTGCGAAACAGCCAACGCTCTTCACAAGACAACCATGTATCTTTCCTTAAAGGAAGCAAGCTTATATACGCCGGAAATATTGGCGAATGTGGAACAAGTAGATATATTATGCATAGATGATATTGATGCCGTGGTAGGGCAAGCACTCTGGGAAGAAGCTTTATTTGATGCCTATAATCGCATGCAGGATAAAGATAATATATGGGTCTGTACCGCAAAAACTTCCGTGCGCGGTTTAAACTGTAGCTTAGCGGATCTGCAATCGCGCTTGAGTTGGGGACAAGTATTCCATATTGAATTGTTAACGGAAGCAGAAAGAGCGGCTGTTTTGCAATTGCGTGCCAAAGAGCGGGGTATGATAGTCAGCGATGAGGTGATCCATTTTTTATTGAACCATTATCAACGAGATCTAGGAGTCTTGTTGTTATTATTGGAAAAACTAGACGGTGCTTCTTTGGCAGAAAAAAAACGTTTAACTATTCCCTTTGTTAAGGACGTTCTAGGGCCTGTGTCCATTTTCTAAAGGCGATAGCATAAGGATATAAAAATGAACTTTAGACCTTTGAAAGAGTTTTTTGCAAATTTTCTACAAAATAGACACATCGCGCGTCACTTTCGGCGACTTACTTTATTAGATACCATGACACACATCGGTATTAGCCGTGAAGTGCCTGATACCTTGTCACGGGCACTTCTGAGTGCTGCCAGCAGCGATACCGATACCCTATTCAAAACGCTAGATGCTCATGTAGTCGGTTTGACTGAAAGCGAAGCTGAAGTTATCCGTGCACACTTAGGCTTAAACGAGGTTGAACATGAGAAACCGCTACCTTGGTGGCTCTATCTGTGGCATTGTTATACCAACCCTTTTAATTTATTATTAACGCTACTGGCTATAGTGGCTTATGTTACCCGTGATGCAAGCGGTGCCTTGGTGATTTTTGCTATGGTATTGTTATCGACATTCCTACGTTTTTGGCAAGAAGGCAAATCAAGCCGAGCTGCAGATGCATTGAAGGCTATGGTGAGCAATACGGCGACAGTTTTACGATACGATATACCGGAAGATACGGCTGATTTAGATCCGAATTTGTCTGTAGGGATAAGTCGAATACGCGAATTGCCCATTAAGTTAGTAGTCCCTGGTGATATAATATTATTGTCTGCAGGCGATATGATTCCTGCTGATTGCCGTGTACTAACAGCTAAAGATTTGTTCGTGGCACAAGCAGCCATGACGGGTGAATCTATGGCAGTAGAAAAGTTTGCTGAGCTGAAAAGCAGTAACACGACGAATGTTTTTGATTTAGATAATATCTTATTTATGGGTACTAATGTGGTATCTGGTTCAGCGAGAGCGCTAGTGATCTCAACTGGCAACCATACTTATTTTGGCGCTTTAGCTACTCGCGTCACAGAGAATGATCGCGCACTAACCGCCTTCCAGGTCGGTGTCAATAAGGTAAGCTGGTTATTGATACGCTTTATGCTTGTGATGGTGCCCTTGGTACTTTTCATTAATGGCTTTAGCAAAGGAAACTGGTTACAGGCGGTGCTATTTGCTTTGTCTGTTGCGGTTGGTTTAACCCCTGAAATGCTACCGATGATCGTTACTTCAACCTTAGCCAAAGGGGCAATGATTTTATCGCGCAAAAAAGTCATTGTAAAAAGATTGGATGCAATGCAAAATTTTGGCGCTATGGATGTATTATGTACCGATAAAACGGGCACATTGACGCAAGATAAAGTCTTCTTATCACGTCATGTTGACGTTTGGGGTAAAGATTCCGATGAAGTATTGGAAATGGCGTATCTGAACAGCTATTACCAAACTGGATTGAAAAACTTACTGGATGTTGCGGTACTAGAACAAGCTGATTTAAATAAATCACTGAATCCTGCGAGAAATTACCGTAAAGTAGATGAGATCCCTTTTGACTTTACGCGCCGACGTATGTCGGTGGTGGTAGCAGAGCGTGAGGATCACCACGAATTAATTTGTAAAGGTGCTGTGGACGAAATCCTGTCGGTGTGTACCCAAGTGCAGCAAGGAGATTCTACTCAACCCTTAACATTTGAACTTCTGCAGCAAATACGGTCAATAACAGGCGATTTAAACGAAGAAGGATTGCGTGTGGTCGCGGTGGCTGCTAAGGAACTGCCACCGAATAAAGAAATCTATAGTGTAACGGATGAATGCGAATTAACCTTGATGGGTTACGTGGCTTTTCTGGATCCGCCTAAAGATTCCACAGCACCCGCACTACAAGCCTTGGCTGCACATGGCATTAGCGTAAAAGTTTTAACGGGCGACAATGAGCGGGTTACTGCTAAGATCTGTCGTGAAGTTGGTTTAGAGCAGCAGGGGATAGTACTGGGTAATCAAATTGAAGCGCTCAGCGATGCGGAGTTGGGCCCTTTAGTGGAGAAGAACAATGTATTTGCTAAACTAACACCTACTCACAAAGAACGTATCATTCGCCTGTTAAAAAGTAATGGCCATGTGGTGGGTTTCCTAGGCGATGGCATCAACGATGCCGCGGCATTGCGCGCTGCAGATATAGGCGTTTCAGTAGACACCGCGGTGGATATTGCCAAAGAAGCGGCGGACATTATTCTGTTAGAGAAGAGTTTAATGGTATTAGAAGAAGGGGTATTGGAAGGGCGGCGTACTTTTGCGAATATGTTGAAATATATTAGGATGGCGGCAAGTTCAAATTTTGGTAATGTATTTTCTATATTAATAGCATCTCTCTTTTTGCCTTTTCTACCGATGTTACCACTGCAATTGTTGACTCAAAATCTTTTGTATGATATTTCACAGGTGGCTATTCCATTCGACAAGGTAGATGATGAGTTGATTACCAAACCGCAGCGCTGGCAACCAGGAAATATAGGCCGTTTCATGATATTTTTTGGGCCTGTGAGTTCACTGTTTGACATCCTCACCTTTATGATGATGTGGTTTGTATTCAGTGCAAATACAATGCAAAAAAAAGCTTTATTTCAATCGGGTTGGTTTGTGGTGGGTTTACTCACCCAGACGATGATCGTACACATGATTCGTACACCGAAGATTCCGTTCATTCAAAGCCGTGCCGCAGCGCCGTTGATGGCTACCACCTTAATCATTATGATCGTAGGTATTTTATTGCCTATGGGACCATGGGCGCATTATTTCAGACTCGTTGCTTTGCCGCCACTGTATTTCGCATTTATACCGATAATTGTATTGGCCTATATGGTAGTAACTCAATTGATGAAACGATTTTATATACGTAGATTTGGTTGGCAGTAGAGCGTAGATCTATTTAGGGGCGACTCGTGAGCCGTCCTTCTAAATGATCACATGAAATTTTAGATCATCTGCATTTTAGAGTGTAGCAGATATAAAAAAATAGAGGAAAATAAACATGAAAAGTGTAGCAATATTTTGTGGCGCAGCCAGAGGTTCCGATCCTGGTTTATTAAAAGAAGTGGCCAATCTTGTACGGTTATTAGCGGAAAATAATATTGAGGTGATCTATGGTGGGGGCAAGGTAGGAATTATGGGCTTAGTGGCCGATACAGCTATACAGCATAACTGTAAAATTACCGGCATCATACCCGAGTTTCTAATCAATAAAGAATTAGCACACGATTCGTTGTCAGAGTTAATTTCAGTTAAGTCTATGAGTGAACGCAAACAGATTATTTGTGAAAAAGCTGATGGATTTATTTTATTACCCGGCGGCGTAGGTTCTTTAGACGAATTTTTCGATATGTTAAGTCAAATGCATGTGGGATTAATTACCAAGAAATTTGGAATCTTAAATGCGGGTAATTATTATGATGCCACATTAGCACAGTTGCACAAAGCAAAAGAATTAAATTTTATGAGCGCAGAAATGTATGATTTAATAAAAGTAGGGCAAACCGCAGAGAAATTATTCAGTGAGATGATTGTTGGCGAAGCTCTGAAAATAAACAGGTGGGAATAATGCCATAATTCTAAGCCGAGTGGTATACATCTTGACAGACCTTTTATTTTCTTCCACAATACTGCCAAACCTTCAGGGCGGGGTGAAATTCCCCACCGGCGGTGATCTGGGTTAAAAATACCAGTACAGCCCGCGAGCGCTTTTTAGAGAGGTGCTCATAGCAGTTGATTCTTAGGCGAGGCTCCTAGCACCAGGAGGGTAATACTCTACATGCTGGTGCGAGAGGAGCGAAGGCAATAAAGTCTAAGAATCAACTGCGAAGAGCATAAAAAGGTCAGCAGATTTGGTGAGATTCCAAAGCCGACGGTATTTACTCCCAAGAGTATCAGTCCGGATGAAAGAGGGTTTAAGAAGAGAATCAATCGGTTTAAGCACCGCATTTGGCGCTGCTATGTTGTTTCTTTCTTAATCATTCGCCCTACGTATTGTCATTGTAAATGGGTGAATGATGAATCCTTATATGCACGAAGCTTTAACCTTAGCAGAGCAAGGCCGCTATAGCTGTGCCCCAAATCCCATGGTGGGTTGTGTCATAGTAAATAGGGGGCAAGTTGTAGGCCGCGGCTGGCATCAACGTGCAGGTGAGCCTCATGCTGAAATCGTTGCCTTACACGAAGCGGGTACTTTAGCGGCAGGAGCGGAGATTTATGTAAACTTAGAGCCTTGTTGCCATGAAGGTAGAACGGGCTCTTGTGTAGCGGCATTAATTGCGGCTAAGGTGAGCTGCGTACATCTAGCGGTAGTTGATCCAAATCCGCTGGTTGCTGGGCAAGGCCTGGCGCAATTGCGCGCCGCCGGGATTGCGGTTCATATAGGTTGTTGTGCCGACGAAGCCCTGGCGTTAAACCAAATTTTCTTCCATTACATTACCCAAAAACAGCCCTTTGTGATGGCCAAATGGGCGATGAGCCTAGATGGTAAAATAAGCGTTCCCTCTGGCCAGTCACGACAATTGACTTCAACAGCTGCCCTTGAACACAGCCATCGTTTACGACAGGCCGTTGCGGCTATTCTAGTAGGTGCCAACACTGCAATTACGGATGATCCTCAATTAACGGTGCGTCGCAAAGATTTAAATTTAGATCCAAATCTTCAGCCGTGGCGCATTATTTTAAGTGCCAAAGGGGATTTACCACACCATTTGCATCTATTCAATAGCCCGTTAGCTTCTAAAACATTGGTTTATACTACGGAACATTCCTTGCCTTCTTGGCGCCAACGTATAGAGAGTCAAGGCGTTAGCGTTATTATTGCACCCACGACAGAGGAAGGAATGACAGATCTGTTATTTGTATTAAAAGATCTAGGGGAAAAGCACATTTCCAGTCTATTGGTCGAAGGGGGTTCTAGAATTTTAACTTCTTTTTATCGTCAAGCCTTGTTACAAAAAATAATAATTTACTTAGCACCCAAATTTATTGGCCATACAGAAGCATTGTCGCCCTTGAGATCTCTCGATCTTATATCGGAACAAAGTTGGCAAATTGAAGAAATGCTTTTTTTAGCGCCGGATGTTTGTCTAACTCTCAAAAAAGTGGAGAAAAAAATATGTTTACCGGTTTAGTGGAAGGGTTTACTGAGGTTATTGCTTTACATCCAAATCTAGAAGGCTTGAAGTTAACATTGCGCAAGAAGCCCTTTTTAGATGATTTGAAAATAGGCGATAGTCTAGCCGTAAACGGTGTTTGTTTAACCATTATAGAAATAATGGCAGATACGTGTTGCGTAGAGCTAGTGTCTGAAACATTACGGGTGACTACGCTGTCTAACTTATCTTTGGAGCAAACCGTGAATGTAGAACGCGCTTTAGTGGCACAAGGTCGTATAGGCGGACATTTTGTTTTGGGCCACGTCGATACTAAAACGACCATTATAGGTATGGATACAGAAGGGAGTGCCAAAACAGTCAAGTTTTTAGCACATCAAGATTTTTTACCTTACCTCGTCCCTAAAGGACAAATTGCTATTGACGGGATGAGTTTGACGATTATGGGTGTGTATGAAAACTATTTTACAGTGAGTTTAATACCGCACACACAAAAAATAACGATTGCTGCCGATTATCAAGTTGGAATAGAGGTTAATTTAGAGTTTGATATTTTGGCTAAGTATGTGCTCAATCGCCCAGCCTCTAGATTGAATGGTTACAATGAAATCGCGGGCTGATATGGATTTACAGAATATTAGAAGCCCCCGCCGCGCGCAAGCATGGGCACGACGGGGATATCACCGTGATATGACCTGCAAGCTAGGAACCAAGATAATCACAAAAGTATAATACAGAGGGGGCTATATGAATCATATTAAAGAAGCTATCGAACAAATCCGCAATGGCGGTATGGTAGTCGTAACCGACGATGAAGAGAGAGAAAATGAAGGCGATCTAATTGCCGCGGCATCCCTTATCACAGCCGAAACGATTGCTTTCATGGCGAAAGAGGGCAGCGGTTTGATTTGTTTAGCATTAACGGGTGAACAATTAGATCGTTTAAATCTACCTTTGATGGTCGCCCCTACAGAAAATACGGAGCAACAGCGCACGGCTTTTACGATCAGCATAGATGCAGCCTCAGGTATTACAACGGGTATTTCTGCTGCAGATCGAGCCCGTACCATTTTAATTGCGAGTGATCCTACATCTAGAGAAAAAGATTTAAATAAACCTGGGCACATATTTCCCTTACGCGCTGCAGCTCATGGCGTTTTAGAACGTCAAGGTCATACGGAAGCCGCGGTGGATTTAGCGCGTTTGGCAGGGCTACCGCCAGCGGGCGTTATCTGTGAAATTATGGCGGCTGATGGCACAATGCTGCGCGGTGAGGCATTAAAAAAATGGGCAAAAGAAGGGCAGCTGCCTATGATCACCATTGCTGAATTACGTTCTTATAGGCTTAAAGAATCACAACAAATCAGGGAGCCTATACCGAATAGGGCAGTGTTAGAGGTTTTAGCCCAATGTCGTTTACCTACACGACATGGCTTATTTGATATGACTCTTTATAAAAATCTATATAGCAATGAGGAAGCCATAGTATTAAGCAAGGGCACTGATTTTAGCCGAGCAACAGTGCGCATTCATTCTAGTTGTTTGAGCGGCGATGTGTTTTCTTCTTTGCGCTGTGACTGTGGTCAACAATTAGCAGAATCTTTAAAACAATTGGTGCAAACAGAAACGGGAATATTCATTTATCTGCAACAAGAAGGGCGGGGTATAGGGTTAGCCAACAAAATGCGTGCTTATTTATTACAAGAAAGAGGCTTGGATACGGTGGAGGCAAACCTTTCTCTAGGGTTTCCCATGGACGCACGATGTTATAATTTGGCAATTGATATTTTGAAATATTTACACGTAGAAGAAATAGAATTGTTAACTAATAATCCTCTAAAAATGGCTGCACTGGCACAGCATTGGCCGGGAGATGTTTTAAAGCGCCGAAATTTACATATAAAGCCAAGCATGGACAATGAAGCTTATCTAAAAACCAAACAAGAAAAAATGGGACATTTTTTATCAGGAGACGTTTATGCTTAAAATAGCCATAGTTTGCAGTCAATTTAATGAGACTATTACCGATGCCTTATTCGAGGGCACAAAAAAGCGTTTATTGGAACTGGGGTTAGGCTCAGAGCAAATTCATGCTACTTTTGTGCCAGGTGCCATTGAGATACCCATCATGGCGCAAAAGCTTGCCCAAAGCCAAAAATTTGCCGCCATTATAGTCCTAGGGGCAGTCATTCGTGGCGAAACCAGCCATTATGATTACGTTTGCTCGCAAGTCAGTGATGGCTGTTTAAGGGTTTCTTTAGACGAAGGAATACCCGTTATTTTCGGTGTTTTGACCACAGAAAACGAAGCTCAAGCCCTAGAACGCGTGTCCAATAAAGATCATAAAGGACGTTATTGTGCCGAGGCGGCATTACAAGTCATTCACAATATTGCAAAAATATAAGTACGGCAACTTTAATTTGTTGTTTTTTGATTATTTTATTCCCTTAATATTTCCTTAATGTTTGTTCGGTATATTATGGCTTATTATAACAATAATTAGTTTGGTAATAAAATGGCTGCAACTCCGCCAAATTCAGCTTCTGTTCGTAGACGTCGGCTCAAAGAAGACTATGTCTCGATTTATGAGAGGTTTCTTAAAGAAACTATTGAGCACGCAGAAAAAATTAAAGGAATTAATCCAGAACAACGTAATTTAAGACAAAAATTTTATCATCAGGAATATCCTGCTTTTTATAAGAGGATTCAAAAAAGTGAAAAATATATTAAGCTGCTCTTAGGCGCGGCTGAAATAGACGCTATGTATGAAAGTTGTCTTAAGGGTGCTGCTGTTTACTCCTCGCTTCTCGAGTTGAAGATGTCTATCATAGAATTGAAAATAAATTCTATAGCTAGCTCTGCCGAGAAAGGGAACGGGGCTGAAATTAAAAAACTCAAAGCAGATTATAACAAACTTAAAAAATATGGTGAGCATTATACGGAATTTTTTAAAAATATTGAGGAATGTAAAGAAGAAATTAAAGGACTGAATGAAAAATATAGTGAGCATAAAGAATATTGTAAACGGTATATTCAATTGCTAGGTTCTATTGAAAAATATAAAAAAAAGATTATGGAACTGAACAAAGAAGATGGAAGCCATAGAAAATATGATAAAGAACTTGCTGATTTTTTTAAGAATAGCATTGAGGAGAATAGGAAAAAGATTAAGGAATTGAATGAGGACAATAGCGGGTATTATAGCCGCTGCTCTGAATTTTTAGATAATACTGAAGATAATAACGAAAAGATTAAGTGGCTGAAGGACGAATGCACTAGATACCATGAAGCATATTATGAGGCGCATAAATCCCCTTTATCTAGCATTATACAAAATAAAAAAGTTATTAGCGAACTGTATTCTGCAGTTCCTTCAAGACTTAAGGATTCCATGGGTTTAATGTTAGATAGTGACGATTCTCCATCCCAACCGTGGATAAAACTGAGTGATGGGTTGGATCGGTTAAATGAAACTTACTATCAACAGGGATATGATGAAGCGCGACATTTATTACGTGATTTGATATTTATCTATCATCCCGATGCGCCCAATGCGCCTAGTGCGTCTCCCAGTACCCCCAATAGTCCCCCAGTAGAGACGGGGAGGCGAAAAATTAGCTTTTTATCCTTGCCAAAGGCTGCAGAGTCACCACTCAAGAATGAGCCAGAAGAAGCTAACGGTTTGCTAAGGCTAAGTAAGCAACAACAAGAAGTGGAGGTGTTAAGTATGGCCACATCCTTGAACAGTCCATTTATCTTTTTCCCAACTGGCTCTAGCTCCGATAATGAAAAGAAAGTAGATAAAGAGTCGCCTAAGGTACAGGGCAGCCCTGAAAGCTCAAATAGTGAATGCAGAATCTGCTAATCCAGATGAGCGCGATCTTATTAGGATATGCGACTCCTAATGAAGTATTTAGTGTTATAAGATAAGAACTAGAGAAGTAGACTTTGTCAAGCTCCTCAACGCTTACCCGCTCTGAACCCATTTGAGCTATCAGATCCATATAGCGGTAATCCTATATCTTCAGCTGTCAGCTGTGCATATTCTTTCATTGCCCGCATTGATTGGAAATATGGTATATAATTTGTGCTAAGCTACGAACAACAGTGATTGCATTAGCGAGTTGAATTCGCCTGTCAATACCTTGGCCACCCATATTGATAGGCGGAACCTTATCTCTCTTATCCTCATGGGCGTATGTGGTTTAATTATTGTGGGTACAATTTTCTGGGTTAAACATGCCAATAATCTGGTTAATGATGCAAACCTACAGGTAGCCCAGGCCAATGCGACCCTTGGCCATAAACCTATTTTTCTGCCTGCTGCCACTGGCCTAGGCGGCGATGAGGATTATGACTATGTGCGTATAATGCCAGATACACAAACCACCATGAAGCATAAAAATGGCAAGGAATACCCTGGGGTTTATGCTCAGGTTTGGCATCAAGATAAAAAATAATAAAATATAGTGACTATTTGTGGTTTATTTTGACTTATTTTTTATTTTACGAATTTTCCCCCTTGAAAAATAGACTGATAACCTCCATATAGAGGGGCGGTATTACTAAAAAAGTAATATTTAGCGGTAAGCCCTTAAAAACGTCTCTAAGGCTTGGGAAGGGCATATCATTTTAGTTTTAATCCATAAAGGAGATTAGCGTATGGCAAGTCAAGCAATTATAAAAATCATAGAAGATCATATCAGTGCTGGTAAAGAGCTGTATTCTAAATATGAAAAATACGATAAATCGGTACGATTTGAGGTGATTTTCATAGAAGTAGAAGACTTTTCTGACCCCGTTAAAGAAATTTGCCCCACTATCTATTATTCAGTTAATAAGGCAAAAAAGCACATAGAGGCCCGAGTATATGATGCGTTGAGAAGCAGGTTTTCAGACCAAAAATTTTATGCGGTATATGTTCCTATCAGCGAATTACCTACAGATAAGCCAAGCCAAGAAACATTAACAGAGATTATACGAGAATTATCACTGAATAGTGCGTACTTCCATATTTTTAACTTACAGGGATATAAACGCTGGAAAGATGATTGTATGCAGATGTTAGAGCATATCAATTATGGTGGTAATGACAGATGGTTTCCACAGGACAGATATGATCTGCATCCCAATCGAGATAGGGCTTTTCTTGATCTATTCTCAAGGCAAATAGGTGCCTTAGAAACTAGGCTTAAACTTATATCCGAGCCTAAAAATGAAGTTCAATACGCATTAGCAGAAAAGCCATACACGAGCTCTAGCCAGCCACCAGTTTATAACGTGCAAGCAACTAACTCAAACGTAAACATAAACACAGAGCAAAGCAGTATTACCACAAGTGGGGAGAAATAAATGCACGAACTTATGAACGATGTTATTTCAATAATAAATGGTCAAACGCAAGATAGGGTCGATGGAATTAGGGCCAGTCTACAAAGAGATAAGCTTTTTATTTTTGACAGGAAGGTAAAAATTATTGCTGGGGATACAGTAATTAGGCTCTTACCAAATAATGTACAAGAAGAGTATTTGGTCATTAACGCCGATTTTTTTTCTGGTGATGTGGATACTACGCACTATGAATGCAAATTAGAAAAAATACCTAATATTCAAAAAAATAGAAGTACTGAGCAGCCAGTCTATAATATAACTGCAAACCAATCTAATGTTATCTTAAATTCGAGCCAAAGCACTATTAACAGTACTGTTGATAACAGTAATGTGTTTAGTGCGCTTAAATCCACCGCGAACAAAAATTTCCAAGGGGATGCGCTTAGAACTATTAATGATTTAATATCAGAGACGGAAAAATCGGTAGGGGAACTAAGTTTTAAAGATAAGTGCAACCAACTTGTTTCACAGTTAGCTGCTTATGGGAGTATTTTTGCGCAAATTATACCAGCCATAAAACAGTTATGTAGCTAGCCCGAAATTACGACAATCTCACAATGCGGCGGGCGTATACCCGCCGCAAATGGTTTCTATGCCAGTAATCTCTATGAAAAGAGTTTGTAATCACAAATATGCTACGGTAATCGACGTTTCCATCTGTAACTGACTAAAAATCTTACCATATTTACTTAAAACCCCGACTATTTACTGTTAGCACATAGTACGGTAATCTTAAAAAAGGTGGTTGCACTTATTACTTGAATCCGCGCAGTGGCTTTAAACATACTGGTGATTATAATAGTAATCACCAGTATCTTCCTTCTTGCAGAATCTTCCCCCAAGTGCGACAACTTACTGATGAAGCTTCTAGCGGAGCTACTTTAATTGGTTCCTTAATTTAATCCACGCCACAATGAATGCCACCCGATCTTCAACTGGCCCAGGAGGTACATGAATAATATTATACCCTAAGGCCCTATAATTTTTCTCCAAGCAAGCTGCTTTTTGCAAGGATTCTTCAAGTGACTCATTCCGAGCGGGCCCAGGCATGACGTATTCCAGGTTATCAATAAAAAAGAGGTCTTTTTCATAATAGCTTGCATTAACCACAGTCTGCACACAATCAATCACATATTGATGCAATATTCGTTTTTGCAACAAAATATAAGAAAGACTATCTAAAAATCCCCTATCAAAAAATACAATTGGCACAGATAAATTTTGAACTTTAACTTGGTTGATATTATTTAATTGATTGACCTTAATATGATAATCATCAAATTGCCATGGTCTAATAATGCCCTCCGCGATTTCTTTTTCAATAATCGTAGTGGCCGCTTCAGGAATCACAGTATATTCCTTGGATAGTTCATTAATTATCGTTGTTTTCCCTGCCCCTGGGCCACCTGTAATAATATATCTCCTCTGTCCTGTAGGATGATTTTCTGGTGGTAATATATTAATCAATTTTTGGATTTCAACATCCTGCGTTGGAACCAATTGTAATGATTTGTCAGTAATGGGTATAACATTTACTTCTCTACTTATATAGTGCTTTCCCATCTGAACTTCTCCCTCTTTATGTCCGTTCAAATTATATACTATTGTCGCACTTGGGTTAGATTCTGCCTTCTAGCAGTCGCGCATTCAAATAATAAATGCAACCTCTTTTCTAAAGCCTACCGAATTCTCACGTGCCCCAAGTTTATTTTTTACACATAATATTAGCCATATTTTCTGCTGTAGTACTGTCGTTTAGATCAAGGTCTTTTTTAGTGTGGGGGCTGTTATTTGTTGTTGCGTTAAAAAATGCCTGAATGTTATTAGAGAAAAAGTCTCGTGGTAAATACGGTTCCCCTTCCCTATGAAAATAGCTGGGTTTGCCTTTAATGACAGATTCGTTAAGTAGCGCACCAGGCACGGCTTGTGCAATTTTAGCGGCGGCATTGGCTGCCTCTGGGCCAGATACATTCACTCTTACTATAAATGAGTTGTTTAAAATATCTTCTGATTTTACCTGCTGTTCAATTGGGGGTGACAAAATAATTTTAAATTGAGCGGACAAATGAGGATATTTTGCACACATACTCAAGAGAGTATTTAAATAACTTTCTTTATCAGGAATACCAGGATGTAAGCCAAACCTAATTTGCAAGTTTGGATAGTTATTACTTGCTAGTTCATTTAGAATGGCCAAGGCAAATTCGCTATCAACATTAATAGGCTGTGTAGTGCCTGAAATAAAAATAAACTCTTCATTAGCCTTAATTTCTAACTTTTCTTTAGTTTCTATAGGTCCCATCGTATTATTTGCTATAGCCCTATCAATGCTTAAATGGCCCACAATATTTATCTTAGCATCCGGATTTCTATTTAAAATATCCTTTTTTGCTGCGGATAGGCTCACCGCATAATCTAGCTTTGCAGAGGTTAATTCAGGTATGGCTGTCCAGAAGCAGTGGTTCTGTGGCGCTGAAAACATAAATTCATAAGCAACGGTGCAAGGAATATCTTTTGTTGCTAACTCTTTAGCGACCTGAAACGGTAGATATTGATTTTCAGAAGGTACACCAACATAAGCGCGGTCAATGGAGTGCTTATTTAAAAAATCCTCTATATCTTTACTATTTATCAATGGCTCGGCTAAGAGCTTAATTTGAGGAGAAATAGCTTTTTCTTGGCTGCGTTTTTGCCCCGTTGCGCTTAGAGGAATGGCATAAAATTCATTAGTATACCCTTTCTCTATTAAGGCAGTCATTGTTTCAAAGGCCAAATCTGTGTCACCAATGCTGCTAACAAAAAAAGCAATTGTCATAATTTTATTGTCCTCATAGTTATATATTGTATTCAAATAGATGGTTGTTATTCAGTACCATCATATAATAAACTACCTCTCTTCTAAAATCTACCGTGCCCCATATCAAAGGTAAATAATCGCCATTTTTAAGTGAATATGCTAGCTTTTTATCCCGCTATAAGTGCGGCCCCTGATGCGATAACCGTCATTGGTTTAAGAAAAGTCCAGGTTGCCCTCAGAGACCTTATAAACGGAAAGCATTGATGATCTTATCACTGCCACTAGAATTTTAGTAAATGAGGGCGTGCTTGATGGATTTGGTCATGTTTCTATCCGCAATCCCAGCCAATCTGATCACTATTTCATGACTTGCGATAATCTTGGTGGAGCTGATAGAGAAAACTATATTGTGGAGTTGGATTTAGACAGCAACCCATGTAATCCTAATGGCTCGAAGCTCTCACTGGAGCGTTTTATTCATGGCGAAATTTATCGGGCGAGGCCAGATGTCAATGCGATTGTCCACACACATTCTCCTGCCTTGATCCCTTTTGGTGTTAGTAAGACACCGTTGCAACCGCTTTATCATATGTGTGGATTTTTGGCTGAGGGTGCCCCTATATTCGATATACAGCTCAAACATGGCATGACAAATATGCTCGTACAAAGCAACGAATTGGGTCGCTCGCTGGCTTTGTCCCTCGGTAAAAGTGCTGTGGTATTGATGCGCGGTCACGGCGCCACCATTGTTGGCAGTTCTGTGAAGGAAGCTGTCTATCGGGCAATCTATCTAACTATTAATGCTAATCTTCAGCCCATCGCAATGCAGCTTGGAACGCCAAAATTCTTGGATTATGAAGAGGCTGTTAAGGCTGAGGAACTTCACCGTGCTATTTTGAATCGCCCATGGGACTACTGGAAAAGCAGGCTTTAAATAGCGATAGCGGTTCTTCCACTTTGCCGCTCCCCTATTCCCTAATGTATACTATAGTGGGTAAAAATTGTGTGCACTAATAAAGAGATAGATAGGATGAAACGACCACAGAAAAAGGCTTTGCTGTTATTGAATCTGAGTTTAATGGCGTTATTACTCACTGGCTGCCCAATACCTGCAAGTAATAAACCGTTGGCTAGCTCGAATAAGAACGCAGTGTTACTGTATGCGGCGAAGCCAGATCAAGCCGTAGTGTATATTGTACAACCTTACACCATTGTAGATTGGTATCTGGTGGGGGGCGCTATGTCGGATGCAGATCAATATAGTTCAAGTGTATATATCAAATCCCCATCCGCTGACTATGCTTACATCGGTAAACTCGACAGAAGACATAACCTATGTTTTTATGTCAAGCCTGGAAAATATTCCATAAAGTTTAAAAATACGGATTCAACTCCAGCAACGATAGAACAGCCGTTAAGTTTTAATGCAAATTCTACTAGAATTTTAGCCTTAGAGCGCAACAGTTATTCCGGTGGCGCTAATAATAAGTTGGAGTTTAAAGAATTAAGCTTAACTGAGGGAAAGAGTTATATCAACCGTGATAATACATTAGGTTGTGCTAATGTGAGCGACTTGTCTACCTCTGTGGCTGGAAAAGTGGGTGTTGTATATAGCGTTACATTTAAGAATGAGACGGCTGATGTGTGGGCAGTATATTCTCCACAAGCTCATGTGTGGGCAGGATATTCTCCACAAAAGGTGAAGCATGAGAAAGTTGCTGAGCTGCTACAACCCGGTGATAGTTATACCTATGACTCCCCAAAAATTACTGTGTTAAATAACCAGTTTATAGAATCTGGGCTGTCCGTGTTTGATAGCAGCCTTAATCTTCGAAAAATTGAGAGCTCGGATAAAAGATTTCAGAATAATGAAGAAACCATTCTCAATAATCGACGACATGAAAATGCGGATGCTTATATAAATATAAAACTACCGCAAAATCAATTCTCTGTGGACGTGAATTCTAATCTTATTTTTCCTACCCTGCAGAGCGATGTTACCTGCCGACTGCTCAAGCCAATCCCAGATGCCAGAGTAAATTGTGTGGTAGAGCTTCGCGATAAATCGTCCGCCAAAAAGAAGGGCTAGCAATAATACTTTGATGTTAACAAACTGATTAGCAGGATAAAAAGGCTGAAGTCAAGCTATAAAACGCTTCTGGCTGATCATATAAAATTGAATGGCCACTATCGAGTATATGAACTGTAGAATGCTCAATTTCGCGGCCCATTATTTTTGCAAAAAAGGGATCATTGATCCAGTCTTCTTTTCCACTTAAAATTAAAACTGGACAAGATATATTTTTCAAGTCTTTTGTATAATCAAACTGCCAAAAGTCACTTGAAAAAGCTAGATTTAACAGTGCAAATGGGTAATCATACTGTTTCAATTTGTCACTGAGTATAGACCCTCCCCCGCTTTTTTTCAGGGTCTTCGAATAAAGTGGTCCCAAGATATAGAAAAAATTGGCCACTTCTTCAGAGCAAGAAAATTTTCCTTCCCAAAGCAATTTATTACATAAATCATATTGTTCTTTGGAGCCGTGTTCTAATACGTTTTGTTTTGCCTTTTCAAGAAAATGATAACTTGAAGCACCGGCTACTAGAACCATACTTTTAATGGCTTTGGCATATTTAAGACTATAGCCTATAGCCACCATGGTTCCATATGAAACCCCTAACAAAGTTATTTTTTTTAAATCAAAAAACTGTCTTATACATTCTATGCATTCAATATATTGTTCCATATTACAGTTATTTGCTGTAAATTTTCGGCTTTTGCCAGTACCAGGAGGGTCTAAAAAAACCAAATGATTTTGTGTGCGTAGCTTTAGGACAGGATCTATTTGGTAGTTGAGCATGCTCAGTCCTGGCCCTCCGGACAAAACAAACATCACATTGCTTGTGCGTGTAATTGTTTCATAATCTGAAATTTCACAATAAATATATCCTTCATTAAAAGGTATTTCCACACTCTGAAACATCATAAATTATCCTTTTTGCAGGTTTGGACCTTCATGGTTTAAATAATCAATAGCGATACGACACAGTAATTCCGCTGCGTGTGGTAACAAAGCATCGTTAAAATCGTACTCAGAATTATGACAAGAAGCGCTGTTTTCACCATTACCCATGAAAAAATAACAGCCGGGAACTTTTTCTAGATAAAAAGAGAAATCCTCAGCAGCACGTGCAGGTTTTTGTTTTGTGACAACTTTTTCATTTCCTAGCAAATGATGAGCAATTCTAAACACATGTTGGGTTTCTGCTGCAGCATTAATGGTGGGCGAATAGTGATCAATGAACTCAATCTTGGCCTCTCCACCATAAGCCAAAACAGCTTCATTCATAGTAATGGTTAATTGCTCCTTCAGGCTTTGCCTATCAAGTAACGTAATATAACGTAATGTTCCACCTAGAATAATGTAACCTGGTACAATATTTTTACTGGAACCGCCATGGATCTCTGTAATACTAATAATTTGGCCATTACCTAATTTCAATTCATGTATCTCTTGAATTAAACCTGCCCCTATTAAAATAGGATTGATATTTAGATCTGGACTTGCCGCATGCCCCCCTTTACCATAGACAGTGATTGTAAAGTTAGTATTTCCAGACAGAACGGTCCCCCCCCGGGTTTGCACCGCCCCCATAGGAAAGCCAGGATAATTATGGTAAGCGAATATGGCATCTACTTTAGGGGAGTCTAAAACACCCTCTTGAATCATAGCTGCGGCGCCAGCCCCACTACCCTCCTCTGCGGGTTGAAAAATAAGTTTTACCCTGCCTTTAAAGCTATTCTTAAAGTTACACAAAGCATATGCTGCCATTAATAGGGTTGCAGTATGTCCATCATGACCGCAGGCGTGCATTTTGTCGGGATGAATGGATTTGTAAGTTAATTCGGCCATTTCTGTCATAGGCAGAGCATCTAGCTCGGCTCGTAAGGCGACAGTTTTACCCGGTTTTCGAGAATCGATAATGGCTACAACGCCGGTTCCGCCTACTCCAGTGACTACATTAAGACCCATTTGTTTTAGTTCATGCGCCACTACAGCTGCCGTTAATTTCTCTTGGTAGCCTAGCTCAGGATGCATGTGGATTTTTTGGCGTATTTCCGTAAAATGCGGCGTCATTTCATTGATCAATTGGCGTAGCTTATTGCCTCTAAGATGCAGTTTAGCCGGGTCAATTTTGTTTTCCGAGAGTTTTTTGTTCATTTCAGTTTATCTTATTGTACTATAATTTGGCTTAAATTAGCAATATTGAGTTTATTTCTTTGATAATGTTCTACTGCCAATTTAATATAATCAAACACATCAAGCTTCGATTGTGCCTGTTTGTGGTCATCTAAATAAATTATACTACCTTCAATAGAGCCATAAAAAAGAAAATTTTCATTATCAACAATGATGTCGGCTTTATGAGTTACTCCGGGTGGAATATAGAAATATTGATCCGGCTTGGCAGTTATGACTTTATCATGTATATCTGTAAAAACCATAGAGCCATTTAAGTTAATCCCATGCGTAGCTCCTGAATGATAATGATATCCGCCAGAGCAGTTTTGGTTTGCATACCAATAACAAGTATAATACCCATGTACTGCATCAAGCCTTACCGGCTTAAACCATAAATTTTCACTTTCTTGGATCCAATACTTGTCCAAGCTACGATTTTCTAAAATCCCCAAGTCAATAATATGCCCCGCGGTCATAGCTTAGTCGCCTCCAACAAGCAGATGGGTAAAGTTGACATGCTTTCTTCGTTACTGTTATAAACAAAATTGGAATGAAACTGTGTTTTCTGAAGAAGACCCATCCACTCTTGCTTTGTTCGATTTGAACCTAGCATTGTGCCGTACAAATTTATATCGCTTAAAACAAAGTTGAAATAAGAAGCATGGCTTTTTTCAGGAAGTACAAAATCAATGATGAGTAGTTTACTACCCTTCGACATATTCTTATAACATTGATTTATGATTTGAATAGCATCTGTATCATTCCAGTTCAATAATGCTCTGCTGATTATATACAGATCACCCTCGGTAGGTGCGTGGATAAAAAAGTCTCCAGAGCAGTAAGAAAGCCGTTGGGTGAACTCAGATTCTACCCATTGCTCCTTTGCCTGCTCGATTATAGCAGGTAATTCAAATAAAATCCCGTGTGCCTTAGGGTGATTGGTTAATATCATGGATAGTAATTCGCCATTACCACCTGCCATATCCACGATAGTGCTATAAGGGCTAAAGTCGTACATGGGAAAAACTGCCGTAAGCCAGGCATTTGCTGTTTTTCGGCACCAATCTGTGAATATTTGCGACTTTTCAGGGTAGGAGTTTAGATATTCATAAAAAGTTTTGCCATAATGCGCTTGCCAAGAAGATTCTTTGCCCTTCAATGTGGCTTCTAACTGCTCTATTGCAGCATATCCATCAGTAATGTGTATTCCTAGAAAATAATCTAGATGGGGTGTTAATTCAGAAGCAGTTATTAAATTTTCTTTTAATGTTACCAGTTCTAAGGCGTCTAGGACACGAATAAATTTCCATGTTCCTTCTACGGTGAAGTTTAGTTTCTTAGCTATTTCTCTGATGCTAATAGGCTGATCGGAAAGAAGTGTATTTAGTTGATGTTCCGCGGCAATAATGGCACATTGTGAAATGATATGCGCAGCGCCTATAGGTATCAGTTTCCCTGCTATATTGTTTTGAATTGTCATGAATGCCTCGTTATTGCAGCGGAAGGAAGAAACTCAATAGCTTATTAGTCTACTCCTTCCGATTCAAATAGACCTCCTACAATGATGTGCTACTTTTTTAGCGGACGCCCATACTAAAAAAATTTAGCGGGCGTCACTTGAGAACATGCTATTCCCTAGGCAGATAACGCAATGCGTTCTTCAGAGGCTTGACGTTTTACAAAATTAACTTTCATGGCTTTTGCCTTGAAGTATTTTGCAACAGTTTTTTTAACCGCTTCTATTTCGAAAGGTTTGCAAGAAAATACGTCTAGATAGACGTCGCCTGTATCGTTGCAGAAATGGGCGCAAATATTGCTGGTTTCGATCAATTGCACCAGCGTAAATCCAGCCTTATTACCCGTACCAAAGTTAACGACTTGCGGTTCTCCATAAGCGACCATATCAATTTCTTTGACCAGCTCTTTGGCGAATGCAGTAACGTGCGCTGCATCCATGATGTTCGGTTTGTCGCAGCTAGCGCAATCTAGCATTAAGTGGTATCCCCAGTGTTCATTTGACATCGTTTGTTCATCCCTAGAAAAAGTTGTTGTCTCTACCCACCGCATGAATTGGTTTTAAGAAGCCATTTCAAACAAATTATGCACAATGGGTGCTTAAAGAAAGTTCTCTGGACCACGCTAGCGTAAAATGCATAGCCTGTATGGTCGCTGAGAACTGAAGAGAATATTAGTGAAAGTAAAATGGCTTGTCTATAGTTTTTTGGCCAAATTTAGCAAAAAAATAGGGAAATAAATTTGTCCAATAAATTATCAATTCTGCCCGGCCTAGCGCCAACCGACGGTATAGTTATATTCCTGCAAAGATAGCTTAGCGACATCGCCTCGTTTAACCGCTCCTACACCCGCCGGTGTACCGGTAAAAAGCAAGTCACCTGCACAAATGGGAAAATACTGACTGGCATACACCAACAGTTCCACGGGACTTAAATGCATTTCAGCGCTATTGCCGTGCTGACGTACCTCCCCATTGAGGTCAAATGTAAATTGCCATGCATCACTATCCACAAGGTCTAAAGAAAGCCAAGGACCGATGATGGCAGCATCGGGAAAGATTTTGCCTATTTCCCAAGGGCCGCCTGCATCTTTTGCTTTTCTTTGTAGCGTTCGGTTAGTCATGTCTAATCCCACGGTTACATGAGAAATAGCAGACTGCGCTTCTTTTGCCGATAAACAATAGCCCCCTTGCGCTATGAGAAAAACTAGCTCACACTCGTAATGTATATCCCCTTCGTTTGCGCCCTGTGGCCAATGTAGCGTATATTCATCTTGCCATTTTGCGCACGTTTTAAGGACGCGAGGCGGCTTGAGAAATAATACTGGTTTTTCAGGGATACCATCTTTCATTTCTTTAGCATGTTCTAGGTAATTTTTACCCGCACAGATTATTTTATCCATTATTTGCTCCTGATAAACGGCCTCTGAAAAAACTGTAGAATGGATTAAAATACATGATCTGTAAACTTAAAAAGTAAATAGATTGCTCCAATCAATAAAACAGCAAGCTTTAATACCTCTATCACCCCATATAGAAGATGTTGAGAGGAATGTCTGGCAGGATTCCCAAACCTAATTGAATCCACATCTGAACATAATTTCGGGAAAGTCCAGAACACTTGAATGCTAAATAAAAAGAAAATACTAAGAAGCATTATGCCTTGAATTATAATAGGCCGATTCAAAAAAATGACTGTTAAAGCGCCTAGCAATACCCATTGCACAAAATGAAAAGATCGAAACACCGTTCTCCCTACATCTAGTCCGACTTCTTTTGTAAGGCTTGGAGTTTTAAATTTTACCCAAGCTTCAAAAAAAGAAATGCCCAAAATCATTCCTGACCAGACAAACGAAATGATTAAAAAAACCATCTCTTTAATCATTGTTACAAGATTCATTTGAGTAAAGATAATCATTTTTACCTGCGCAAATTATTTTATCCATTATTTTCTCCTAATATCATTAAACCTTGTGTTTCAAACCAATGCCTATTCTCTTTTATAACATAGGGTTGCAATTCCGGAATAGCTTGAATGCTATCATAACCTGTAGTAACAAAGTAGCGCTTACCGACAACACGAAATTCTTTAGTGCTTCTAGAAGGGGTGATTAATAGATGCCCATTTGGAACTATTTTAACTAATTTTTTAACAAAATCAACGATAGCTTGTTTTTCTTCTATACCATTTTCAACACCTAAAAGATAAGGTACAAAAGCCGTATCAAAGCATTTATTCTTCTGCTCTACTAACAGCTGTTGTAGCCCACCCACATAAAACTGTATGTCTTTATTGAGGTCGAAATCATCTTTGATATCTTTCTCAACGGCTTGACGCACTAACAGTAGCATATAGAAAATATAGGAGCGCCGCAATGCCTGGGGGTTAAACAATCGCAATAATAGCTGCCTTAATTTTCCAGTAGGTAAAATTCCCACTGGGGGATACCCGCAGGTTAGCGCGTCCAATAATTCGCCTATAGATGGGAAACCTTTTCTTTTGCCCTTATTGCCGCGGTAATGATAGTATTTCTTAAAAGCGCGCATCCAAGTGATGGTAACCGGATCTTTATCGTATACCGTTACCGACTTAGCCCCTGCTGCAGCAAATAAAAAACTACTGTTGCCGTAGCCTGGAATGACCAATACATCTTTATCTTCTATATCTGCTCTAATATCATAATTATTTTGCCATTTTCTGTTACCAAATAGTACGGAGGATAAAAATCTTTCGGCGCCCATTGGGTATATTAATGCGGCTTTGTTATCAGTTTCCCGGGCGATATGGTGTTCCAATAACCATTTTTTTTCTTGCTCAGTAAAAACTACTCTTGTATGTAGCATTGAAAGTTTCCTCATAAATGGCGAGCGTTCACACCCACCCTTTCAGTCCCATCAAGCCCTTAGCTTGTTCTAATAATTCTGTTCTAAATTTGGGATGAGCAATATCGATAAGCGCCATCGCTCTATCATAGGTGGATTTGCCTTTTAAATTCACTATACCGTATTCGGTAGCGATGTATTGTACATCTACCCTGGAGTCTGTAATGGGTCCTGAAACCACGGGGATAATACGCGAAACGCTGCCTTCAGCCGCAGTGGAATGTGCAGCTAAAATAGAACACCCTTGTTTGGATAATTGTGCGCCGCGTATAAAATCCAGTTGGCCGCCTATAGCGCTAAATTGTCTGCCATTGACAGATTCGGCATTGACTTGGCCAAAAAGATCGACTTGTACAAAGCTATTGATGGAAATAACTTTATCATTTTTGGCGATCACATAAGGGTCATTGACGTAATCTACAGGATGACACTCCATGCTAGAGTTGTCATTTAAAAAATCATACATCGCCTTATCACCTAAAGCAAAGGTATAAACACTCTTGTGTTTATTAATGTGTTTAAATCTATTATTAATGGCGCCGCATTGAATGAGTTGCATGATGCCAGGCGTGATCAATTCGGTATGCAAGCCTAAATCTCGGTGCGTGGTTAATGCTGCACAAATGGCGCTGGGCACAGAGCCTATACCAAATTGCAACGTGGCTTTATCAGGGATAAGGTGAATAATTTGTCGGGCAATTTCTTTATCTATTTCCGAGATGGCTTTTGCGGGAACTTCACATAGGGGGGCATTGTTTTCAACCAATACATCAATTTCCGATAGATGTAGGCTGCAATTGCCAAAAACCCTAGGCATATGTGTATTGACTTCTACAATGAGTTTTTTAGCCATTCTTGCCGCGGGAATGGTGTAATCGCTATTGGTGCCACAGCTAAAATAGCCCCCCCTATCCATGGGTGAAACCGTCATGATAAAAATGTCTAAGTCTAGATATTCTTCAATAATTTTCGGTACTTCACTAAAGTTGGTGGGTACAAAAAAGACAACCCGTCTGTTTTCTACCACGCCGCGTTGAATAAGTTCACGTTCAGCTGCACCCATAAAAAAAGGATGCGGCTTGATACGATCCATGTATTCATATTTTAACAGACTATCGTATAAGGGCGGTGTAGAATGTAGATAATATAAGTTGAGTCGTTCAATGTCGTGTTGCTGCACTCTTTTTTCTATGGCTCGTAATATTGCGGGTGGTGCACTTGCCGCCATGCCTATGCCTAGGTTACCTAACGGAGGCAACCACTCGGCTGCTTTTTCTGCAGTGCTTAATTTTTTTTGATACTCTATAAGATAATCCATGGGATATTATTAGCTCATACATAAATAAATCGGTAGTATAGCATAGGGCCTCTAGGTAGGGGATTTATCGGCTGCAAAATGAATATTGCAGTCCAAATATTAGCATATTTTCTTCCAATATTGCCCGTATTCTTCTCCAATCTGCTAATATTTTGCCCTGCTTTATTCCTTTTTCGCTTTGACAAACCCAATGCCTACTGGCCTCAGGAGAAGAGAAAATATTTTCTCAAAACATTGATTTATTATAATTAAATGTTATAATGCATTTTAACTCGCTGCAATCCTGATTGCTCCCCTGAGTGAGAGTTGTATTAACTTAACTCAGGAGCATTATTATGGCTATTCCAGCAGATATTTTACAATGGTATTTTTATGAATATCGATCGAGACCTACGCTAAAGAAGAAAACAGTAATGGATATAGTTTTGTTCTTTGCAACCACACCCAAAAAACAAGAAGAATTGCTCACTAGAGCTTTGGACTACGATATTTTAAATCCAGTAGCGGATGGGAGGGAAAATATTTTACGTTCTTCAGAGATTTCTGTCTCTTTATTTAAATATATTTTTAAAAGCTTGCCCAGGGATATACACCGTGAAGAATTTTTAAGCGCAATATTTTCAAATTTATCAGAAGAAAGTAAGGAAAGGATCACCCAGCGGTTATATATTTTCAAAACAGGGGAAAACGTAACAAAAATAATAGCGCCATTTACTCTAGCGTATCACTTATTTTTAACGATGGTTTTCTTTGACGTTTCAGCCTTATCTATCCACGATTTTTCGCGCTACAGCGCTTTGTTAATGGAAATACAAAGGCTTAAAAATCACCTGCGCTATGATAATATAGACATTACATCTTTAGGGCCTAAATTGCACAATGCGGTTACTGAGCTTGAAAAATTTAAATTAAATTTTTTAGAAATGCAATATGGGCTTACCATTGAAATATTGAGCCGTGCCTGCCAAAATTTATATCTAGAACCCGAAGCTTTAGTGATTAGAAAAGAGGATGATTTACTCTCTTTAGAAACAGGTGCTGAACATCTACAATTACAAATATTGTTAGAGCTCAATAAACGGGCTTATGGCCTGAATAACACTTTTGGCCAGCTTAGGTTTAATGAGGCAAAACCGCGTGCACATAGTGATAAAGCCCCTAAAGCGCCTCCCCATTCGGTATCTCTTCCGGAGAGGGCGCTTTCATTCTGGAGAGAGCGGGTTTCCAGCTTTAACTTGGCAGAAAATAATGAGGGAAGGACAGCCTATTATCACTTTGCGCCGTAGTCAATTTGTGCTAGAATCGAGCATATCCTTTTCTGTGAATTACCCGTAGGGGCAACCCCCTGGTTGCCCCGTTTGGGCAGACCCGGGGGCTGCCCCTTACGCAAGCCTTTAATTGCGGGAATCCAAACAACTATTTTATAAGAGATTATTAATGAATAATGTACGTACCATGATAGCCACTACAGCATTGCCCTACGCGAATGGCACTATCCATTTGGGCTATATTTTAGAAGCAGTGGAAGCCGATATTTGGGTTAATTTTCAAAAAATGCGCGGCAATATATGCTATTTTATTGCAGGCAGCGATGCCCATGGCACACCCGTTATGATCCAAGCTGAAAAACACGGTTTAAGCCCTGAAGCTTTTATCACTAAAATGGCACGTGAGCAATTGGCAGATATCGAGCAGTTTGGTATTACATTCGACAATTTTTATACCACCCATTCCCCTGAGAATGAGCAATTATCAGCGGCAATTTACCAACAGCTGCAAAAGGCAGGCGCGATTATTCGTAAGACCATTTATCAAGCTTATGACCCGCTGAAAAATATGTTTCTACCGGATCGATATGTCAAAGGTACTTGCCCACGCTGTAATAGTCCCGATCAATATGGCGATAATTGCGAAGTCTGCGGTGCCACTTATGGTTCATCGGAGTTGCTTGATCCTAAATCCGTATTATCCGGCGCTACGCCAGAGGCCCGTGCTACAGAACATTTATTTTTTGATTTGCCACACTATGCAGATCAGCTAAAAAAATGGATAAGCGGGCCGCATGTCATCAAAGAAATTCAAAATAAAATGCAAGAATGGTTCGATGCCGGATTGCAAACTTGGGATATTAGCCGTGATGCACCTTATTTTGGTTTTAAGATCCCGGAAGAAAAAGATAAATATTTTTATGTCTGGCTAGATGCGCCTATAGGCTACATGGCCAGTTTCAAAAATTTTTGCGCCAAACACCCCGGCTTAGATTATGATGCGTTCTGGAAGCAAGACAGCAAGACGGAATTATATCATTTCATCGGAAAAGACATTGTTTACTTCCACACCCTGTTTTGGCCAGCCGTTTTAATGGCAAGTGAGCATCGTTTGCCCACGCAAGTTTTTGTACATGGTTTTGTAACCGTGAATGGCGAGAAAATGTCGAAATCACGCGGCACCTTTATTACCGCCAAGCAATACTTAGAAAAATTAAATCCGGAATATTTGCGCTACTATTTTGCAGCAAAATTAAATGGCGGCATAGAAGACATCGACCTAAATTTCAAAGATTTTATGCAGCGCGTCAATTCCGATCTTATAGGAAAAATTATCAATATTGCCGCGCGTACAGCGAGCTTTATAGGAAAATTTTTTGATAATCAATTGGCAACCCAATTAACGAATAAACCATTATGGGAATTATTTATCGGCAAACAAAGCGAAATAGCTGATTATTACGAAACGCGCGATTATGCGCGCGTATTACGCGAAGTCACTGCCCTTGCCGATAAAGCGAATGAATGGATTGCTGAGAAAAAACCTTGGCAAATAGCCAAAGAACAAGGCGGGTCTGAGGAATTAAAAGAAATTGCGACCAGTGCGCTTAATTTATTTCGTATCTTAATCATTTATTTAAAGCCCGTTTTGCCACAATTGGCACTTTCGGTAGAAAGTTTCTTACAAATTGCCCCTTTACAATGGCAGGACATAAATACACCTTTACTAGCCCACAGCATTAAATCCTTTACCCCTTTAATGACACGTATAGAAGAAAAACAAATCACCGAGTGGGTTCAATAAAATGCGCATCAAGGATATAGATGCGGTATTGCCACAGACTCAATGCCAAGAATGCGGTTATGCGGCCTGTTTACCTTATGCCGAAGCGATAGCACGTGGCGAAGCGGATATTGCGCAGTGCGCTCCGGGAGGCGTTGAGACCTTAGAAGCTTTGGCAAAATTAATGGGGGTAGATGCGACGCCGTATCGCCAGGAAGTGCAGCAACGTTATCGCCCGCCTAGTGTTGCAGTTATCGATGAAGCTTATTGCATAGGATGCTTAAAATGCATTACGGCCTGCCCTGTCGAGGCTATCGTGGGCAGCGCTAAAATGATGCATACCGTATTACCCGATGTTTGTACTGGCTGTGAATTGTGCTTATTACCCTGCCCTACAGACTGTATCAGCATGATGGCAGTTTCATCTGAAAAAAAAATACCCGCCAGCGCTGCACGCCGACATTACGGCGCAAAAAAGGAACGCTTACAAAAAATGAGCGATGCTAAGAAAGTAAGTATCCCCGATTCTATAAAAGCGCAACGCGATTATATAGAATCCGCACGGCTACGCGTTTTGGCTAAAAAGAGCACTCCTAATGCTAGCGGCTAACATTCAAAAAATATTTAAGGCTTTTGCTAAAGCCAATCCTAAGCCGACTACCGAGTTGCGCTATCAAACACCGTTTGAATTGCTCGTTTCTGTGATTTTATCGGCACAAGCTACAGATGTAAGCGTGAATAAAGCCACTGCCAAACTATACCCAGTAGCGCATACGCCACAAGCTATCGTAGATTTGGGCATAGAGGGGTTAATACCCTATATTAAAAGCATAGGGTTATATCAAACCAAGGCAAAGAACATTCTTAAGACTTGTGCGTTGCTGCTAGAACGACATCAAGGCGAAGTGCCGTCTAACCGCGAGGCGCTGGAAGCCTTGCCGGGTGTAGGTCGTAAAACAGCTAATGTGGTGTTAAATACCGCTTTTGGCGAACCTACTATTGCTGTAGATACACATATTTTTAGAGTAGCGAAGCGCATAGGCCTATCGCAAGGCACCACCCCTTTAGCCGTCGAAAAGGACTTACTTAAAGTTGTACCTAAAGCTTATTTACATGATGCTCATCATTGGCTTATTTTGCATGGCCGTTATACCTGTGTAGCCAGGAAACCGCTTTGTGCGCAGTGTATTATTCGCGATTGGTGTGAATATCCGGATAAGACGCAGGGCTGAAGAGTTAAACCCTATTCTTGATTTTCTAATATTTCTAGAAGTCTATTTAAACTATGCTGAACGCATTGTGCACATACTTCATTCCTGTTTCCTTCAAGATGTAAATATTCTGTAATGGTGGGTGCGTTTAATCTTGCCCAGGCAAACCATATTGTCCCAATAGGTGTTCCGCTGCCATCTTGCGTAGGCCCTGCTACTCCAGTAACAGCTAGACTTACTTGGGCATGGCTGTTATTTAAAGCGCCTTCAGCCATTTGCTGTGCCACTACTTCACTTACCGCACCGTATTTTTCTATTGATTGTGGATCAACGTCTAGCATTTCTTGTTTGGAAACTTCGCTGTAGGTTACAAATCCCCGATCTAAACAACATGAGCTTGTCGGTAAAGAAGTAATTGTTTTTGCAATCCAGCCTCCTGTGCAAGATTCGGCGGTCGCCAATAACAGATTTTTATCTTGCAAGAGCTTACCTAATTGTAGTGCAATATGTTCTATGTTCATATAATTTCCTAATTAGGACAAGCCGTTGTGAAACAAACAGAGCATGCTTTTTAAAGGTTAATAATGTTCTTCATTCAGGCTCGCCTGCTACTTCTATTTGGGCAGTGGCTTTAAAGTGAAGATACTTTTTCCCCATGTTATTCAATTGTTCTTTATCTAAGATGCGCTTGGCTTCTAGGAAAAGATCTTGCTCTTCTTCTTTAACATGATGTTTTATAATTTCTTGTAATACCGTCACTTTGGCTTTCCACAATTCATCTTTAGGAGACATGTTTTGTATATCTGAGAGTAAAATCTTAATTAAGTCATGCTCTACATAAGACTCTAAAACGAGATCTTTAGTTTTAGCGGTTTTTTTGACAGCAGGATAAAATGTTTTCTCCTCAAATTCAGCATGTACAGCAAGCGCTTCATAAATTTTAGAAAAAATAGAGTCTCTGCTTTTGGTGGTTCTGCTTTGCAGAAGTTTTTTCAACATTGCAGCAACCTCTTTATGGTCTGATTTCAGCATACTAATAATATTCATATGGGCCTCCTATTGTTAAATTTTATTATAACGCTTCTCTGTCTTATAAGCCATAGATTCGATGTGCGATTATTCTAAATTTAACGAATCTAAATTTTTTTGGTTGAGTTCTTTTGCTTTTTAAGATATCATTTTTTCGATTCCGATAAATTTAATTAGAAAATATGTAGAAAAGAGCGTAAACACTTTTTCCATCGGTTCTCTGACGGTCTGTCTCGGTTAATTCATTTATATCGAGTCTCTCTGTTGGGGAACAGATGAATCACTTTATCAAAGAGCTGGAGAAAAAAATGGAGACACCTACATCAATTGCCCAAAAGATTCCGCATGAAGCCGAAATAGAGACTAAACAACCGGGGCGACAATATAAAATGAAACCCAAGCCTAAAATGGACAAAAAAGAGTACCAAGGGTGCAATAAGTTAAAAAATAAAGTAGCCATCATTACGGGCGGAGACAGTGGGATTGGGGGCGCGGTAGCGCTTCTATACGCAAAAGAAGGCGCAGATGTTACCATTGCGTACCTCAACGAACATGAAGACGCAAAATTAATAAAGCGTCAAGTGGAAGAAATAGGTCGGCGTTGTTTATTAATTGCTGGAGATGTGGGTAAAGAAATATTTTGCAAAAAAGTAGTCGAATCTACTTTAAAACATTTTGACAAAATAGATATTCTAATTAATAACGCCGCTGTGCAATATCCGCAGGACAGCATTGTAGATATTAGTGCCGAACAATTATTAGAAACATTTAGAACTAATATTTTCTCTTATTTTTTTATGATAAAAGCGGCATTACCCTATTTAAAAAAAGGCGCTTCTATTATCAATACTACTTCGGTAACCGCCTATAAGGGCAGTAAAGAATTAATTGATTATTCCGCCACTAAAGGGGCTATCGTTGCCCTTACTCGTTCTCTTTCCGAGTCTATTATTGATAAAGGAATTAGAGTAAATGCAGTTGCTCCTGGCCCTATTTGGACACCTTTAATCCCAGCAAGTTTTAGTAAAAAACATATAAAAGAATTTGGGAAAAATGTGCCTATGAAAAGGCCAGGACAGCCGGATGAAGTAGCACCTTGTTATGTTTTTCTTGCCTCCGAGGATTCTTCTTATATGTCCGGGCAAGTCTTACATCCTAATGGTGGCAAAATTATTAATGGTTAAATCCCAGGAGTGGCGTCCCCAAGGGGATTCGAACCCCTGTTATTGCCGTGAGAGGGCAATGTCCTAGGCCTCTAGACGATGGGGACATATTTGAACAAAAATGAACTTATAGCTAAACAGCCAAAAAAATTGGCGTCCCCAAGGGGATTCGAACCCCTGTTACTGCCGTGAAAGGGCAATGTCCTAGGCCTCTAGACGATGGGGACAGTAAGACTGTCATTTTTCTCTTGGTGGAGCTAGGCGGGATCGAACCGCCGACCTCTTGCATGCCATGCAAGCGCTCTCCCAGCTGAGCTATAGCCCCGAGAAAGTGGGCATTTTAGGGAGCTTTGCCCCTTTTGTCAAGACATTTTCCTTGTTTTTACAAGCATTCGGCCCTTTTATAGAGAAATACCTGTTTGGGTGATCATTAAGGATACGCCGCTCTATTTACATATGTTCTTTTATTGCTCACCATCAAGGGGCTGGCCTCTGCTCTATTGGCCCCCAATCCGGTTTTTAGAATATCTCTATTCTAAAGCATTTAAAATAAATTTAACTCTTTATTGTTAAATTAACTTTCTCCTTGAGCCCATAAATTATATTCGGTAACACGGTAATAGCAACCCTTGTCATGGCTGAAGGAAATCGAGAAGCAACTCATACACATGCTGGATGATAACATGCTTCTATATTAGCTCGTCAGATACGCTGCTCATTATGCAAAAAATTCTGCAACATATTTTACTAAATTCAAGGAAAAATTTTTATAAAACAAGTTGCGATATAAAATTATGTTTTGATGTTCCAATTAAAAAACAGAATTATCTGACAGATAATTTTTTATGTCGTTTACTCTGTAGAACTATCCACATCAAGTCTTGCCATTGTTCTCGTCATCTAAAATAATGAATGCGTCATCAAAAATTAAAAATGCATTTCGCTTGAGTTTTTTCTTGCGTTAAAAAATAGAATGAAAATTTATTTTTTAAAAGATGTGCGCAAAAATAATTTTTAAAATTAAATTACTTTGAATGCAAAAGCAACAGTGGAAAATTCTGATTCTCTTTTATTTTCATTGACAAACTTATTGCAGGAACATACAATAAATTTATGAGATATTAAATCTCACTAACGCAAATTTAAATGTTTTTACATCTATCACTATTAGGAGGTGAATTATGGCAGGTACACACAGAGGCGGACAAAAAGCCGCTGAAACCGCAAAAGAACGTTACGGCGAAGATTTTCACAGAGAGATTGGCAGTAAAGGTGGCCATTCCGCAGATCACGAACAAGCCGCTGAAACTGCAAAAGAACGCTACGGTGAAGATTTTCATAGAGAGATTGGCAGCCTAGGTGGGCGCTCACGGGGCCATGGCGATAACGATGATGATTATCAATCTTCTGGTCGTCAAGGGGGTTATAGCAGTAGAAGAGATTATGATGAGGATGATGAGTATCAATCTTCTGGTCGCCAAGGGGGCTATAGCAGTAGAAGAGATTATGATGAGGATGATCGATCTTCTGGCGGCCAAGGTGGGAGAGGTAGTAACTATTACTCTTCTGGCAGCCAAGGTGGGAGAGGCAGGGATGACTATCGATCTTCGGGCAGTCAAGGTGGAAGAGATAGGGATGACTATCGATCTTCTGGCAGCCAAGGCGGAAGAGATAGGGATGACTATCGATCTTCTGGCAGCCAAGGCGGCAGAGATAGGGATGACTATCGATCTTCTGGCAGCCAAGGTGGAAGAGATAGGGATGATTATCGATCTTCTGGCAGTCAAGGAGGAAGAGGCAGTGATTACCAATCTTCTAGTAGCCGTCGAGGCGGAAGAGATAACGAAAGTTATCAATCTTCTGGGCGCCAAAGCGGTTCCCGCAGAGACAGAGACGATGATTACTAATCTTCTAAAAAAGACAGTCCATTTGGGGGTGGCGAATACCACTCCCACAATGGAAAAAAGGGGAAATAATTTGAGCACGTATTAAGTGTAAAAATTTAAACTTGCTCTGGTATTTCTTCTCTACGTCTGTTGGCTAAATAATTCTTTTAACCGGGTTTGATAGAAGTATCAGGGCAAGTTGCCCCACTTTTTCAACCATAATTTTTAATAACACTGCATAAAATAAAATATTATAGCCTGTGTCCATCTACATAATACCACTGCCCATCTATCCGTTGAAATTCACTTATCTCATGTAATTTTTCTTTCTGCCCTTGAAAAAGATAATGGGCAACAAATTCAACATAAGCCTTATCCTCTTCAGGGGGAATGGTAGAAAATTTGAGTACTTGTAATCGTAACCATTTAATCTGTTTAGCCCATTCGGAGGCGGTATGGGGGTTAAAGCTAGCGAGAGCGGGACCACGCATGGTATTAGCAATGTAGGCTATATTAGCCTGGGTATAAGCAGTATAACGCGAGCGCATTAAACTTTCTGCGTCGGGGGCTAATTGTTCACCAGAAATATAGCGGGCACAACACTCTGTGCTGTCTTTTGTGGAGCCACAAACACAAGTCATCATATTGAATATTCCCAAAAAGAGGCCGCGAATACTAAGATTCTGCGGGTATAAGTGATAGAATTATGCGCAAAAATAGCATAAATTTTTATAGGAAACTACCCTTTTGGAGCTTTTTATGTTAGGGTTATCGCTTTATTATAATATGGGCGAAATAATGAAACAGGTAATATGGCTAAATGAGGATAATAAAAAGACAATGCGTATTTGTTTTAAACTAACTCTGCTGGCGTTTGGGCTGGGGGTATTCTCAATGGGCTGGGCGGATAATGTTTGCTCCAATAAAACAGGTAGTAATACCACTTGTTTTACTTCTGAAGAATATCCCGGTATTGATCTCTCCTCTAGCCATATGGAATCTGCCAGCGAGCAACAATCCACTGGCTTTTGGTCCAAACTTTGGGGAACACCCGCGCCCACTGCCCTTTATCCGGGAATGGTCACTTTTCATATAGAGCCTAAAAGCCGAG
>JAJNBM010000035.1 GCA_021156165.1 Gammaproteobacteria bacterium | reverse complement strand
CTTTTTACTTTGACTAATTCACGTTGCCGTGTTTCTTTCATTGCAATGTCGGCTAATTCACGAATGATGGAATCCACCTCGCGTCCTACGTAACCTACCTCCGTGAATTTAGTTGCTTCTACTTTAATAAAAGGAGCATTGGCCAGAACCGCTAAGCGTCGGGCGATTTCGGTTTTACCTACACCGGTAGGCCCTATCATCAAGATATTTTTAGGCGTAATTTCGTTACGCAAGTGTTCGGGTACACGGCGACGGCGCCAGCGGTTGCGCAGAGCAATCGCCACGGCACGTTTAGCGTCATCCTGACCTATAATATGTTGATTCAGCTCGCTGACGATTTCACGCGGCGTTAATGGTGCGACATCCGACATGGGAAAAACCTCTTATTCTATGATTAACTCTTCGATGGTACGACGATGATTGGTATAAATACAAATATCAGCGGCAATGGCGAGACTTTTTTCGACAATAACCTTAGCATCCAATGTGGTTTCATTCAATAAAGCGCATGCGGCGGCTTGCGCATAAGGGCCGCCAGAACCTATGGCAATCAAATTATCTTCTGGTTCAATGACATCGCCATTACCGGTGATAATCAATGAATATTTGTTATCGGCAACGGCGAGCAAGGCTTCTAACCGCCGCAGAATGCGATCGGTACGCCAGTCTTTGGCCAATTCCACGGCCGCGCGCATTAAATGACCATGATATAGCTCTAATTTAGCTTCAAATTTTTCAAATAGGGTAAAAGCGTCGGCGGTGCCACCAGCAAAACCGGCTATAACCTGATTATTGTGCAAACGGCGCACTTTACGCGCATTATGCTTCATCACCGTAGGCCCTAGGGTGACCTGACCGTCGCCACCAATAACGACTTTGTTATCTCGACGCACAGAGACGATGGTTGTTCCACAGTATTGTTGCAAAGCGGAGCTCCTAAAGAATTGCTGTAGCTTTCTATATGGGGGTAGAGGAAGTAAAGATCAAGGTCTGGCCAAATTTTGTCCGGTCGTTAAAGTCGTTGTGCTTTTTTTTCTATTTTATCTCGCGCCAGAGCGACATTGCGCGCTTTCGCTTTCCTTAGTAGTTATTCTCATTTTACCGCTCAATCTGCCCCCCATTCGCATGCAATACTGCGCCATTAAAAATAGGGTGCGTTGCCGCCATAAAAATAGCTTCGGCAATCTCTTGCGGTTGTAACAGACGATCGTCGCTTTGTAAGCGCGTCAATTTTGCCAAAAGAGCTGGATTGTTTTCAACGCGTAGGCGAAACATTTCGGTGTCGGTCACCCCGGGACAGACACAACAGGTGTGAATGAATTTTCCAGCTAAGTCTTGGCATACCGTGCGCATTAAACCCAGTACAGCGTGTTTGCTCACGGTATAAGAACAAGTATTCCCTACTGCTTTTTCCGATAGCGTAGAACCTATAAAAACAATCGCCGATTGTGGCATCATCTGCGGTAATAGCCATTGGCTTAACAGGGCCGGAATGGTTACGTTTAGCCTTAAAGTATCTTGCCAATGTGCCGCGTTAAAATTTTGCACGGTATCGTTGTAGCATACGCTAGAATTGTGAATTAATATAATACGGCGTGTATGCGGTACATGCGATGATAATTTATTCTTTATGGCTTCATCCGTGGCGCTGATCAAATCCAGCTTGATATTACTGACGCCAGTGAGTGTACAGGCGTTACGCGATACATTGAGTACATCGAAACGGTTATCTAAAAAGGTTTCTGCTGTTTTATATCCTATGCCTTTGCTGGCGCCAGTAATGATCACTAAAGGTTTTTCTAGATTCATTTTTTTTCTTCCAAATATAAATGGGGCAATACGCTATGGGGATCGGTACTGTTTTTTGCTTTAGTATGTAATTCTTCATCTAGCACGGCCCATAATTCTACGCCGTGCCAAACAGAGGCTTCTTTATACAGTACGCTTTCTAATTCTTGCAACAATTGTTTAGTTCGTTCTTGCTGAAATTTTTCAATGAGATCGCCCACTGATAATATGGTTTCAAAAGGCCATAATTCCTTGCCTATGGACAGAAGAGCCTCTTTAGCATCTACAGCGTTGTTTTGCTGGCAGGCTTTCTTCAGATCGTGGCGTCTCTGCCGCATGTTTTTGATAGCGGCATCATTATGTACTACATGCAAAGCGCGTTCTTTAGGTTTAGAAGCTTTCCACCATAACAATAAAGTTATAATCCACGCTACTGTCAATAACAAACTTAAAATTACAAAAGGCCTTTGATACCAATGCGATCTTAAATTTTTAGGAGCGTGTATTGCATCATTATGCAATGATAATGGCGGGGGTGTAGCGTCTCCTGGGTTGTTAGCGCCAGCCACTATCGGTACGGTATAAGCGGGGAGTGTCAGCTTTTTAGGGCTATTACTGTCTGTATTCCACCAATCGATGTGAATTTCGGGTATAGTCACAACGCCCACCGCATTGGGTAAATAAGCTATTTTTTCAATGCGGCTTGCTTGCAATTGAAAGCCATTGCTATCGGTATTTAAAACGGGTTTATCAGCATATAATTGAAAGCCCGTATTGTGTGAAGGCGCTATTGTAGGCAATTGTTCCGCGGTAACATTCTGCGCTGTTAACGTGAGCGTGCGCGTTACGGGCACCCCACTTTGAAAGTGTGGCGGGTTATTGCTCCAACTGTCGGTTAAACTAACCTTTGTACTGGGCAGCCACCAAGTGGATTTGGCCATACCGGGTATGGTATCTACTTTTAAGGATACCGGTGGCGCGCTGATGTGGAAAGGTTGCCACGAGCTGTTAAAGGAATCGCTGCTCGTTAGATCCAGACGAAAACCTTGTAATAAGGGGCTTTTGAGATCAAAGACACCGTCTTTTTGTGCTATCACCGCATAATGTTGTTCTAAAACTTGATAGTTTCGCCCATTCACCGTAGTGCGGTGAGTGGCATCTTTGCCGACATGGATGAGTTTGGCAGCGTCCATATCCGGGATAGTCAAAGCAGGTTCACGCACAGAAGTATTGTAGAATATCTTTACTGTGTACAGACCGGCTTGTCCTTCATAAATGGTTTTAGGCATTACACTGGTTTGCATAAAAATAGGTGCTTGATTATCCGACGAGTTGTCTAAGGACACTTGGGTGCGATCATCCCTACCTGTAGATGTGGCAGCAAAGGCTAAATTGAAGAGTAGTATAAAACTGATTAAGTATACGTACCAATGAACAGGTATGAAATAGCGTAGGGGCAGGCCCCTGTGCCTGCCCAATGAGGGCAACCACAGGGGGTTTCCCCTACGAGATGATACGCATGTGGAATCGTTATAGATATATAAAAGCATTCTCATAAACGTGTTCCTTGGTGCAAGCTTTGTTCGTAATCACGCTGCAGTTTCTGTTGTAATAAACCGCCCGGGTCGTCGCTCATATTCTGTAAAGCTTGTTGGTGTTGTTGATCTTGATAAGAGGTAGCGTTAGCATTGATTGGGATGGTTTGTGTATTCGCGGACTGTTGCTGACGCTGCGGCTGATTCTGTTGTGGCTGAGGGCCATTTTGCGGCGGTGCGTTCTTCGTAGCTGCGGCGTTATCAGTGGAGGGAGCCGTAGTTTTATTATAACGCTGCTTAAACGGGGGTGCTGTTTGCGTGCTAGGGGCGCTGGGCGGGGTGTGGTTCAATACGTTTTTGAGTAAATCGCGATTAAACCGTGCATCTTCAAACGAGGTATTTAAGGTTAAGGCTTTATCGTAGGCGCTGATGGCTTCTTTATATCGCCCTAATAGCGCTAAAGCATTCCCACTATTGTAAAAAGCAGTGGCATCCGTGCCCTTACTAAAAGCAGCTAATGCTTTGTTATACTCTTTAAGCCGATAATAAGCCACGCCTTGCCACTCCGAACTGTGAAAATCTGTTGCGGCTTGTTGCAGGTTATTTTGCTTTAGGGCCCTATAGCCTTGTTGATCGGGGTTAAGCCATAAATCATCCCACGTTAGGGCCTCTGCTGTAGCATTTAACATAACGAGTACTATCCCTAAAAAAACACGGCTTTTGATCACTTCAACAACTCCTCCAACCTTCCTCTACGAAAAGCGCATAAGACTAAAATAAGCAGTGGCCATAACCAAATATAACCATTATCCATCCATATTCTAGTCTGTGCAGTGCGTGTTTTGCTAGCGTTGTTGAGGGTAAATTGAGGATTTAGGCTATGAATTATAGTCGCCATAGGGGTATCGAGCGACCATGTGTGACCATGACCCGCCTGGGCCAAATTAGATAATGCCGTCTTATCCAAACGACTGATGAGGATATCACCTTTTTCATCTTTAGCCAAAGTGCCGTCGGGAGTGGTAATGGTGCTACCCGCAGCTGTGCCACTGTACAGCACATCGGTATAGAAATGTTGTTTAGCCAATGCTTTGGCGGTGTTGATATCCACTGGAGTTGGATTCTGGGCCGTAAAGACGACGATGTGGCCGCTGTGTGCACCTCCTTTTTCTAATACGGTTTTTGCTTTCAATAAAGCAGTGCTTAATTGATAACCTTGTACCGGCATAATTTCGGGTGATAATTCACCCACGGTATTGACCAGCGTTTGCGTGTCGTGCGTAAGCGGGGATACTACAAAAGGTTGTGCTGTAAAAACCACTAAACCAGTTTGTCCTTCTTGAAGATTCTGCAACAGATCTAATAGTTTAAAGCGTGCGCGCGTTAGACGATTCGGGACAATATCCTTGGCCCATTGTGCTGTAGACAAGTCAAATACAATCACGCGCGCGGTGTTTAACTGAAAAATCGGCGCAGCACTGGTTTTGTAACAGGGGCCTGCTAAAGACATAATCGCCAATAAAAAACCAAACAATAACATGCATTTTTTTATAACGGCTAAACGCGTACTATCGCCTATCAATAAATGCGGTAATAGATGGGGATCGCAGGCTTTGCGCCAGGCATTATCGCGCCACGACTGTAAAGTTAAAGGCAATAATAAGAGAAGTATGGGTAAAAGTGCAAGAAACCACTCTGGGCGCAACCAATGTAGCCCTAAAAAATCCATCATAACTGTTCATGCCTTTTTTCAATGGGGCATATTGATTCTCCTTCAAAATGCGAACTCTGACGTCGGGGCAACCCCTTCCTGTGGTTGCCCTTTTTGGGCAGGCACGGGGGGCCACCCCTACGATCTATCTTGCATCTCCATGCACGGCGCAGTAATAAAGCACATGCGATTAAAAAGGCGACAAGCAAAGGCCAAGGGTATAAAGCGGTTTCGGGCCTATATTTAACTTGATCTTGAGTGGTTGGTTCCAGTTTGTTAATTTGGTTGTAAACCTGATCCAAGCTTGCCATGCTGTTTGCTCTAAAATATTGGCCTCCTGTTTTGGCTGCAATTAATCGCAGGGTTTTTTCGTCCAAATCTGCAGAAGGATTGACACTGCGCATACCGAACGGGCCTGTTACCAGCAATTGATCAGCGCCAAAGCCTATGCTATATATTTTTATGTGATAGTTGTTTGCCAATGTGGCGGCTTCTAGGGGGCTAAAATGGCCGCTATTGGAAGCGCCATCGGTTAATACAATAAGAACCCGATTGTTTTCAGGGAGATCTTTTAAGTGCTTAAGGGCTAGGGCGATGCCATCTCCCAAAGCCGTTAGCTGTCCGGCCAAACCCACGCTGCTGTCATCTAAGCGATCTATTACCGTGTCGCGATCAAAAGTGAGCGGGGTTGGTAAATAAGCCTTACTGCCAAATAAAATTAAGCCTAGGCGGTCACCTTTTCTTTTTTGGATAAATTGTTTGGCGATCCATTGCACCGCATTAAAGCGCGATAATTCTAGACCATTTAAAGACATGTCGCCAATTTGCATGCTGCCGGATATGTCGACTGCCAGCATAATGTTGCGGCCGCTGCGCGCTACAGTGAGGGGCGTTCCCAACCATTCTGGCCCTGCAGCAGCCAATACTAATAAAATCCACAATAAGGCGGCTACACTATAATGGCGGGAATAGGTTCGCAATTGAAAGGAATGCGCCGTTGTGAGTTCTTTCACGTAACGTAAGAAGGGCACATGTAAAGCTTGATAGGGTGTCTGTTTCACCGCAGGTAAAAAGAACCACGTGAGTAATGGTAACGGCAAAAACAATAAGATCCACGGTGCTGCAAATACAAACATATTTAACCTATATATTGATTGTAATTTAAAATGCGGATCTCTTTGTAGGGGTGGCCCCCTGTGGTCGCCCTAGGTGGGCAGGTGCAGGAGTTTGTCCCTACACTTTTTTTTATTTTTTTATTATTAATTATTATACACATCGTTTGACCCATTCCTCGGTCACCTTCAACAATGGCTCTGGATTAGCAACGGACTTATTGCCCGGGAAATAGGGTGCGCTTAACAATAAACGCCCTATATCACGGCTGAATAATTGCGTTTGACATTGGGCGTCTAAAAAGTTCAACCAATCATCCCCCGTTAAATGCGCTACATCGCCGCGTTCGTGTGTCATTAAAGCGATACGGCGCAGCAAGGTAGAGAGATCTTGATAAATTAAAGGATACTGTTCTTCTAATATTAAATCGGATTTTAAGCGGTTTAAATGTTGCAAAATGCTATTGCGTCGTTCTATTCGTTTACGAGAAGGTCTATAGCAATATCCCACCCAAAGCAGTGCTGTCAACGCAAGTAGAGCGACAGCAAGCCAACCGGGAGGCAAAGGCCACCACGATAGTGTGCTGGGGCTGTGTATATCGCGCAATTGCGATAAAAGTTGCGTCGTTATATCCGTATTCATTTCTTCATCCTTATATAAAAAGTGGTTTAAGCTGCGGAACTAGGGCTTTCGCGGTAGACAACGGGATTGCCGTCATATTAAGCTGTTGTAAGGATTGCTGCAGTTCCTGCTGCCGGCTTTTCGCAATGTGGCTGTAGTGATCTTTAAACTTTGTGTCATAGGTATTAAGCATATATTGAGTGTGCCCATCAGAAACAGGATAATACCCCCCCTGGGGTAGTGCTGATTCTAGAGGGTCTTGCACGATTACCGCCACACATTGATTTTTGCGTGCCAAGGGTTGCAGGCGGGCGATTAAACCATTATGCCATTGCCAAAAATCGCTCAACACGATAATAAGACCGCCGTGTAATTGGCGTTGCAATAAAAAATTAAAAGCCAGTTCTAGGCTATTGCCATCTTGTTCTGCTGCGGGTTGTACACTAGAATCGGCTAAATGCTTCAACAAAGGCAATACAGCTTGCAAGCGCTCTCTAGGGTGTATGCTCAATTGCTTTTTTCCTGAAAATACTAAGCCGCCTACACGTTCACCCTTCGTCGAGAAGGCCCAGGCACACAAAGCGGCGGCTCGAGCGGCGATCACCGATTTAAACGCCATACGCGTGGCAAAATACATAGAGGGATTATGATCGACTAACAACCAAATAGGGCGTTCTTTTTCTTCATGAAATAGTTTGGTATGTGTTTGATTGGTACGCAGCGTTGCATGCCAATCAATATGGCGTATGTCATCGCCGGGTTGATAGATACGTGTTTCAGAAAAGTGGATGCCGCGGCCTTGTTGCTTGGTGTGTTTTAAACCGCTTCGTCGCGTGAGATAACTATTTGCTTTACGCCATAATAACATTTCTGCATCGCTTTGCAGCGCAATTAATTCATCCAGCGTAACGCGTATGCCCGTGTCATCCTCGGCCGTAGGCCGGGGATCCAATTCAAGTTGTAAAGCCTTGTTTACCACGGTTAAGGCACAGCCACTAAAGTTAACAATTGGCTAACGATGTGGTCACTGTCTATGTCTTGAGCGATCGCTTCATAGCTTAACAAAATACGATGGCGCAGGATATCGTGAGCAATAGCATGTATATCTTGTGGTATTACAAAATCACGACCCTTCAAAAAAGCCAGCGCACGTGCTGCGCGCGCCAAACCTATAGTAGCACGCGGGCTAGCCCCAAAGCGTATCCATTGCGCTAATTGTTCGGAATAGGCTTTAGGCTGACGACTGGCCACGATCAATTGTACGATGTATTCTTCTAAGGCTTGAGATAAATGGATTTGCAACACAGCGGAGCGTGCTTTAAAAATAGTTTCGGCCGAAGTAATGGGTTTAATAATGTGTGGGTGCACGCTGTTTTGAAGTGCTTCGCGATGATTTAAATTTAAAATAGCCTGTTCGGTTTTAGCATCGGGATAATCAATTTTGACGTATAATAAAAAACGATCTAATTGCGCTTCGGGCAGGGGATAAGTGCCTTCGTGTTCTATAGGATTTTGTGTGGCCATTACCATAAATAAAGGCGGAAGATCGTAGGTGGTTTGACCGATGGTAATTTGGCGCTCGCCCATCGCTTCTAATAATGCTGATTGCACTTTGGCTGGGGCGCGGTTGATTTCGTCCGCTAATACGATGTTGTGAAATAAAGGGCCTTGTTGGAATACGAATTCGCCCGTTTGTGGTCTGTAGATATCGGTACCGGTAAGATCGGCAGGTAATAAATCGGGAGTAAATTGAATGCGATGAAAATCACCTTCAATGCAATCGGCCAAAGCTTTAATAGCGGTTGTTTTAGCTAAACCGGGCGCGCCTTCCACTAATAGATGGCCATCGGCCAATAAAGCCACCAATAAGCGCTGGGTTAAGGCTTGTTGTCCTAGCACTCTATGGTCTAGGTATTGCATCACGCGTAGCAACGGAGCGAGCGTATCACTCAAAATTTGATCAGATACTATTTCCATTATGGGTTATTTTCTCCATCAGATTAGTTTCCGCTATGAGTGTAGGTTACTCTTTTTTTTATGCAGTTTGCAAGGTAAAGGTATGAATTATTCACATTCTGCTGTTCTGAGAGCCTCTGCGCCCCCAGGTGGCCATTCATCATGCTGTGGTAAACCGTCGCAGAGGTGATACCACGGTGCTTTAGAGCCTACAAACACATTCATAGTAGGATGTGAACCGGGATCTTGGTCTAACCCGCCCAGTGGTAGACCTATATATTGTGGATAGTCTGCATATAAGCTAATTAGATTTGAACCACAAATAGAACAAAAGGTTTTAATAGATTGCGGGGATTCATATTTAGAAAGAAACTCTTCACCGCTTAACCATTTAAATTGTTTGCTGGCTATCGTAGTCCGCGTTCTAAATGCAGATCCATGCCAGCGTCGGCATCTGGAACAATGACAATTGACAACAAGGCCTAGTTTGCCTTCTATTTCATAGGCAATAGCGCCACACAAACATTGGCCTGTTAGTTTCTGTTCTTTTTCAGTGTTACTTATGGAATGTTCCTTAATTTAACTCAAATGTATTTAATAGGCGCATATGCTGTAGGGGCGGCTCGTGAGCCGCCCAGAATCAACGCCTACGATTATGGCTGCGCGCGTAATAGCTGTAAGGCGCTGCGTTAAAAGAGCGCTTCACGAAGCACCCCTACAAACGATTCTTTCCTACGCCGCCGATCTTAGCGCACTAAATTTTTTCTCCAGTGTCAATAAATATTGTTTTAATGCTATGCCACCCGCAAAACCGGTTAATTGACCATTCGCACCTATAACGCGATGGCAAGGAATGAGGATCGGGATAGGGTTGTAATGATTAGCCATGCCTACGGCGCGGGCTTTATTGCGATTCCCCACTTTTTCTGCTTGTTCGGCATAAGAACGCGTTTCTCCATAGGGAATAGTAGATAAAGCTTGCCAGGCTTGCATTTGAAAATCTGTTCCCTGCAAAACCAGAGGCACATCAAAGGTACGGCGTTCACCGGCAAAATATTCTTGTAAAGCTCTAACTGTTTTTAAAAAAAGCGGATGGCGTTCATCTTTTTTGAAACTCTGTAGTGCTTGCTGAGATTCTTCTAATTCGTGTTCGTTACCCCACAAGATTCGATGTAATCCTGCGGCTGAAACAAACAATGATAAGGGCCCTACTGGAGTAGGAATGGTTCCGTAAGTACTATTTAGGGGTAAACGGGCGTACCAATTTTTTCTCATAGTGTGTCTCCAAGTGGTCATAATTCCTTTTTGTTATTTTATCATACATAAGGGTATTTGCCACTGTGTTTTTACGTACAGCGATATCTAGATTCCAGAGCAACTATTGTGCCATAATGATGTCTATCTTTGATAAGAATTTGGCCGCCCTATGAAAAAAACTATCTTAACCGTATTATGCTGCTTCATCAGCCTATCCGCCCGCGCGGATGTAAATCACTATTTTTCTACCATTAAACAAGATCCCAATGCTTTAGATGCTTTTTTAAAAGCGATGCCTAAAGGCGGGGAGCTACATTATCATCTGGCAGGCGGCGCTTATCCTGAAGTGATGTTAGGCCTTGCTGCAACCAAGCCCTATTGTTTAAACACGGCTACCTATAGCGTAACCAGCGGTAAAAACTGCACCGCGACAGGATTAGCCACTAACGATGCTTTATATGAGCGCTATCTACAAGCATGGTCTTTAAAAAACTTTATAGCCACCACTGAAAATAATGCAGAAGATCATTTTTTTGCCGCTTTTTATAAATTTAATCCGATTGTTTCCGATCATTCCGCTGAGTTGTTAGCGAATGTACTAAAACGCGCCGATTCTCAACATGAACAGTATATGGAAATTCAAGTTACCCCCGACAATGCACGATCCGCTTCATTTGCCACTTTACTGAAAGATAAAAAGACAAATGCGGAAAAATTATCGACTTTACAAAAAAGCAAAGCATTTAATGACAATGTTCAACGTACCGCCACGAATGGTCGCAACATTCTCACTCAAGCGCACGCCCTATTAGGCTGCGATAAAAATCCACAAGCCCTGGGCTGTGGCGTTACCGTGCGGTTTCAATATTATATTTTACGCCAACTGCCACCAGATGCCGTTTTTGCCATGGCAGTGAATGCGTTTGCCGTAACAGAAGCTTCACCCGATTTTGTAGGTATTAATTTGGTGCAACAAGAAGATGTGCCTGCGGCATTAAAACCGTATAAACAGCAAATGCAGATGTTAGACTTTCTCCATCAACATTATTCTACAGTGCACATCAGCTTGCATGCGGGAGAATTGTCACCTACCTCGGTTGCTCCTGAGGATTTACAGTTTCATATACACGACGCCATCACCGTAGGTCATGCCGAACGCATAGGCCATGGTGTGGATATTGCTTATGAAGACAACGCCGAAGCTTTGGTTAAAATGATGGCACAACAAAATATTGCCGTGGAGGTTAATTTAACGAGCAACGATTGGTTGTTGAATGTGAAAGGGGCAGCGCATCCTTTGCATTATTATTTACATCATCAGGTGCCAGTCGTATTATCCACCGACGACGAAGGCATACTGCGTACTGATTTAACGCGCGAATATGCACGCGGTGTCATGGAACAAAATTTGGATTATCCCCAGTTAAAAAGGATTACCCGCAATACCATAAAGTATAGTTTTTTACCACCAGATGAAAAAGCGCGTTTGCAACAGCAGTTGGATGAAAAGCTAAAACAATTTGAAGCTAAGTATGTGGGGTGATTTCTTTTTTTTAACCGATCGGTTTATTTTGGGGCGAGTCACGAACGCCTCTATGAAATGAGTCTAGGAACGTGTAGGGGCGGTTCGTGAACCGCCATGAAATAGCGCGCATGACTATGGTTTTATGCGTATTTTCTGCCAGGGTGAGGTATAACCGCTTGAATTAATTCATTTTTTGCGCTAAAATGGTCGCTTCAATTGCTTGTAACAGAAAATATCTGAGCCGCGACGGTGAGGGAGTGGATAATCCGAGCCGCGACCGTCAGGGAGCGGTTAAATACCCGAATCGCGATGGTTGGAAGGCGCCAAAACCACGCCCTGAGGGTCCGGCTCGGAAAACGATTCACATTTTGTACAAAATTACGCCCGTTTACCGTGGTTGCTGTCATAAAAATGTGGCTTTATTCAGAAAGCCTTAAGCTTAACGGGTTATAATTGGGGTATGATTAGTTTTTCTAAGGATTTCGGAGAGGGTTATGGCGGCGAGCGCATCTGAAACAAAAAATAATATACCTCGGTATAGGCTGAATGAGGTTCGACAGGCTATTGATGCGGAAAATATAGAAAATATCCATAACTTTCTAGCCGCTTACCCGGGGGCTTTTTTTACGCAATTAAACTTGGAAGTAAACTGCGCCCCTGAAACATTAATAAAATATGCTAATCGTAAAGAAAAAGCCGACGCTCTTGCTTGGTTGCTAGGCAGGCAGACGGAATTTAATGAGCTTAAAGCGGCAATTGACAGCGATAACCCAGACCCCGTTATCGACTTCCTGAGAAAATATCGAAAGGCGCTTTTTGGTCCGTTTTTTGAAGGAGGTAAGAGTTTATTAGAGTATATAGACGAACAAAGAAGCGACAAAGTTAGTCGCGCTGTCTCCGCATATCATCCTTCAGTCCAATGGTTAAATAATAAAGTTGACCCTAAGTTTGTTGCAAAACTGGGTGAACAAATTGATGCTTTAGAGCTTGATGGTTCGAAACTACCAGCAGAAACGAGACGCAATCTTAAATGGGTTCTTGAAGATCTATATAAACAAGCACCTGCAGCACTGGTACCGCTTTGTTATCTTTTCGAATATTGCGTCGATCAGCTTACAACAAAACAAGCCGGGAAAGAAGGGGGCAATAACATAAAGAAGGCCGTGCCTACAATAGAAGAGTTGCAAATTCAATTGAATATCGCGAAAGAAGCGATTGAAAGAGCAGCAATCCAAAAGAAAGGTATCTTAAGTAGCCATAATGTTATAGGTCGTGATCGAGATAAATATCCGGTTGAATTTTGTGAAAATATTGATACGGTTAAATTTAGTCTAGCTGAAGGAACTAGCCAGGATATTGAAATGGGCCGAATTTATGTCGATAAGTTGGGCGATTATAAGGTTTTTGATCCAACCAATGCAGCTGAGATTAAGCCTGTCTGTGTAGGTAATCTAGCTAAAGAACAAATGTTAAATGGAAAAAAGCTTTTGTATAGCAATTGGCAAGAAGTTATTCAACTACCAGAATGTACTGAAGATATACGCGAAGTGGTACTCAATAATCCGCAATTGAAGGAAAGCTCCCTGGCTGTTGTCGGTAATGGTGGGCTGAGCCGTGTTCGTATGTGGCATAAACTTGAAAAATTTATGCCAATTATCAAACGTCCTAAAAAAGAAGTTGATCCACAGGAAGGAATTGATCAGCGGGAAGAAGCGAAAAAATTCATACGCCGCATTTGTTCATTACCTTTGTGCGGGGAACGTGAAGAAGCGCAGAGAAAACATAAAGAGAATGAAAAAAATCTTAAGGTAGCAGAGCAGAAGTTTAAAAATTTGCCAAGTAAGCGTCAAAGCAGGGGCATTGCTGGTGGTAAGGCTGAAGCGGATGGGCTATCACTTGAATGTGAGAATATAGAGAATGAAATCACCAACTATACAAAAAATTTAACTGGACTTAAGGATGCATTATCAAAGTTAAGTGGCCAGATGGCCGAAGGGGATATCTTGGGGACAGTTATTATACAGTCTGAGGAGATTGCTGATCTCTCTATGCGCATTGATGCATTAGAAGGAGCTTTATTAGTTGAATTAAGTCGTCTCGGTAAGCCGTCGGATTATGTATCTACACAGGTTCCTACATTGACCGTTGCCGGTATGTCAAATAGTTCACAGCTAACTTCATCGAACACTACAGAGGGCGTTTCCGTTGAGGTAAATCCGGTTATTGAAGATATGAATATTTCTCTTGGCAATGGCTTACAGGATGGCCTTCAATCTTCAAAAATGCCCCTTAAAAAGATTGAAGTCAGTAGTGACTTTGAGTGGGATGATTTTTCCCTTACCCCTAATCCGGAAATGTTCCAAGGTAAGGACCCAAACGATAAAGAGTTGAAAATAGAACAAAAAGAAAGGAATGAAAAAGAGGGGAAAGATGCCTCAGAAGTTAAAGAAAAAGAAAAGCACAAGGTTCCCTATGATTCCGAAGAGCGTGCGAACCCCCTTAAGAAAAATTCACTCGGTATAATTGAGAAAAAAGAGAATACTCGTAGGAAAAGAGGAAACGAAGATAAGCTATCTGCTGATAATAGTCAGCCTGAAACAGAGCAGAACGTAAAACAGGAAGAAGAAAAAAGAACAACTCCTGGAAACCGCGACCTAGAAGAGAGAAAAAAAAGAAAGGAAGAGCAAAAACCAAAAAGCGCTCAAAAAGGCACTCTTATTCCAGCAGGTACCGATTCGCTTGGATCGGGGGATATAAATGATAATCGAGGAATACCTCTAGATGTACTTATACCAACCTCGAATCTTGAGTCAGAGCCAATGCATGCTCCACAGTTTTCCTCAACACTAATGCAGTCTCTGGATGAAAATGATCTGAGAACCAAGGCGCAATCTACACCTCCGCTCTCTAGCAAGGCGCGCCATCCATTGCCTGATACTGCGTCACAGCTGCCTGGCGATGACGATTTTGATGGGGATTCTTCAAATTTAAAACGACGTGAACGACCTAGTAAAAAGCCACTAGCGAGTGAAGCGGAAACGCCGCCACATTTTCCACCGCACCTACCGTTACGTAAGGTTACTGGTGAAAAAGTTGCAACCACCAAGTTCGAACCTGGTGCAGTGCACAATTTAACAACTGGAGTTAATGTAAATCCTATTGTTACATCTATACCCACAGCGAGCGGCGGGGCTGTTCCTGCATCCGCCGAGCAACAAAGTATCTACGGTCTATCGTCTTCATATTATGGATTACAGAAGATGCGTGATCTCTTGCCGAGTAGCTATAAACGTATTCCTTTGCGTCAGTTAGAGGAATCTTTAAAACAATTAAGAAAAATTAAGAACAAGAGGGACATATCCATCGGTCGCCAGTCGTTATGGGATACCTGGACTCCCCCCGTTGGTTTTAAAGTTGAAGCACTTCTTTCTCCAGTAGAAGAAGGTGGGAAGAGTATTTTAGAGCAAGCGATAGCGGATCATAAGGAATATATAGACAATATTAAAACACAGTTAAGCAATGAAGGTGGAAGATACGAACCAGAAGATACGCCTTACTACTTTATGAACATGGGTGATCGCATTGCGCTTAAATTAAGGCATGGGGAAACACCAACTCCGGAACAAACACGCGCAGCTTTTGCGGAACACGATGTGATTCAACGCGATCTGGGTCTAGAGCCCATGCATATAAAGACAACTGAATTTACCGCAAGTCACACAAAAGAAATAGCATTTATCGTGACCCGATTAGGCGCGGACTTAGAAAAAAATGCTGAGCCAGGAATAGATAGCACGGTTCATGATGAAGTATATAGATTTTCAGAAAGCATAAAAACGCTACAACCCGCTACAGCTTCGAAGCCAATTTCAAATTATGAAGATCTTGATAAACAGATGTCTGTTTACAGAACGATGAACAGTGCGGGATGTATGCCACCGCAGTCTAGCCCATCCGTTCCTTTGAGCGACGAATATTCTGCTTATGTCACCGCATGGGAAGCAAAAAAGGGTTGGGAGTATCTTACCCCGAGAGATATATTAGGTACTGTCTTACCTGCTGCGGCTAATGCGACACAAAGAGACTATCTACAAGAAAAAGTTCAGGTTCATGTAAAACCGCTAGCGGCAAGTAGCGATCGAGTTAAACGACTAGAGCAAGAAACAAAACGCCGTATAGAGGAAAAAAAAGCAGCCTATAAAGAATGGAAACAACAACG